>NZ_RZQL01000091.1 GCF_003997935.1 Mesorhizobium sp. M7A.F.Ca.US.006.01.1.1
GAGACAGGGTGGGGACTCGACCGGGTTTCTCCTGAAGCGCCTTGCATTCATGCGGCGCGCTTGATCTCTGTTTTAGCGGACGCTGGCGACCGCGTCGGAGCGGCCGTCATTGATCGTCACCCAAACGCCGGAATTCTGGTCCGACTGGCGCTTAAGATAGGTGTAGTCGGTGTCCGTCCAGGACAGGACCTTGGTTTCCAGATTGTCGAGGATGAATTCTCCGAGGCTCGTGCGCACGGTCAGCACGGCGTGGCCGTCGCCATTCGGCTGGCGCGCCACCGTCATCAGCAGATTGCCGGCGGGGACGCCCGCATCCATCAACTCGCGGCGCTTTTCCAGCGCGTAATCCTCGCAATCGCCATAGCCATTGGCCGGATAGGCCCAATATTCCTCGACACCGTAGTTTTCCATGTCGGTGCGCGGCTTGATGCGGGTGTTGACCGAATTGTTGATGTTGACGATCGTCGCCCACAGTTTGCGGGTCAGTTCGACCGGCGCACCCCTGAGGGTCCGTTCGCTGCATTCGCCAGGACTGCGCTGGCAGAACTCATAATGACCAACAGGCTGGGTGGTGCGTCCGCCGGTGTGCATATAGGCCGGTCCCGCGGCATATGCTGATCCCCAAGCGGAAAGCTGCATCGCCATTGCCACCAGCAACAGCTTGCCCCTCGTTTTCTTCATTGTTGTAGTCTCCCCGTTCGAAGGAGACATTGCCACATGTGGATTTATTTGACGCAAAAGCGCGGAGTAGATATTGAGTAAAACTCCAATAGAATAAACGTAAAATTTGAATCATTTGAGTATTAATTCGTTTGGATCTTGAGGCTTCCAACTCGAGCGCGGAGGGCTCCCAGGCCCCGCCAAGAGCGGCCGAAGCATGTCATGGCGTCAAAAACAAAAAACCGGCCGCAAGGGCCGGTTCCTGGAGTGTTGCTGTCGGGCCTGCTCAGGCGCGTGGCGTATTGAATTCGGAATCGAGCGTTTCGGGGCGCTGGATCACAGCGAATTCGATGGCGACGCCGTCCTCGAAATGACGCACGACCTGCCCGCGCATGGTGCCAAGCATGACCTGTATGCCGATCGCCGGTTTGACGTCGATCTCGACCGCGGCGCCGGAGAGCGAAAGGTCGATGATGCGGCACTGGTACTGGCGGCCGTCGGTGAGCTGCAGCACGCTTGTCGGATTGCGCGGCGCGACGCGCTCGTGGCGGCGATCTTCCGGCAGGTCGAGTTCATGCTTGTTGGCGAGCCAGGTCAATTGCGCGGCCAGCTTGTCCTTCTTGCGATCCGACGCGATGACGGTCATCGCGAAACCGTCTTGCAAGGTGCGTGTGACGACACCTTCGATGCGGCCGATATGATCGATGTAGGCGATGATTTTTTCGCCAGGCATGCCGATGCGGTCGGTGCGAAACGCGACATTGCCCGGTGACATGTCGACGACCTGGCAGGGGTGTTCGGTGCGGTCTTCCAGCATGAAGCGTCCGTAAATTTTAACCCGGACGCGCTGAAAGTTACGCCTTTCAGCTTGGGACGGCGCGTAGTCGACCGCCGCTGACCTCATGACTGCCTACACCCCGTTTGGCATCCCACGCGCCGATGCGAGGAACTTCATCAGAGAAGTACAACAAAGCGGGTTAACAAAGGGGAAAAGCGGGCGCTCCGGCGTTTTCCTTTTTGCAGGCCGTTGCGCCAAAACCGCCGCGCAGTTTTGGGCGACGTGCATCAGGTCTTAAAACAGCGGACTATTCCTCGCGCCCCCCATCGAAGACGACGAGATGGCGGATGCGGCGCGCCCGGCCGAGCGCCGAGATCGTCTCGGGTGTCCCAAGTTCATCGGGAGCGAGCGAGGGAACATCGATCGCCGGGCGATTGTTCAGAAGCTCCTTCTCCGGATCTATGACGCGTATCGAATCGATCAACGCATCGGTGATCGGATCGGCACCCAGCCAGAAGGGTTTCTCCACGGCGCTGATGACGCCCAGGCAGCGCGGATTTTCGACGCCGCCGTCCAGTGGCAGGGCAAGCAGTTCGAACTTGTTGGAACGCCCGTTGCGGCTGAAGCCCTCATAGCTGATGAGCACGACCGATTTCTGCTCGAAGACGCCATGGATCAGGCGCGAGACGAGCCGCTGGTCCTTCTCGCGCCACAGCGATGGAAAGGAAAACCCCTTGAGCTCGCGGCCGTAGCAGGCGCAAAGCCTTGTGCCGGCCAGCCGGAATACGGCCTGTCCGCGCGTGTCACGTTCCAGGATAAAGGTGTCGGCCAGCAGCGACTTGATGTCGGCCGGTTCGACCTCCGAACGCTTCGGGGCAGGGCGTCCATCACGCAGACGGTTCCAATATTGGAACAGCGTGATCGATCCATTCTGGTTCATACTATGCTGCTCCGCGCAATCTGTCGTCTGATGTCCCATCGGTGAACAGAAGGGCGCCCTCCGATGACCTACATGCGTTGCGGAGCAGGAAGCGTGCCAGCGTCGTTAACACTTGTTCACGGGTCGGGGCCGTTAAGGTTAACAAGTGGTTTACGTTGCGCCGAAGCGAGCCCCGTGGCACACAAAAACCACTCCAGAAGCGGTCGTTTCGCGACGATCGGCAGCACTTCAGTCAGAGTTTTAGGGGAGCAGGGGGCTCGACCGGCCGTTCAAGGGAAACCTTGAACGGCTTCTTTTTTGATTCGCGCCAGGCGATTCGGGGTTAACGGCGGGCGTGCATTTCTGCTTGCCGACAGTGCTGGCAACCATCCCGATACACGGCATCGTCGATCGCGAGCCCCAGCGGCAACATTTGCCAACGACGCGCTTCGAAAGAGAAAAATCTGCGTTCCGGAGGGTTCCGCTGCCGCTGTACTCTTGCGAATTCGCTGCCCAAGGCGCGACGGCGGCGATCCCGCGGTCCGGAGACGTGCCTTGTCAGCGCGTTTTTCCTGGGGACCCTTCATGAAGACTTCCATTCTTGGACTGATCACCGCCAGCCTGCTCGCCTGCACCGTTCCGGCCGGGTTGGCTCACGCCGCCGGAATTGCGGGCGCTCCCGCGCCTTTCAACAAGGGCGGCGTGAAAGTGGCACTCGTCACCTTCATCTCGGCCGGCGACTTCTTCCAAGCCTATCAGGCCGGCGCCACGAAACAGGCTCGAGCGCTCGATATCGATCTCACCGTCTTTTCCGGACGCCAGGATGCGGCAGCACAGCGTGACCAGATCGAACAGGCGATCAATCTCGGTGTGCAGGCGATCATTATTGATCATGGCCAGCCGGAAGCGTTGAAGGATGTCGCGCAGAAGGCGCTCGACGCGGGCATCAAGGTCGTCGCGTTCGACGTCGATCTCGGCAACCCGAAAATCCCGCAGGTCGAGCAGTCCGATCACGAGCTTGCCAAGGCGTCGCTTGGCCAGGCGCTCAAGGACAACGGCACCTCGTTTCAGGCCGGCTATGTCTACGTTGCCGGCTTTGCGCCGCTCGACCGCCGCAACGAAATCTGGGAGGAGACCAAGAAGGCCAATCCCGGCGTTGTCGAGAAAGCACGCTGGGGAACGGTCAACGACACGACCGCCGTGTCGACAGCCGACCAGACCAAGGCGGCGTTCCAGGCCAATCCCGACATCAGTGTCGTCTTTGCCCCTTACGACGAGTTCGCGCGCGGCGTGAAACTCGCCACCGACGAGCTCGGCATCTCGAACAAGGTGAAGATCTATTCGGCCGATGTGTCGACGGCCGATATCACCGAGATCACCGCCGACGGCAGCCCATGGGTTGCCACAGCGGCCACCAATCCGGCCGTCGTCGGCGCGGTTTCGGTTCGCGCGGCGGCAAAGCTGATCGCGGGGGAGGATCCCGGCCACAACATCGTCGTCAAACCGGTTCTGCTGACACAGGAGGAGTTGCGCAAGAACGGCATCAAGACGATCGAGGATCTCGATGCCAAGCTGCCCGCTTTCGGCCAGAGCGATGCGGCAACCGCAAGCTGGATCCCCACCAACTGATCTTTTTTCTCCCCTCCCTCGTTCGCTGCGAAGGAGGGGAGAGTGCGCTTGCACCGGTGTGAACTATCGCTTCTTCCCCAGGCCGAAGGTCAGCGCCAGAGCGCCAACCAGCACGACGCCCTTGACGAAGTCCTGGGTGTAATAGGGCGCGTTCAGCATGGTGAGGCCGTTCAGGAGGACGCCGACGAAGATTGCGCCGGCCACCGTGCCGATCACATGCGGGCGACGCTTGTCGAGCACGGCATAGCCGATCAGCGAGGCCGCCACCGCATCGAGCAGAAGCGAGTTGCCGGCCGAGACGTCGCCGCGGCCGACACGCGAAGCGACGATCAGCCCTCCCAACGAAGCAAGCGTGCCGGACAGGATATAGGCCCAGAGCCGATATGCCTTGGTCGGCGCGCCGGAAAGATGCGCGGCCGTTTCGTTGCCACCGATCGCATAGAAGACGCGTCCCCAGCGCGTACGCTCCATCAGGAACCAGGCGAGCAGGGCGACGACCGCCATGACCACGACAGACAGGGGGACGGTGTCGAAGAGCCGCGACCGGCCGAGGATCAGGAAAGCCGGATCGTAAGCGCCGGGTACGGACGAGCCGTCGGGCAGCACCATGCCGGCGGTGATCGAGCGGCCGCCCGTCGGGATCAACTGCAGGCCGGCGAGCAGGAACATCGTCGCCAGCGTGGCGAGAAGATCGGGGACGCCGACGCGGACAATCAGCAGCCCGTTCAGGAGGCCGATGAAGGTGCCCATCAGCAAGACCAGCCCCATGGTCTGGGCCGCGTCCAGCTGCCAGACGACCATGGCATAGCTTGCCGCCATCACCGACGAGGCGGCGATGCTGCCCACCGAGAGATCGAAGCCGTCGGCCGACATCGTGATCGAGACCCCGACGCCGAGGATCGCCACGACCGAAACCGCCTGCAGGATGGAGAACAGGTTGGCCGAGCGGATGAAGGCGGGCTGCGCGTACCAGAAGCCGATCACCATCAGCGCCAGCAGCACGAACAGCGCGTAACGGCGCGTTTCGCGGAAAAGCGATGTGCGTTGGGCGGCCTGCTGGACCGTCGTCGGGTTCGTCATCGATGCTCTCCGGCCTTTTGGCTCTCGACCTTGCCGATCTGGTCGGTCAGCGAGCCATGGCCGTCGCCGGCCTCGTGAAGGGAATGATCGCGCATGACGAGGATGCGGTCGGCAACCTCCAGCGCTTCTTCGGTATCGCTCGTCGCGATCAGCGTGGCGGAACCGCTCTGACTGTTTCGGATTGCGGCGATCAGGTCGGCGCGGGCGCCGATGTCGACACCCTGGAAGGGCTCGTCGAGCAGCAGCAGACGGCAAGGTGCCGCCTGCCATCGGGCGAGCACGACCTTCTGCTGGTTGCCGCCGGAAAGCTCGTCTAGCGTGTCATCGGGGCCGCGCGCCTTGATGCCGAGCCGGGCGATCGCCTCGGCGGCAACCTTGCGCTCGCGCGCGACCCGCAGCAGGCCGCCCGGAAACCAGCGTCGCAGATGCGGCAGGGCAATCGTTCCGGCAATCGAGGCGCCGGGAACTTCGGGCGGCAGCAGCGACGACGCCCAGCGGTCCTCGGCGACCATGAAGACGCCGTTTTCGATCGATCGCGCCGGCCCGTTGGAAAGCCACGGTTTTCCATCGAGCACGAAGCTGCCTTGCGCCAGCGTTTCCAGACCAAAAAGCGCGCGCAGCAGCCGGCTCTTGCCCGAGCCAAGCGTGCCGGTCAGCGCGACGACCTCGCCGGAGCGCAGATCGAGATCGAAAGGCCTCGCACCGGGAATCAGTTGGGCGCCCTTGATGGAGGCGATGATTGGGGCCGTCGACGTCTCGCCGTCATGGGTAGCGGCTTCCAGCGTTCGCCCGATCATGGCCGCAACGGCGGCCGGGAAATCGATCGGTTTGGCAAAGGCGCCGACGATGCGACCGCCGCGCATGACCACGGCGCGGTCGGCGATGGCGGCAAGGTCGCCAAGCCTGTGCGAAATGTAGAGGATTGCCATGCCCCCCGCGCGCAGCCGCCGGATGATGGCGAAAAGCCGGTCCGCTTCCGTGGCCGAGAGGCTGGATGTCGGCTCGTCGAGGATGAGGACGGAAGCGTTGGCAGCGACGGCGCGGGCGATGGCGATCAATTGCCGCTCCGCCGGCCGCAGGTCGACGAAGTCGCGGTCGAGCGGCAGGTCGAGATCGATCAGCGCCGCAATAGTGCGTGCGCGCTTGCGGATCGACCCGGCCGAGACGAAGAAGCTTCCACCCGGCTGGCAAAGTTCGTCGAGCAGGAGATTTTCGGCGACCGTCAGTCCCGCAGCCCCGGCCTGATCTGTCGCCTGGTGGACAGTGGCGATGCCGGCGACCTTGGCGGCGCTGGGCGAGGCGAAGGCGACGATCTTGCCGCCCAGCTTGATCGTTCCGGCGTCGGGTACATGCGAGCCTGAAAGGATTTTCACCAGCGTCGATTTGCCTGCGCCATTGGCGCCCATCAGCGCCACCACCTCTCCGGCTGCCACGGAAAGGTCAGCCCCGGCGAGCGCGCGCGTCGGTCCAAAGGATTTTTCGATCCCGGCGACAGCGACGGCAATGGGGGCAGCGGTGAGGGACAATTGGTTCAGCCGGTTACAGGTTGAGTGAGAACTGGGAAAGGCAAGCAGGGCAGCGGGGCACGGTCGTAATTTGTCAGCCGCCATATTCCATGATCGCCAGTCCGGCATTGTAATCCGGCGAATAGACGATGCCGTTGGCGTCGACGAACACGTCGGTCGACTGGATCACTTGCGGCCGGTTCGGACGCTTGTCCACCATGCGGCTGGGAGCCGGCGGCACCAGTGCCCCGGTCTCCTTTGGGCGATAGGGATCGGAGATGTCGAAAACGCGCACGCCGGCATTCTGGTAGGTTGCAAAGATCAGCGTGTCTGACACAAAGCTGCCCGGCCGGTTCTCGTGCAGATTGTGCGGACCGAAATGTCCGCCCTTGGCGGTGTAATCGGTCTCGTCCGGGGTCGGCAGGGTCGAGATCGAAACCGGGTTCGCCGGATCGCGTATATCGAAGATCCAGGTGAGCTTGCGCCCATCCTCCTCATGGTCGAGCACGGCCTCGTCGGCGACGATGAGCAGGCCGCGTTTGAGCAGCGGCAGCGCCGAATGCGTGCCGCCACCATAAGGCGGCGACCAGTTCCTGTGGCTGATCAGTCTCGGCAGGGCAGGGTCGGCGACATCGAGGACGGTCAACCCGCCGTCGCGCCAGCAGGCATAGGCGGTATCGCCCTCGACGACCGCATGATGCAACGCATAGCGGCGGCCGTCAGCCCAGCCGGGTGTCTCGCCGCTGGCGAGATGCATGCCCGGAATCCACCAGCGGCCGGCCTCGACTGGCCGTGCCGGGTCCTGAAGATCGACGGTGAGCAGGATGTAGTCGCTGTAGCCGTCGAGAAGCGCCGAGACATAGGCGTAGCGCCCGCCGACATACCAGATGCGGTGAATGCCGATGCCGTCGACCGGGAAGAAGCCGATCTGGCGAGGCTGCGTCGGCTTCGAGATGTCGTAGATGGCCATGCCGGCCGACCAGGTCCGTGCCGCGCCCGAACCGGACGCGGTACCGATCGTCTCGCCGATCGACGTGGTGTAGTAGACCTTCTCGTCGAAGGCGAAGGCGGCGTCGGCGAACAGGTCGCGCGCATGGACGACCAGCAGCAGATCCTCATGCGTCTGCAGATGGATCGTCCAGGTATTCGGCGGCGCGGGCACGAACACGGTTCCGCCTGGATTTTTGGGATCGCGCACATCGATGATGGAGAAACCCTGAGACCAGGGATGCGCGACATAGGCGAAGCCGCGATGCACCATCACCTGCAATCCGTCCGGCCGCCCGCCCTGGTCCGAATGACCGATCAGGCGCATGTTTCTGGAATAGTCGGGGCTAGGGACAGAACTCATGATCGTCTTTCGAAAGGTCGGGCCGGCGCACATTGCTGTCGCAACGGGCGGCGTCGCAGATGCCGGTACAATCATCCCCCGGTCAGGCCGGGGGATGATTGTTTGGGTCGCTGATTTTGTGAAGGAAGGCGCTGGAGCTCAATTCGTCGCCGGAATCCACGGTGCCTTTGCGGCATCGCTGTCCTTGAAGGCCGGGAATTTTGCCTGCAGGTCCTCGATCGTCTTGATGTTGTTGTCGACGAGGTCCTTCTTGGTGACGAGCGTCGGCTGGATCAGCACCGAATGGCCGGGATCCTGGCCGGCGATCAGCTGGGCCAGAGCGCGCACCGAAGCCTCGCCAACCACGGCGGGGTTGGTTGCCGCCGTCGCCACCCATGGGCTGTTCGGTTCGAGGATGGCCTGGATGTCCGAGGTCGAGATGTCGACGCCGTAGATCTTCACCTTGTCGGCCACGCCAAGCTCATCGATGGCGAGCTTTACACCACGCGCGAACTCGTCCCATGGCGCAAAGACGACCGAAAGCGTCGGGTTGGCGGTGAGCACGGCCTTGGTCTGGTCGGCGACCGAAGCGGCAACGGTGTCGTTGACCACGCCCCAGGTGGCGACTTCCTTGATGCCTGGGTACTTCTTGCCGAAATCCTTCCACACCGCATAGCGGCGGTCGAGCGGTGCGAAGCCGGCGACATAGAGGACGCCTCCGTCGAATTTCTCGCCCTGGTCCTTGACCGCCTGGTCGAGCACGAGGCGCGCCATGTCGGCATCGGACTGCTCGACCTGCGGGATCTTGGGGTTGTCGAGGTTGGTGTCGTAGGCCACCACTGGAATGCCGGCATCAAGCGCTGCCTGTGCGACGTCCTTGATGGCTTCGGGCTGGCCGTTGTTGATGATGATGCCTTGCACGCCGAGATTGATCGCCTGCTGGATCAACTGCCGCTCGGTGTTTATGTCGTTGCGCGCCTGCGAGATGTTGGCCTCGATACCGAGCGCATCGGCCTGGCGCTTCACGCCGGCCTCGAATGCCTGGAGCCAGTCACCGGAGCCGAGGAAGCTGACGACGGCGATCTTGACGCCGCCCTTGTCGAAGGGTGCCGGCGCGCCGGATATGCCCTGCGCCGAAGCAGCGGTGGCGAGACTGGCAATGCCGGCGGCTGCCGCCAGCGAAAGTATATGCTTGATCATGTGGAGACCCCTTTGAAGTTGGCCGCATTCTAGGGAGGGGGGCCGTCGCTTCCGAGAACGCTGATTGCGAGTTTACCAAATCCCGGAGCATTTCCGCTTCGCTTCCTTTCGGTTTCGTAGCAAATGAAGACGATGCGGTGCCGGGCGTTCGCTGTTTGAGAAAACAGAATTGTTCCAACCCGGGCATCCTTGCTCTAAAGGACGCGCAGGAATTCATGGATCAGATGCGCATGAGCGAACCGGTAAATCCTTCGGACACGGAACAGATGGACGACGCGCCGCCACGACGGCGCGAGCCGGTGTTCAACCTGCCGCCCGTCGTGCTGGCGGTGATCGGCATCTGCGTCATGGTCTATCTGTTGCAGCAATATGTGTTGAGCGAATCCCAGCAGATGACATTGCTGTATGATGGGGCCTTCATCCCCGTTCTCTACACCGGGCAATACGGCTTCGACTGGTTCCTGTTTTCGCGGCCCTTCACCTACGCCTTCATGCATGGTGGCTTTGCCCATATCGCCATCAACATGGTGTGGCTCGCCGCATTTGGTTCACCATTGGCAAACCGTCTGGGGACGCTGTGGTTCGCGCTGTTCTTTGCCGCAACCGGGTTGGCTTCGGTCGCGCTTTTCTGGGCGGTGCATCCTTATGGTGAGGCGCCGTTGGTCGGGGCTTCCGGTGCGATCTCCGGCATGATGGGGGCTGCGGCGCGTTTTGGCTTCCGCACCGACCGTTCGGCCGGCAAGGCCGCCTTCGCCGGCCCTGTGCTGCCGATCGCATTCGTATTGCGCTTGCGCGGTGTCGTGATCTTCCTCGCCATGTGGATGGTCATCAATCTCGCCACCGGCCTGCTCGGTTTTGCCCCGGGGGCAGACGGCCAGATCGCCTGGGAGGCCCATATTGGCGGCTTTGTCGCCGGCTTCTTCGGCCTGCGCTGGTTCGACAGGCGGTGGCAGGCGCCCGAGTGGGAGACGACCGACCACCGCACTTGAAATGCAACCGATCACGGCGCACGATGTTCACTCTTACGTGAAGGCCGGTCGGGGCAGGAACCGGCAGGCAAAGCAGAGGAGGACGCCATGACGGTTAAGGCAATTCTCGAGAGAAAAGGCCATGACGTGTTGACGCTCGGGCCGAACGAAAAGCTGAGCGAAGCCATCCGCATCCTGGCAGAGCACAAGATCGGTGCGCTGGTCATCACCAATGGCGATCGCAAGATCGTCGGCATCCTGTCAGAGCGCGACATCGTCCGGGTTGTCGCTCGCGAAGGTGGAGCCGCGCTGGATATCGCCGTGCGTTCGGCGATGACGCCGAAGGTGAAGATCTGCAACGAAAACCACACCGTCAACGAGGTGATGGAGATCATGACCCGAGGCCGCTTCCGCCATCTGCCGGTGGAGAAGGACGGCATGCTCGACGGCATCGTGTCCATCGGCGACGTGGTCAAGCGTCGCATCGAGGATGTCGAGCGCGAGGCCGACGAGATCAGGGCCTACATCGCCACCGCCTGAGCGGTGAGGCGAACCGCCGGCCGGAGAACCGATCGGCGGAGCCGTGGTTTACCTGTTGTCGAGTTCGGAGCGGACGAGTGCGAGCCCGCGCCGAGTGATGCGGTAGGGGCCGCCTCCCGACGAAGAAACCGCCTTCTTCCGCTTCAGCTTTCGAAACATGTCGAGATCGACGTCCGGATAGTGCCAGCCGTCGCGGGTCAGGCATTTGACGGAGGCGATCCGCTGCTTCTCGTTCTTTTCGATTTCAATGCGTCCGCCCTGCGCGAGCAGGTGCAGGATGCGCTGTTCAGTGCGCGAAATATCCATGTGAGAGTTTTCCGGGAAAACAAAAAATGCCGCCGCCGCGAAGCTTCGCGGCACGGGGTTTCAGGTTTTCTGCCCTGCCTCGCCAGGAGGTCAGGGCCTTACCGGGACTGAGCGTAAGTGGACATCCACTCTCCATTAGAATGGACGTCCTATAGGCGAACGCGGCTGAAAAGGCCAGTCCGTGGCTTTGCGCTTGTGTTTTTTGGGCGCTTGTCTCTTTTGGCTGTTTGCACTAGCGAAGTTGCACACCAAAATATGCGAAACGCATTATCCGCAGTTCCAATACGCAGGCCACAATGTCCCTCATCGACACCCGCACGCCCGACGCCAAGCGCCTTGTTTCCGGCGCAACCGGCGACTGGGAGATCATCATCGGCCTCGAGGTCCATGCGCAGGTCACTTCGGAAGCAAAGCTGTTTTCGGGCGCCTCGACCGCCTTCGGCGCGCCGCCTAATGCCAATGTCAGCCTGGTCGATGCGGCGATGCCGGGCATGCTGCCGGTCATCAACGAGGAATGCGTCAAGCAGGCGATCCGCACCGGCCTCGGGCTGAAGGCGCAGATCAACCACAAGTCGGTCTTCGACCGCAAAAACTACTTCTATCCAGACCTGCCGCAGGGCTACCAGATCTCGCAGTTCAAGCAGCCGATCGTCGGCGAAGGCACAGTGATCGTTTCAGTCGGCCCGGACCGCCAGGGCGAATTCGAGGATATCGAGGTCGGCATCGAGCGGCTGCATCTGGAGCAGGATGCCGGCAAGTCGATGCACGACCAGCATGCGACCATGTCCTATGTCGATCTAAACCGCTCCGGCGTGGCGCTGATGGAGATCGTCTCCAAGCCCGACATGCGCTCAGCCGACGAAGCCAAGGCCTATGTCACCAAGCTGCGCACCATCGTGCGCTATCTCGGCACCTGTGACGGCAACATGGACGAAGGCTCGATGCGCGCCGACGTCAACGTATCGGTGCGCAAGCCTGGCGGCGAGTTTGGCACGCGCTGCGAGATCAAGAACGTCAACTCGATCCGCTTCATCGGCCAGGCCATCGATTATGAGGCGCGCCGGCAGATCGCCATTCTGGAGGATGGCGGCAAGATCGTTCAGGAGACGCGGCTGTTCGACGCCGTCAAGGGCGAGACGCGCTCGATGCGCACCAAGGAAGAGGCGCACGACTACCGCTATTTCCCCGATCCGGATCTTCTGCCGCTGGAATTCGACCAGGCTTATGTCGATGCGCTGGCCAAGGAATTGCCGGAACTGCCCGACGACAAGAAGGCGCGGCTGATCGCGTCGCTGGGTCTCTCGACCTATGACGCTTCGATCCTGGTGTCGGAAAAGTCGATCGCCGACTATTTCGAGAAGGTGGCCGCCGGCCGCGACGGCAAGCTGGCCGCCAACTGGGTCATCAACGATCTGCTCGGACAACTGAACAAGGCGGGCAAGGACATTGAAAACGCTCCGGTTTCGCCCGACCAGCTCGGGGCGGTCATCGACCTGATCAAGGATGGCACCATCTCCGGCAAGATCGCCAAGGACCTGTTCGAGATCGTCTGGAACGAGGGCGGCGATCCGCGCCAACTGGTCGAAAGCCGTGGCATGAAGCAGGTCACCGACACCGGTGCCATCGAGAAGGCCGTCGACGAGGTAATCGCAGCCAACCCCGACAAGGTCGAACAGGCACGCGCCAAGCCGAGCATGGCCGGTTGGTTCGTCGGCCAGGTGATGAAGGCGACCGGCGGCAAGGCCAACCCGCAAGCCGTCAACGACCTCGTCAAGGCCAAGCTGGGCATCGAGTAGGGCGGTGTTTGTCCGCACCGCAGGTGAACGCGACCTTGCCGCCGTGCGGACGCTGCTGGTGGAAACCTGGCATGCGACCTATGACGCCATTTATGGCGCTGCCAAAGTCACCGAGATCACCGATGAATGGCACTCGATCGCTTCGCTCCGCTCGCGGCTGACACGGTCGAATTCGGAATTCCTGGTGGCCGATGATGGCAAGCGCATCGGCGGCATGGCTTTCGCCGCCGCCACCGCCGATGCGAAAATCATCCTGCTGAACCAGCTCTATGTCCATCCGGACTGCCAAAGGCGCGGGATCGGGCAGGCACTGCTCGACGAGGTCGAGGCCAGTTTCCCGGAAGCGCGAACGCTGCGCGTCGAGGTCGAGGAGGCCAATGGCGGCGCCATCGCCTTCTATCGGTCGAAAGGGTTCTTGCCTGTCAGTGCCGCCGAGCAGTCCCGTGATACCTCAAGGCCGACGACGCTGAGTTTCGAGAAGTCGCTCGGATAGATTGCCACCGGGATGAATAGAGCGATCCGGCCATGCGTCATCCCGGCATTTGCCGTGCCGGCTCACGACGGATATGCAAGGGCATGACCAAACTGTCCCGCATTACAGCGCTGGCGCTGCTCGCCATCATCATTTTCGCGACCTTGTCGCCGATCCAGATGCGGCCGCACCTCGCCGAAGCGAATGTTGAGCGTGCCTTGGCTTATGTCCTGTTGGGCTTCGCCCTGGCGCTCGGCTTCCCCAACCGACTGTATCAAGTCGTGATCTTTGTGGCTGTGATCGCCGGAATGCTGGAACTGCTGCAGCTCATTGATCCCGGTCGCCATGCACGCCTCATCGATGCATTGGTGAAAGCCTTTGCCGGGGTGGTTGGGATCGTCGCGGGACACCTGATCGTCAGGGCCGGCGGACAAAAGAGCGAGAGCTAGGCGCGGCAGCAATCCGCCGCAGAGGATCGAGCCTTCGCGCTAGGCAGCGGGAACCCCCACATTGTCGATCAGCCTGGTCTTGCCGAGCCATGCTGCTGCGAGAAGACGCCCTTCGCGGTTTCGATGCCATGGCGCAAGCGTCAGGCTTTCGCGGACCTCGACATAGTCGACTTTCTGGAAACCGGCGGCGATGAGGTCGCGGCTGGCCTCTTCGGTTGCGGCGTTCTGGTGGGCACCTGCCGCCAGAGCCACTGCCGTTTTGCGCAATATCACGTTGAGCTGGCGGGCGATCTTCAGTTCGGCCTCACTGAGATAGGCGTTGCGTGACGACATGGCGAGACCATGGGCGTCGCGTATCGTTGGCGCGCCGATGATCTCGACGGGCAGGTCGAGATCGCCACAGAGCTGTCTGACGACGCAAAGCTGCTGGTAGTCCTTCTCACCGAAGACCGCACAGTCGGGCGTTGCCTGCAGGAGGAGCTTTGCCACCACGGTGGCGACGCCTTCGAAAAAAGTCGGCCGAAAGTCCGATTCGAGCCCGGCGGAGGGGCCGCCGACCGAGATTTTCGTGGCGAAGCCGGCGGGATACATTTCGCCAACCGTCGGTGTGAAGGCAAGATCGGCCTTTGCCGCGCCGAGCCGGTCGAGATCGCGGGCGAGTTGGCGCGGGTACTTGTCGAGGTCTTCGCTCGGCGCGAACTGTGTCGGGTTGACAAAGATCGACACGACGCAGCGCTCGGCTTTTTCGAGCGCGATCCTGACCAGCGAGATGTGCCCGTCATGCAATGCGCCCATGGTAGGCACCATGGCGACACGAAGGCCGTCGCGCCGCCAGTCACGGACTTGCGAGCGAAGTGCGGTAACGCTGTCGACGACGACGGGTTGGCTCATGCGTCATCCCTGCTCTTTGTCGCCGAAAAGACATGGCCGGGGCCGGGGAATGTCCGGCTTCGCACCTCGGCTGCGTAGGTTTCGGTGGCATGCGAGATCACGCTGCGCAGATCGGCATATTCCTTGACGAATTTTGGCACCCGTTCGACGGTGAGCCCGACCATGTCGTCGATGACCAGGATCTGGCCGTCGCAGTCACCGCTGGCGCCGATGCCGATGGTGGGGATGGCGATGCGGCGGGTTATATCGGCGGCGACGGTCTCGACCGTCCCTTCGATGACCACCGAGAATGCGCCGGCCTTCTCGACGGCAAGCGCATCGTCAACCAGAGCCGCAACAGCGTCCTCGGTGCGGCCCTTGATCTTGTAGCCGCCGTCCTTCTCGACCGATTGCGGCTGCAGGCCGATATGTCCCATGACCGGAATGCCGGCGGCGACGATGGCCGCGATCTGGCTGGTCATGTTGACGCCGCCTTCGAGCTTCACCGCCTGGCAGCCGGTCTCATTGACGACCCGCCGCGCCGAGGCAACGGCTTGTGTCGCCGAAGCCTCATAGGTGCCAGCCGGCAGGTCGACGACGACGCAGGCACTGTCCGAGCCGCGCATCACGGCTTGTCCATGTGCGATCATCATCTCCAGCGAGGCGCCCAGCGTCGTCTTGTGGCCATGCAGGACCATGGCGACACTGTCGCCGACCAGAAGCAGGTCGACATGGTCATCGAGCAGACGGGCGATAGGATAGGTATAGGCGGTCAGGCAAACGATCGGCACGCCGCCCTTGCGGCGGCGAATCGCCTCAGCGCTGATGCGGATGTCGGTGGTCGGCAATTCCGTGGCCAATCGTCACCTCCCTCGGCCTCAAGCCGGACTGGATACAAGCATGGGCGCGCTGAGCTTTAGAAATACCGCAAAGGCTTGGCAAGCGTGCATGCAGCGACCGGGAGGATCACAGGCTTGTGTCGGGTTTCCGCCAAGCCATTTGCGCGCACGCCGTGGCAAAAGCCTTGCCTTCGGCAAGGCCTGACGCCATAAGCAGGAAACGGGCGCTGCCGGCGCGAGGGTTTTGAAATGAAGACTTTCCTTACGCAGTTTTTCACCTGGTGGAACAGCCAGACGATAGGAACCCGCCTGCACACGTGGCGGTATGGCAAGAAGATCGGCCAGGACGAAACGGGTAACGTCTACTACGAAGGCGGCATCGATTCGGAAGGCCGCACGCGCCGCTGGGTCATCTACCGCAATTATTCGGAAGCTTCGGCGATACCGCCCGGCTGGCACGGCTGGATGCACCACCGTGTCGACGTCGCGCCGTCCGGCGAGGACTACAAGCCGCGCGATTGGCAGAAGCCGCATCAGCCCAATCTGACCGGCAGCCCGGCGGCCTATCGCCCGAAGGGCTCGGTGCTGACCAATCAGCACCGCCCGCAGGTCACCGGCGACTACGATGCCTGGACACCCGGGTCGTAGCGACAGGGTGCAAGCCGGTCCTTTATCGCCACAATTGGTGTTTAGCTGCTTGCTGATCAGAAAACGGCGACTAGCCTTGGCGATCGACAGAATCACCCGGGCGCGAACCACCGGTATCTTTGCATGAGCTTTCCTTACTCTATATCGGCCAGTCTGGCGCTAGCCGCCGGTCTTGCCGTCAGCACCGTGGCCCTCGCCGCTTCGCCTGAGCCCGCGGCACCCGCGCCGGCGCTGCCGGCCGGAGCGGACCGGGTCACCAATGCCGTTGCCGAGTTTGCCGGTATCGACAAGATCACCGGCCGCATCATCACCTTCGATGTCTATATCGACGAGACGGTGCAGTTCGGTGCTTTGCAGGTGACGCCGCGCGTCTGCTATTCGCGGCCACAGACCGAAGAGCCGAAGACCGATTCCTTCGTCGAGGTCGACGAGATCACGCTGGACCGCAAGATCCGCCGCATCTTCACCGGCTGGATGTTTGCCGAAAGCCCCGGCCTCAATGCCGTCGAGCATGCCGTCTACGACGTCTGGCTGAAGGCCTGCAAGCAGAAGTCGGATGTGCCGGCGCCCGACGGTGCCAAGGGTGACGCAACCAAAGCGGACGTCCCCAAGCCCGCCGCAGCCAAACCGAAAGCCGCGACCACTCCGGACGTCACAGCGCCTGATGTGACGGAGCCGGACGCTTCGGAACCCGATACCACCGACACCAACTGATCCCCCGGAACCGTCCTGGCCACAATGCGTTGGGCCACGGACGAGCGCGCATTTATGCGCAAGGAGGATCTTCCGATGTCAGACAGCAAACGGATCACGGCTGGCAAGGCCGAACTGCTCGAACTCGAAAAGGGGTTCTGGACGGGCGACGCGGCCTATTACGCTGCCAATGCGGACACCGAATGCCTGGTGGCATTTCCGCAGATGGCACAGGCGATGGACAATGCGGATCTCGCCAAGACCGCAACCAACCCCAACCGCTGGCGGGACCTCAAGATCGACCTCAAGGGTATTATCGAGCCGGGCAGCGACATCATCATGCTGACCTACGAGGCACATGCGACACGCGAGAACGGCGAACCCTACGCCGCGCTGGTCAGCACCGGCTATGTCCATCGCGTCAACGGCTGGAAGATGATGTTCCATTCGCAGACGCCATTGGAAGCCGCCACCGGGAAGTAGGCTCAATCCTCAGGGATAGAATTGGGCGTCAGGGATAGAATACGGCTTCGCCCTTCAACGCGTCGGCGAGCATCTTCTCATACTTGCCGCGCGGCACGTCGACCGCGCCGAAGCGCTTGAGGTGCTCGGTGGTGAACTGGGTATCAAGTAACGCGAAGCCGCGCGCCTTCAACCGCTCGACGAGATAGAAAAGGCAGGTTTTTGACGCGTCCGTCTCCCTGGCGAACATGCTCTCGCCAAAAAACACCCGGCCGAGCGACACGCCATAGAGGCCGCCGACCAGCCGGTCCTCGCGCCACGCTTCGACAGAATGACAATGGCCTATCCGATGCAGTTCGACATAGGCTTCGCGGATCGGCGCATTAATCCAGGTCGAGCGCCGTTCCACGCGCTTTTCTGCGCAGCCGTCGATGGTGGCTTCGAAATCGAAATCGAAACGAATGTCGAAGGGGTTCTTCTTGATCGTTTTCCGGAGGCTTTTCGGTGCGTGAAAACCATCGAGCGGAATGATGCCGCGCGTCTCCGGCCGCACCCAGAACACCTCCGGGTCGCCGGCACTTTCGGCCATCGGGAAGACGCCCGAGGCGTAGGCCTTGAGCAGCAGATCGGTGGGGATGCGATAGCCGGGCGCGTAGGGGCGGGTCATCGCGTCTCCGCGCTACTCTTCCTTGGCCAGGTATTTTTCCAGCCAGTGGATGTCGTAGTCGCCATTGGCGATGTCGGCATTGCCGACGAGATCGCGAAACAGCGGCAGCGTCGTCTTGATACCGTCGACGACGAACTCGTCCAGGGCGCGGCGCAGGCGCATCATGCACTCGACGCGGTTACGCCCATGCACGATCAGCTTGCCGATCAGGCTGTCGTAGTATGGCGGGATCTTGTAGCCGGAATAGACGCCGGAATCGACGCGGATGCCGAGACCACCCGGTGTGTGGAAATGGGTGATCGTGCCGGGCGAGGGGGTGAAGGTGCGCGGGTCCTCGGCGTTGATGCGGCATTCGATGGCGTGGCCGTTGAACTTGATGTCCTCCTGCTTCACCGAGAGGCCGCCGCCGGAGGCGACGCGGATCTGCTCGTGCACGAGGTCGATGCCGGTGATCGCTTCCGTCACCGGATGCTCGACCTGCAGGCGCGTGTTCATCTCGATGAAGTAGAACTCGCCATTCTCGTAGAGGAACTCGATCGTGCCGGCGCCGGAATAGCCTAGGTCGGCGATCGCCTTGGCGCAGATGCCGCCGATACGGGCGCGCTCTTCGGCATTGAGGGCGGGCGAGGGCGCCTCTTCCCAGACCTTCTGGTGGCGGCGCTGCAAGGAACAGTCGCGCTCGCCGAAATGCACGCCACGGCCAAAACCGTCACCGAACACCTGGACTTCGATATGGCGCGGCTTTTCCAGGTATTTCTCTATGTAGACGGCATCGTCGCCGAAGGCGGCACCGGCTTCCGTGCTCGCCGTCTGCAGGGCGATCTCCAGGTCAGCCTCGGTGAGGGCGACCTTCATACCGCGCCCGCCACCGCCGGCCGATGCCTTGATGATCACGGGATAGCCGATCTCGGCGGCGATGCGCCTGGCTTCCTTCTGATCGGTGACGGCGCCGTCGGAACCGGGCACAACCGGAATACCGAGGCGCTTGGCGGTTCGCTTGGCCTCGATCTTGTCGCCCATGATGCGGATATGGTCGCCGGACGGACCGATGAAGGTGATGTTGTGCGCGGCCAGTATGTCGGCGAACTTGGCGTTCTCCGACAGGAAGCCGTAGCCCGGATGCACGGCGTCGGCGCCGGTGATTTCGCAGGCCGCAACGATCTGATGGATGTTGAGATAGCTGTCGCGAGATGGCGGCGGACCGATGCAGACGCTCTCGTCCGCGAGCCGCACATGCATGGCGTCGGCATCGGCGGTCGAATGCACCACCACCGTCTGGATGCCGAGTTCCTTGCAGGCGCGCAGCACCCGGAGGGCGATTTCGCCGCGATTGGCGATGAGGATCTTCTGAAACATCAGGCCCGCTCTACTCGATCACGACGAGCGGCATGCCATATTCGACCGGCTGCGAATCCTCGAAAAGGATCGCGGTCACCGTGCCGGCGCGTGGCGAGGGGATCTGGTTCATCGTCTTCATTGCTTCGATGATCAGCAGCGTCTGGCCTTCCTTGACCTTCTGGCCGACTTCGATGAAGGCCTTGGCGTCCGGCGACGGCGCCAGGTAGGCCGTGCCGACCATCGGTGAGGTGACCGCATTCTTGGAAAGGTCTGCAACAACGGGCACAGCAACGGCGGCGGCTTGTGCTGCCGGCGCATAGGCCGGCTGCGGCGCCGCGATTGCATGAACAGCCGGCGCCTGCCGTGAGACGCGCACCTTCAGGTCGCCCAGTTCAACCTCGATCTCGGTGAGGTTGGTGTCGTTCAGTATGCCCGCCAGATCGCGGATCAGTTGCTGGTCAACACCGGTCTTCTTTATCGACATTTTCGAGCCTTCTGTTTGTTGGCCGGTCATAGGCGTGCGGCCAGCGCCTGTAGCGCCAGTGTATAGCCGAGCGGCCCAAAGCCACAGATCATGCCGACGGCGACCGGCGCGACCATGGAGACGTGGCGGAATGGTTCCCGCGCATGGATGTTGGAAAGATGAACTTCGGCCACCGGCAACGGCGCGACGGCGCGGATGGCGTCGTGGATGGCAATCGAGGTGTGGCTGTAGGCGCCCGGATTGATGACGATGCCGACAGCCTTGTCGCCAGCTTCCTGAATCCAGTCGACAAGGTCGCCCTCATGGTTCGACTGGCGGAAATCGATCTCGAACCCCAGCGCCGTGCCTGCCTGCTTGCAGTCGTCGGCGATCGCGGCAAGCGTCTTGCCGCCATAGATGCCCGGCTCGCGCTTGCCGAGCGCGTTGAGATTGGGACCGTTCAGGACGAAAACCGTTTTCAAAAAAGCCGACCTTTCCCGGCGCCGTCATCAAGCCGGCGCGCTGGGCCCTCTATAATGGGCATAGCCGCCCGCGGAAAGAGCGCAAGTGCGTTCTTTCACTGTCCACAACAGGCGGAAATGTGCCCGTGAG
The DNA here is from genome assembly GCF_003997935.1 of Mesorhizobium sp. M7A.F.Ca.US.006.01.1.1. Taxonomy (GTDB): domain Bacteria; phylum Pseudomonadota; class Alphaproteobacteria; order Rhizobiales; family Rhizobiaceae; genus Mesorhizobium. The sequence goes on from NZ_RZQL01000091.1 coordinate 20,225, forward strand.
AAATAGCTGGCGAGCAAGATCAGAGCGCGGCTTTCGCCGCCTCGATCTTTTCAGCCAGCACTTCCTGCCCGAGCGCCCCGAACACCACCTCGTTGCCGACGACATAGGACGGGGTTCCGGTGATCGCCAGCTTGTTGGCAAGATCGTAGGTCTTGGCGAGGGCCTCGTTGATTGTCGGGTCCTTCATCTTCTCGCGCAGCGTCGCTTCGTCGGCGCCGAGCGACAGCGCGACCTTCATGGCCGCCGCCTCGGTGGCGCGTCCCTGGCCGCCGAGCAACGCATTGTGGAACTCGCCGTACTTTTCCGGGTGCATCAGGTGGAAGGCCATCGAGACCACGCTCGCCTTCTGTGAATCCGGTCCGAGGATGGGGAATTCCTTGAGCACGAAACGCAGGTCCGGATCGGTCTTGGTCAGCGCCTGCATGTCGTCGATGGCGCGTTTGCAGAAGCCGCAATTGTAGTCGTAGAACTCGACGATGGTGACCTTGCCGTTCGGATTGCCGACGACGCCGTCGAAGGCGGAGTTGAAGATCTGGTCCTTGGCATCCTTGATCACGCCGAGATGAGCGATGCGCTGCTCTTCCTTCTGCTTGGCTTCAAGCGCATCCTGGACCTCCAGGAGGACTTCCGGGTTTTTCAACAAATAGTCGCGGATGATGCCTTCGACCTCGGTGCGGTCGATCTTGGTATCGGCCGCCGCCGTCTCGACCGGCAGCGCGGTACCGGCCTTGGCGATCTGCGTGTTTCCGGCAACGAATCCGAAAGCCAGCATGGCCAGAGCGACCGCAACCCCCGTGGTGCCCAGCAGCAGTGCCTTTTTCATCGTTCCTGTTCCTTCTACCTGTTTTCCGGTCTGGCTATGTCGTGGCGCGCGGCCGGAAGGTTCACTTGATCTTGGTTGATGGCTTGTAGTTTATGATATCCTGGGCGCGAAGCCAGCGTGGCTCGCCGCGTTTCATCTGCTGCTGCGCCCGCATGGCGAAAATCTTCGCATCCTTGTAGTTGCCGGAATAGAAATGGCTTTCGGCGGTGGCAAGTTCCGCGCCAGGTATGTCGCCCAACTCGCCATAGGCCTGTGCCAGATAGCGATATCCGGCTGAATTTTCCTTGTCGCGACCGAGGCCATTGTTGATCTGCACGACGGCTTTTTTGAGGGAGTCGGGCGTGCCGACGGCCATCAGCGCCTGGCCCACGGAGACCGGCAGCAGACCGGACCGAGCCGAATCGAGGCTGACTGCCTTGGCATAAGCGTCCGCAGCTTCCTTGGGTTTGTTTGCCTTCATCAGGATGTCGCCGCGCAGTTCCTGGAAGTAGGGGTTCTTGGGCTGCGCTTTGATCAGTGCATTGGTCTTGGCGAGAGCGGCGGCGATGTTGCCGAACAGGTAGGTCGACTGGGCGTCGCCGTATTGCGCGGCGAGGGTTCCTTGCATCTTTCGCATCAGCCGCGACGCGGCCGCCTGGCCTTCCATGTAGACGGCGATCTTCACCCGCATCATGTCATGGCGCTGCTGCAGCGCGGGCGGGTCCGGCCTGTCGACATTGGGATCCTGTTTCACCAGCACTTCGAGGTTGGCGATGCGGTCCTGCGGCATTGGATGGCTGATCCGATACGGATCGACCTGGGCGCCCGAAAGCGACAGTGCGGTCTGGAAGCGGCGGAATGTCTTCAGCATGCCCATGCCGGACTGGCCGGTGGCGTTGAGATAGGTGATCGCCGAGCGGTCGGCCGTCATCTCCTCGGTGCGCTGATAAGCGAGGATGCTGCGCTGTGCCATCTCGCCGCCGCCAGCGGCCATGCCCATGCCAGCGCCGGCGAGACCGCGGCTGCTGGTTGTGGCACCGGCGACAATGGCGCCGGCGCCAAGCAATGTCGCGATGACGGCCATCGTCTTGGCTCGTTCGAGCTGGTCGCGCAGCTTCTGCTGGTGGCCGCCGGCGATATGACCGGCTTCATGCGCGATGACGCCGATGATCTCGTTGGGCGTTTCGGCCGTCATCAGCGCGCCGGTGTTGATGAACAGCCGGCGCCCGGTGACGAAGGCGTTGAAACTCTGGTCGTTGACCAGAACAATGTCGATGCCGTCATTCGCCAGGCCGGCCGCCCTGAAGATCGGCCGCGCGTAATCGCGCACCAGCGCCTCGATCTCGGCGTCGCGCACCACCGGCACGTTCTGGGCAAAGGCGCTGACCGAGCTCGCCATTGCAACGGTAACGCCAAGCGAAAGCGTCGCGAAGACGCGCGCTGCCTGGGCAATCGTCGATCTGGGTCGGCTCAACATGATGGCTCCACTGGTAGACGAGCGGGCGAAAGATGAAAAGTCGGCGCCGGAAACTTCCTCAACTTGTGATCCTCACATCAATCGGGCATTTGTGCGGCACATGCGTCAGTGCCTGGCGCCGTCAGTCATCGGGAATACTGGTTAAATGGTCGTTTCGCTCTCACGCCGTGGCAATGTCGAGCCCTTCCATGCCATGGACATTCTGGCGGAGGCAAATCGGCTGAAGTCCCAGGGCGTGCCGGTTGTTTCGATGGCCGTCGGCCAGCCCTCCGATCCCGCACCGGTTCTGGTTCGCGCCGCAGCCGCCAAGGCGCTGCAGGATGGACACATCGGCTACACCGACGCGCTGGGACTGGCAGGTTTGCGCAAGGCGATCGCCGGACACTACGCCGATCACTACGGGCTTGATATCGAGCCCGGCCGGATCGCGGTGACCACCGGGTCGTCGGCCGCCTTCAACCTCGCCTTCCTGGCGATGTTCGATCCGGGTGACCGCGTCGCCATCGCGGCACCCGGCTATCCCGCTTACCGCAACATCATGGCCGCACTCGGCATCGAGGTGGTCGAGATCGAGCTCGGCGACGCCGCCTACCTGCATGCCGGCCATCTGGAGGCCGCGCATCGTGAAAAGCCGCTGAAAGGCGTTCTCTTCGCCAGTCCCGCCAATCCAACCGGCGCGGTCATACCGGCCGACGAACTGGCCGCCCTGGTGAGAACGGCGCAAGACCTCGGCATCGCCATCATCTCCGACGAAATCTACCATCGGCTGGCCTATGCCGCCCCCGACACCACGGCGCTTGCCTATGGCGGCGATGTGACGGTGATCAATTCGTTCTCCAAATATTACTGCATGACCGGTTGGCGCATCGGCTGGATGGTGCTGCCGCAAGACCTGGTGCGGCCGGTCGAGCGCGTCGCCCAGAGCCTCTACATCTCGCCGCCGGAATTGTCGCAGATCGCCGCGATCGAAGCGTTCAGGGCGACTGAGGAGCTGGAAGCGGTCAAGGGCCGCTATGCCTGGAATCGCGAGCTCCTGATGAAACGCCTGCCGGAGCTCGGCTTTCCGCTGGCGGCGCCCATGGACGGCGCCTTCTATGCCTTCTGTGACGTCACCAGGCATACCAATGACAGCATGGCCTTCGCGCGAAAAATGCTGGCCGAGGCACATGTTGCAGCAACGCCCGGCCGCGACTTCGATACCCTGGCGGGGCACCGGACCATGCGTTTCTCCTACGCCGGCAGCCATGACGACATGGTCGAGGCGATGGCGCGCATCGAACGTTGGTTGAGGTAGCACCATGCCGGAACTCGAACAGGCCTCCAAACTTGATCAGGCCTCCAAACTTGATCAGGCCCCCAAACTTGATCAGGCCCCCAAACTTGATCAGGCATTGGCCGAAGTCGCAGCCGAAATGGCCGATCGCACCGATCGCGGTGACGTCGCTTCCTACATCCCGCAGCTGGGCAAGGTCGATCCGAAGAAATTCGGCATCGCGGCGGTCACCAATGACGGCCGCGTGCTGACGGCGGGGGACGCCGACCAGGCCTTTTCCATCCAGAGCATCTCGAAAGTGTTCACCCTGACACTGGCGCTCGGCAATGTCGGCGACGCGCTGTGGCAGCGGGTCGGGCGCGAACCGTCAGGCAATCCATTCAACTCGATCGTGCAGCTCGAGCATGAGAACGGCATTCCGCGCAATCCGTTCATCAATGCCGGCGCCATCGTCATTTCCGACATCCTGCTTGCCGGTCACCAGCCGCGCGAGGCGATCGGCGAGATCCTGCGCTTCATCCAGTTCCTCGCCGACGACGAGACGATCATCATCGATCGCGAGGTCGCGGCGTCCGAACGGGCCACCGGCTACCGCAATTTTGCACTTGCCAACTACATGAAATCCTTCGGTAATCTCCACCATGCGCCGGAGCTGGCGCTGGGCGTCTACTTCCACCATTGCGCCATCGCCATGAGTTGCCGACAACTGGCGCTCGCCGGCCGCTTCCTCGCCAATGGCGGCAAGAACCCGGCGACCGGGCATAGCGT
>NZ_RZQL01000092.1 GCF_003997935.1 Mesorhizobium sp. M7A.F.Ca.US.006.01.1.1
AGGCAGTTTGCCGCCCTCGATGGTCAGCACGGTGACGGCGACCGCCGCCAGCACCACCGCCGCGATCTGCAGCCGGTCGAGCCGCTCGCCCAGCAGCAGCGCGCCGACGACGACGTTGACCAGCGGGTTGATGTAGTAGCCGAGCGCGGTCTCGACGGTGCGGTCGACCGCGATCGCCCAGACATAGATGCCCCAGTTGACCGAGATCAGCGCCGCCGTCAGCGCGGCCATGGCGATGGTGCGCGGCGAACGCAGTGCCGCCTTGAAATCCGCCATGCGGCCGGCCCAGACCAGAACGGCGGCGGCGATCGGCACCGACCAGACAATGCGATGGGCAATGACTTCGGCGAGCGGCAGATGAGCGACCGCTTTCATGTAGAAGGGCAGCAATCCCCACAAGAGATAGGCGCCGAGCGCCAGCAGAAAGCCGCGCCGGGCCTTGGAATCTGCATCCAGGGTAATTGCTTCAGTGGCCATGGGCCAACGCTATGGCCCAGTCACCTTGGCAAGACCATCGCAAAGTTCTGATGGATCAATGGACTTTCGCTGATGGTTCAACCCTATTCGGCGGCCACCAGTCCGGCCATCTCGCGGTTCTTCATCAGCTTGTAGACGATGGAATCCATCAGCGCCTGGAACGAGGCGTCGATGATGTTTTCGGAAACGCCCACCGTCCACCAGCGCGCGCCGGTGCCGTCATGCGATTCGATCAGAACGCGGGTGATCGCCTCGGTGCCGCCATTGAGGATACGCACCTTGAAGTCGGCCAGCTCCATGTCGGCGATCTCGCCCTGGAATTTGCCGAGGTCCTTGCGCAACGCGATGTCGAGTGCGTTGACAGGGCCATGCCCCTCGGCCACCGACATCTTCTCCTCGCCGTCGACCACCACCTTGACGATAGCTTCGGAGACCGTCTTCAACTGGCCGTTGGCGTCGAAGCGGCGCTCGACCATGCAGCGGAACGAGGTAACGTTGAAGAACTCCGGCAGGCCGTGCAGCATCTTGCGCGCCAGGAGTTCGAAGCTGGCATCGGCGCCTTCATAGGCATAGCCCTCGGCCTCGCGTTCCTTGACCACGGATATCAGCGCGTCGAGCCGGTGATCGTCCTTCGGCACCTCGATGCCGCGGCGCCTCAGCTCGGCGAGGAAATTGGCCTTGCCGCCCTGGTCCGAGACCATGACACGGCGGCGGTTGCCGACCGTTTCCGGAGGCACGTGCTCATAGGTTGCCGGCTCCTTGGCCAGTGCGGAGGCATGGATGCCGGCCTTGGTGGCGAAGGCGGAAGCGCCGACATAGGGCGCCTGCGCTTCCGGAGCGCGGTTCAGGAGTTCGTCGAAAGCGCGCGACAGGCGCGAAATGCCGGTCAGCGCCTCAGTCGAAATGCCCGTCTCGAAACGATCGGCGAAGGCCGGTTTCAGCGCCAGCGTTGGTACGATCGAGATCAAATTGGCGTTGCCGCAGCGCTCGCCGATGCCATTGAGCGTGCCTTGGATCTGGCGCGCGCCGGCCTCGACAGCGGCGAGGGAATTCGCCACGGCCTGGCCGGTGTCGTCATGGGCATGGATGCCGAGATGATCGCCTGAAATACCCGATGAAATAACCTTCTCGACGATGGCGCGGACTTCCGACGGCTGCGTGCCGCCATTGGTTTCGCACAGCACCACCCAGCGCGCGCCGGCATCATAGGCGGTCCTGGCGCAGGCCAGCGCGTAGTCGGGATTGGCCTTGAAGCCATCGAAGAAATGCTCGCAGTCGACCAATGCCTCCTTGCCGGCGGCGATCGCCGCCTCGACGGAGGCTTTGATGGCGTCGAGGTTCTCCTCATTGGTGCAGCCGAGTGCGACACGGACATGGTAGTCCCAGCTCTTGGCGACGAAGCAGATGGCATCCGACTTCGACTGCACGAGTGACGCAAGCCCGGGATCGTTGGACGCCGACACTCCTGCCCGCTTGGTCATGCCGAAGGCGACGAATTTGGCGCGCTCCGTGCGCTTCTCCTGGAAGAAGGCTGTGTCGGTCGGGTTGGCGCCGGGATAGCCACCTTCGACATAGTCGAGGCCAAAAGCATCGAGCAGTTTTGCGATGGCGATCTTGTCCTCGACGGAAAAGTCGATGCCCGGCGTCTGCTGGCCATCGCGCAATGTGGTGTCGAAGAGATAGAGGCGCTCGCGGGTCATGGTCATTTGCCTGCAAACTTGTCCGTCGCCCTGATCAGCCGATCCAAAATCCCCGGCTCCGAATAAGCATGACCAGCGCCCTCGATCAGGTGGAAATCCGCCTTTGGCCAGGCCTTGTGCAGCGCCCAGGCATAGCGCGCCGGGCACGGCATGTCGTAACGGCCATGGACGATGGTGCCGGGAATGTCGCTCAGCCTGTGCGCGTCGCGCAGCAACTGCCCTTCCTCAAGCCAGCCGGCATGGACGAAATAGTGGTTCTCGATGCAGGCGAAGGCGACGGCATAGTCGTCGTGCCCAAACGGTCCGCTGGTCTCCGGCTCGGGCAACAGCGTGATCGTCTCACCTTCCCACAGGCTCCAGGCGCGGGCCGCCTCGATCTGCGCCTTGCGATCCGTGCCGACCAGCCGCTTGCGGTAGGCGGCCATCATATCGCCGCGTTCGGCCTCCGGGATCGGCGCCAGGAAGCGCTCCCATTTGTCCGGGAACATTTCCGAGACGCCGAACTGATAGTACCATTCGAGTTCCGCACGCGTCAGCGTGTAGATGCCGCGCACCACCAGCTCGCTGACGCGTTCGGGGTTTGTCTCGGCGTAGGCGAGCGCAAGCGTCGACCCCCAGGAGCCGCCGAACACCAGCCATTTGTCGAAGCCGGCCATTTCGCGCAGGCGTTCGATGTCGGCGACCAGGTGCCATGTCGTATTGGCTTCGAGCGAGGCGTTGGGCGTCGATTTTCCGCAGCCGCGCTGGTCGAACAGGATGACATCGTAGAGCTTCGGGTCGAACAGCCGCCGGTGTTTTGGGGAAATGGTGCCGCCCGGCCCGCCATGCAGGAACACCGCCGGCTTGGCGCCCTTGGTGCCGGAACGCTCCCAGTAGACCTGATGGCCGTCGCCGAGATCGAGCATGCCGGAATCGAACGCCTCGATCTCCGGATAAAGCGTACGCAATTGACTGCTCATAGTTGTAAACCTTTGGTCGGCCAGTCCGCTGTTTCATGGTCGGGGTGCTGGAAGGAGATGATGGATTCCTGCCTGTTATAGTAGTCGGGATCCTGGTGGACGGGTTGATCGAAGATCGTCTCTACCCAGGGCAGCCGCGCGGCATAGTTGATCTGGATCTGCGGGGCGAGGTCGGAGCGGTCGTCGAAGGCACCGATAGCGATCTCGAGTCCGCCGGGCTGTCGGTAGGTCAGCGGCGTGCCGCAGCGGGCGCAGAAACCTCGGTCGATGTTGATCGACGACTGGAAATAGCTCGGCTCCTCATGAGTCCATTCGACGCCCTCCCTGGGCACCGTCACCAGCGCTCCGAAGAACGAGCCGAACTGCTTCTGGCACATGCGGCAATGGCAGATCGAGGGACGGCCGAGCGCTCCATGAATGCGGAAGCGCACGGCGCCACATTGGCAGCCGCCGGTTCTCACCTGATCGGTCATGATTTTTCCTTTGGCGGCCATTGTTCGGTGTCGTGGTCCGGGTGCTGATAAGAAACGAGATCGGCCAGATAAGAGGCCGACGACACGTCGGCCATCGTCTCCTCGCCCGGTAATTGCGGGATCGTATCGACATAAGGCAGCTTTGCCTCGACACCCCATTGGATCAGCGGCACGATCTCCGCCGGATTGTCGAACGCACCGATGGCGAGGCCAACGCCGTCCGGCGCGGTGAAGGTCAGCGGCGTGCCGCAATCGGCGCAAAAACCGCGATCGACATGGTTGGAGGAACGGAAGTATTTCGGCTCGCCGCGCGTCCAGTCGAGCCGGGCGCCGCGCACCGAAACCAGCGGCGCATAGAACGAGCCGAACGCCTTCTGGCACATGCGGCAATGGCAGACCGAAGCGTCGCCGAGCGCGCCTTCAACGCGAAAGCGCACCGCGCCGCACTGGCAGCCACCCGTGTAGATCGGCCGGTTGTCGAGGCTCATCATCGCTCACTCCGGGGCATGGCAGACGGCTTCGACATTGTTGCCGTCGGGATCGAGGACGAAGGCGGCGTAGTAGTCCGGATGATAGTGCGGTCGCAGACCCGGCCCGCCATTGTCCTTGCCGCCGGCGGCAAGCGCCGCGGCATGGAAGGCTTCGACCTCGGCGCGGCTGCGCGCGGTGAAAGCGACGTGCTGGTGATCCCTGGGCTTTTCCTTGGCCGAACTCAGCCAGAACACCGGCCGGTCACGGCCATAGCCGCCGACCTTGGCGCCGCCGGTATATTCCAGCGGCACCATGTAAAGCAGTGAGGCACCAAGCGGCACCATCGCCTTGTCGTAGAAAGCCTTCGAAGCGTCGAAATCGGCAACCGTGATGCCGAGATGGTCGATCATCTTTTTACCTCCCAGGTGGTGATGCGTTCGCCTGTGACCGGGTCCTTGCCGTCCTTCAACTGTATCCCTTGAGCCAGCAGTTCGTCGCGGATGCGGTCGGCTTCGGCCCAGTTCTTGGCGGCGATGAATGCGAGACGCTTGGCGATGGCCTTGGCGACGTGGTCTTCATCAACCTTCGCCGACGCGACATCGAAACCGAGGAACGGCAGCGACGCCTTCAGGGACGCAGCGGCATCGTTGCCGTCCGCTGCTTCGCCGGCCAACTGGGTCAGGACCTGGAAGGCGGCATAGGTGGCAAGATCGTCCGACAAGGCGTCGATGATCTCCACGGGCACCTGCCCCGCCGTCGCCGGCGCGAGGTCGGCCCCCCGCTTCCATTTGCGCAGGGTGTTCTCGGCCTCTTCCAGCTTGCGCACGGAAAAGTCGATCGGCTCGCGATAATGCGTCATCAGCATCGCCAGCCGCAGCACCTCGCCCGGCCATTTGCGGCCGCCAAAGGTCTCGGTCTCCAGCAGTTCGTTGATCGATAGAAATTGCCGAGGCTCTTCGACATTTTCTGGCCTTCGACCTGCAGGAAGCCGTTGTGCATCCAGATATTGGCCATCATTTCGGTGCCATGGGCGCAGCGCGACTGGGCGATCTCGTTTTCATGGTGCGGGAAGATCAGGTCGAGGCCGCCGCCATGGATGTCGAAGACCTTGCCTAGATAGGCGGCCGACATCGCCGAGCATTCGATGTGCCAGCCCGGCCGACCCCTGCCCCATGGCGAATTCCAGCCCGGCTCCTCCGGTGACGACAACTTCCAGAGGACAAAATCGCCGGGATTTTTCTTGTGCGCGTCGACGGCGACGCGGGCACCGGCCTGCTGCTCGTCGAGATTGCGCTTCGACAGCTGGCCGTAGTCAGGCATCGACGCGGTGTCGAACAGGACTTCGCTCGCAGCAACATAGGCATGGCCGCGTTCGATCAGGCTTTGAATCAAGGTGATCATGTCGACCTTGCCGTCGGCGCGGGGCTCGACGAATTCGGTGGCGCGCGGCTCGACCGTCGGCTCCAGGCAGCCAAGAATCGCCACGTCCCTGTGGAACTGGCCGGCGGTCTTTTCGGTGACCCGCCTGATCGCCTCATTCAGCGAAAGCGTGCCGGAAGCGATCTCACCGCCGAAATCGCGCAGAGCGCGCGCGTTGATCTTGTCGTCGACGTCGGTGATGTTGCGCACATAAGTGACGTGCGTCTCGCCATAGACTTGGCGCAGCAGGCGGAACAGCACGTCGAACACGATCACCGGCCTCGCATTGCCGATATGAGCAAAGTCGTAGACGGTCGGGCCGCAGACATACATGCGCACGTTCAGCGGATCGATCGGCACGAAATCCTCTTTCGTCCGCGTCAGCGTGTTGTAGAGGCGCAGGCCCTGCGATGCGTCAGACATTCGTGCCTTCCCGGTTCAGAACTCAATTTGACGAAGCCAGCCTTGCGACACGCAAATCAGGCTCCAGCCTGCTGGCCGGGGCGTTTGTCCAATCTGGGGAAAGATGAGGCGAAAACGTCCGGACCAGCGCGAGGCTAGCCAATAATGCAAATGCCACAAATGGCGAAAGACGTTTTCATGGGCGGCTTTATCGCCTTGGCTTGTGTTGCCGTCAAGTCGCAAGTTTCGGCAAAAACGTCACTGGATCACAGGTAATGATGCACTGAAACATTTTATTAAACATGTCGGCACAGTCATGAAACATTCGTCGGCTAGATCAGCAGGCGTCACGATTTGGTCAGAATCGGCCATCAAACGCAGACACGAAAATGTTACCTGGGAAGAGAGACATGCCCCGAACCAAGCAGGAAGCCAACCGCGCCAAGCAGCCGGCGCTCGCCAACCACTATCGCGCAATCGGCCCGGCCGCGATCGTCGCCGCCCTCCTCCACACCGCGAAGAAGAAAAAGCCGGCGCAGAAGATCGTTTCGCCTCGCGCTGCCTGAAGCGGTGTGCGGCCGGCGCCAAAGGCGCCAGCCAAAAATGACGCAGACATGCGCCGCTGAAGAACAGTTCAGCTAGAACAGCGTCATCTGACTGTCGTCCGCGCCGGGCTTCTGGCGCTTGACCTTCTCGGGCTCCGGCCCGATCTCGCCCCGCTCCTGAATTTCCGACCCGGTGTTGGCGACCTTGTTGACGAGGTCGGAGACGGGAATCGCCTCGAAGAAATCGAGTTGAGCCGGCCGCAACAGGTCGGCGACATCGCGCGGCTCGAGCGTGCGGCAATCCAGCCAACGGGCGAAATCCCTGATATCGATCACCACCGGCATGCGGTCGTGGATATGCGCGATGTCGGCATTGGCGTTGACGGTCAGGATCGCGCCGGTGTCCATTTCCGAACCGCCGGGCTCGGCATAGGTCTCGATCAGTCCGGCGAAGGCGACCAGCCCGCCGTGCCGTGGGCGTATCCAGTAAGGCTGGCCTTTCTTGCCGCCGGTTTGCCGCCATTCATAAAAGCCGGAGGCCGGCACCAACGCGCGGCGATGGCGCATGGCGGCCTTGAACGACGCCTTTTCGGCAGCCCCTTCGGAGCGCGCGTTGAACAGCAGCGGAAACTCGCGTGTATCCTTCACCCAGGTCGGGATCAGCCCCCAGCGCACCAGCATCGACTGCCGGTCCGGCAGATTGGAGCCCGGCGCCCGCGGCGGGCCGGCGACCGCCATCAGGATCGGCTGCGTCGGCGCGATGTTGTAGCGCGCCGGGAAATCCTCCAGTTCGGCCAAGCCCAGCAGGGCGGCGGTCTGGTCCGGCGTCGCGGTCAAGGCAAAACGTCCGCACATGGTCGATTGGCGCCCTTCGAATGGTTCGGCCGAATGGTTCAGTTTGAAAGTGGCGATGCAACCAGCGTTGCGCAACCGCTAAAGCTTGCCCATGCTGGGCGGTCCACAACAGACCTGCCTACACACCTGATCGGGAATCCATGAACGAAGCGCGCAAGATACTTCCGGCAGTCTCGGTCGCCGTCGTGCGGGCGGACACCGTGCTTCTGGTCAAGCGAGCCCGGCAACCCTCGCAAGGGCTCTATGCCTTTCCGGGCGGCAAGGTCGAGCCCGGCGAAACGCTTGAGACAGCAGCACAGCGCGAACTGCTTGAGGAGACCGGATTGCGAGCCACCGATTACCGCCCGCTTCGGGAAATCCACATCGACGGCAGGGATGACGACCATCCGGTCGATTATCTCCTCACTGTCTTCGGCGCCGCCTACGCCGGCGGCGAGGCCGTAGCCAGCGACGATGCAGAGACGGCGGCCTTCTATACGCTCAATGAGATGGCGGCATTGCCGCTCGCCGGTTCGGTGTTCGCCGTGGCCGAGGACTTGTTGGACCCGGACGGAGACGACGGACCGAAGCCCTGAAAACCGCCTTGCAGGCGACAAATTGTTTCGCCACAAAGACTTATCCTGTTTGGCGGAGCCACGCCGTTGGGTAGAGAAGGCTTATGAACCGTCCATTCATGCTCCTCGTCGTGTGTCTCGCCGTCAGCGCGACCGTTTCGATACGGCCCGCGCTCAGCGCCGATTCGCCGTTCGAGCCCGGGTTGATGCGGCTGGCGGAGGTTCTGGGCTCGCTGCATTTCCTGCGCAATCTGTGCGGCGAGAAGGGCGACCAGTGGCGTGTCGAGATGACAAAACTGCTCGATTCGGAAAATCCGGACGCCGAGCGGCGCGCCCGCTTCATCGCCAGCTTCAATCGCGGCTACCGCTCCTTCGGCGGCACCTATACGAGGTGCACGCCCTCGGCGACCGAAGCCATCAGCCGCTACATGAAGGAAGGCGAGACGCTGTCTCGCGATATCGCCTCGCGTTACGGCAACTAATGCATGTCGCCCAAAAGTGGCCCCGGTTTTGGCGACATGCATAAAACAAAAAACTAAAGCGCGGTGCCTGGATCCGTTCAAAACGCGACGCGCTTTAGGCACTCGCTCATCAACAACTATCCGGATCATTGCTGGGCACAGCCGATATATCGGCTTGTGCCAGCAGATATCTTGGTGCAATCCTCATGTTGCACTTCTGCAACAGTGTTAACGAAACCTTACCGCGCGAAAGCGGAATTAACTCAAACTGAAGGTTTTCGCCCCGCAGGCCGCCCCAATCGGCTAAGTTTGACTCGAGCTGAACGCAGCTTCGCACAAGGCAATAGGGCTTTGTAAAAGACGATCAAAAAAATGTCGTATTTACAAATACTTAATTGTCACTGCGTGTGAAATGAACAGATCAGGCCTGATCCACATCGACGGATCGCTGCTTGAAAGGGTGGACATTCGCTTATGGAACATGGTGTCAACGACATCGACGCGCTGGTCAGGGAAGAAAAACGCCTGACCGCCGTGGAAAGCCACAGCGAGGCCTGGGCGGAAGGTCTCTCCGCCGGGATAGAGCCCGAGATCATTGCCGAAGCAGCGCTCGAAACAGCCTTCGGCGAGATGTTGCGCGCCAATGGCGAGACCTCAGCCCTTGCCCTGCTCGACCGTATGCGTGAAAAGGTGATTGCTGGCGCCTTCGAACCTGAACGGCTGCGGCACTGAACCGACGTCCGGTTCTTTGACGGCAATATGCCGCTCGGGCGTCATGCCCGTAAGCAGGGAGAAACGGGCAGTGAGTTTTTCGATGTCAGGCAAGCCGGGCGGCTTGGTCCTTCGCATCTCTTTCGCCGCTTGCTGTGCCGCGATCCCCCTGGTTGTGTGCCTCGCGAGCAGCCCCGCCTATGCGCTGAGCGAAATTAAGCGCGAAGAGCTCCCTCCGACAGTCACGCCGCCGGCCGACGACGACATATCGCCCCCCGGAAGCACTGTGCCAATGCCCAACCCGGTCGGAACACCGCCGCCGGCCAGCCAGCCGACTGCTCCTGCCGAAGCCGAGCCGGACAGTCCGGCGGATGGCGGCGTGACCAGACCGCGCGTCGATCCGGACACACCGGTGCCCGAGGTCATCTACGATCTCGGCAAGCTGCCGGAGCCAGTGCGGCGCATGCATGATTTGATCGTCGAAGCCTGCAAGGGCGGCGATATCGAAAAGCTGCGGCCGTTGATCGGCACGGGCGACAACACAACGCAATTGTCCCTAACCGACATTGACGGCGATGCCGTCGCCTTCCTCAAGGGCCTCTCGGGCGACCCAGACGGTCAGGAAATCCTGGCCATCCTGGAAGAGGTACTCGATGCCGGTTATGTCCACCTCGATGCCGGCACGCCACAAGAGCTCTATGTGTGGCCGTATTTCTTCGCCCTACCGCTGGACAAGCTGGACGCCAAGCAGCGGGTCGAGCTGTTCAAGATCGTCACCGCCGGTGATTTCGACGACATGAAGCAGTTCGGCGCCTATATTTTCTATCGCGTCGGCATCACGCCCACTGGGCAGTGGACATTCTTCGTCGCCGGGGATTGAGTGCGGCTCTTCCCACCCTACCGGGGCAAGGGGGCCTAGCGGGGCAATGCCTCAGAAAATTCCACCGCCCTACCCTGGCTTGGCGTGGCGATCTCGCCTTCCCACATGACGCGGCGGCCGCGAATGACGGTGCCGACCGGCCAGCCGATCACTTCTCTCCCGTCATAAGGCGTCCAGCCGGCTTTCGAGCCGGCCTGCGCATTGGTGATGGTCTGGCGCCGCTTCATATCGACGATGGTGAAGTCGGCGTCGTAGCCGGCAGCGATGCGGCCCTTTCTCGCCATGCCGAAGATGCGTTGCGGGCCGTGACTCGAGAGGTCGACAAAGCGCTGCAAGGTCAGCCGGCCGGCATTGACGTGGTCGAGCATGATCGGCACCAGCGTCTGCACGCCGGTCATCCCCGATGGCGAGGCCGGATAGGGTTTTGCCTTCTCGGCCAGCGTGTGCGGCGCGTGGTCGGAGCCGAGCACATCGACGATGCCTTGCGCAATGCCATGCCAGACGCCGTCGCGATGGCGCGCGGCACGCACCGGCGGGTTCATCTGGATCAGCGTGCCAAGCCGCGCATAGTCGTCGGCGCTCAGCGTCAAATGATGCGGCGTCGCCTCGCAGGTTGCGACATCCTTGTGTTGTTCGAGGAACAAGATCTCCTCGGCCGTCGAGATGTGCAGGACATGGATGCGGGCACGGGCATTTCGCGCGATGCGTACCAGCCGTTCGGTACAGCGCAAGGCGGCGATCTCGTCGCGCCAGACAGGGTGCGATGCCGGGTCGCCTTCGATGCGTTCACCAAGGCGCTCGCGCAGCCGGAACTCGTCTTCCGAATGAAAGGCGGCGCGCCGGCGTGTGTTTCTCAGGATCGACGCCACGCCCTCGTCATCCTCGACCAGCAGGTCGCCAGTGGACGAGCCCATGAAAACCTTGATCCCGGCCGCACCCGGCAGCCGCTCGAGCTCGCCGACATCCCCGGCGTTTTCGCGCGTGCCGCCGACCCAGAAGGCAAAATCGCAATGCATGCGCCCCGTGCCGCGCCGGACCTTGTCGGCAAGCGCTGTCTCGCTGGTGGTCAGCGGATTGGTGTTGGGCATCTCGAACACGGCGGTAACGCCGCCAAGCACGGCCGCGCGCGAACCCGTTTCCAAATCTTCCTTGTGCTCCAGTCCCGGCTCGCGAAAGTGCACCTGGCTGTCGATGACACCCGGCAGGACATGCAGGCCGCCGCAGTCGATCGTCTCGCCGGCCGAGGCCTGGCGGAGATCGCCGATGGCAGCGATGCGCCCGTCCTTCACGCCGATGTCGCGAGCCCCTTCGCCGTCATGGTTGACCACTGTGCCGCCTGTCAGGATGAGGTCGTAGATCATGGCCATGCTCTCTTGCGGGGGGAGTGCCAGCGGCTTACGTAAAGGCCGACCGTTTTGCAAGATCAGGTTGCTTTTCCGCCCATGCCCTTTGCCCAGCTCAAAGACCGCGCCCTCATTTCCGTGTCAGGCCCGGATGCCGAGCATTTTCTGCAGAACATCCTGACCACCGATCTCGACATCCTGGCTCCCGGCGAAGCCAAACCCGGTGCGCTGCTGACGCCGCAAGGCAAGATCCTGTTCGATTTCCTGATCTCCCGTACCGGCGAGAATGCATTCCGGCTCGAATGCCGTGCCGACATATCGGACGATTTCATACGCCGGCTGACGCTCTACAAACTGCGCGCCAGGGTCGAGATTGCCAAATCCGATCAGGCGTTTGTCACCGTCGCATGGGGACATGAATCAACACCCTCACAATCTGATTCAACGGTGGCCGCCGACACACGCTTTCCGAAGGGTGCCGTCACGCGTTCCTACGGCGAAACAGCTGAGCGCAGCGATCTTGCCGCGTGGCAAGCCTTCCGCATTGCCGTCGGCATTGCCGAAAGCGGCAGCGACTACCAACTCGGAGACGCCTTTCCCCATGACGTGCTGCTGGACGAAACCGGCGGCGTCGGCTTCAAGAAGGGCTGCTATGTCGGCCAGGAGGTCGTCTCGCGCATGCAGCATCGCGGCACGGCCAGGCGGCGCGTGCTGATTGCATCGGCCGACAGGCCCCTACCCGCGCCCGGCACCGAGCTAACCGTCGCAGGCAGGCCGGTTGGCACGCTCGGCTCGACTGTCGACACGACCGGTCTGGCCATTGCGCGCATCGACCGGGTCAAGGCGGCGCTCGACGCCTGCCAACCGATCATGGCCGGGGACGTTCCGGTTACGCTGGCCATTCCCGGTTGGGCAAAATTCGCCTTCCCGCAGGAAGCCGTCAGCGCGGAGGAGGCCTGATGGCGGCCGACCGCGTCGGCGCGCCGGCACGCGCCTGGCAGCGCATGCTGTCGGGCCGCCGGCTCGACCTGCTCGACCCTTCGCCGCTCGACATCGAGATTTCGGACATTGCGCACGGGCTTGCCCGCGTTGCCCGCTGGAACGGCCAGACCAGCGGCGAGCATGCCTTTTCGGTCGCCCAGCACTCGCTGCTGGTCGAAGCGCTGTTCTGCGACCTGGTGCCCGAGGCTTCAGCCGACGCCCGGCTGGCGGCCCTGCTGCACGACGCCCCCGAATATGTCATCGGCGACATGATCTCGCCGTTCAAATCGGTGATGGGCGGCAGCTACAAGGATTGTGAGTTGCGGCTGCAGCGCGCCATCCATCTGCGTTTCTCGCTGCCGCCGGAACCAAGTGCTGCGCTGCGCAAGGAGATCAAGCGCGCCGACCAGATCGCCGCCTATTTCGAGGCAACGCTGCTCGCCGGCTTTTCGACCGCCGAGGCGACCGAGTTCTTCGGCCGTCCGCGCGGTTTCAATGCCGACCGCTTCGATTTCACGCCACGCTCGGTGACCTGGGCGCAGAACGCGTTTCTGAAACGGTTTTCGGCGATCGAGACGTCGCGGCATCAGGTTTCGGCGACCGCAATCGGCTAAAGCGCGTCGCGCTGAAACGGATTCATGCGCCGCGCTTTAGGTCTTTGTTTTATGCATGTCGTTTCCCCCAAAACCGAGGTCACTTTTGGGCGACATGCATTAAAACGCTAAATTAACCGGCGGCGACCACAGTAGCGCGTTCGATCACGGTTCGCAGGCGCGCTCATGCCCGTCGCTGATGCCAAGGATGGTTCGGCCGTCCCGAAACGGGAGGCCGAAGGCATGGACCGCTCCCGTCACATGGAAGACGAACTGCGCGAGCAGAACCAACGCTTTTCGGCTGCCGTCGAGAACATGTCGCACGGCCTGTGCATGTTCGACGCCGACGAGCGGATGATCATCTGCAACGGCAACTACCTAAACATCTTTTGCCTCGACGCCAAGGTGATACGTCCCGGCATCCGGTTCCTCGACATTCTGCGCCACAGCGTCGACATCGGCGTCGCCTCGCAAACCGCCGACGAGCTCTACGCCATCCGCAAGCCCTATATCGATCAGGCAAAGCCGTCGACCTACGAAGAAACACTGTCGGATGGCCGCATCGTCAGCATCTCGCACCGCCCTCTGGCTCTGGGCGGCTGGGTGTCGATCTATGAAGACATCACCGAGCAGCGCCGCGCGCAAGAGGATCTCAAGGAGCAACACCGCCGCTTCGACGCAGCGCTCGCCAACATGTCGCAAGGCCTGCTGATGTATGACGCCGACGGGAAGATGATCGTGCGCAACGGGCGTTTTCTAGAACTCTACAACGTCACCGCGGCGGACTTCCCGCTTGGAACGACGCACCGCGACGCGCTCGAACGATTGCTGGAGCTTGGCATCTATACGAAGATCGATGTCGACAGCGAAGTCGCCAAGACCGAGGCCTGCCTGGTGGCGAAAAAAATGCATTCGGCCTATCGGCATCTTGCCGACGGCAGGACGGTTCTGGTCACCCGCCAGCCGATGAGCGGCGGCGGTTGGGTGGCGACCTTCGACGATGTTACGGAGCGCCGCCGTACCGAAGAGCGCATGACCCATCTTGCGCATCATGATATGCTGACCGGACTGCCCAACCGCTCGATGTTTCGCGAACGGCTCGACCTTGCGCTGGAGGACACGGCGGCCACGCCGCTGGCGATCTTCTCGCTCGATCTCGATCGCTTCAAGGCGGTCAACGACACCTGGGGACATCCGGCCGGCGACTGGCTGCTGAAGAGCGTGGCCGAGCGGCTGCAGCGCTGCCTGCATAATGAAAACGACGTCGTTGCCCGCTTCGGCGGCGACGAATTCGTCATCATCCAGTTCAATTTCAAGGGCATTGCCAGTGCTGAAAAACTCGCGAAGCGCATCGTCGAGACGATCGGAAAACCGTTCCGCGACAAGAGCCGCGAGATGCATATCGGCATCAGCCTGGGTATCGCGGTTTTCCCCGACGACGGCGGAGATGCCGACACGCTGCTGAGGAACGCCGATACAGCGCTTTACCGGGCGAAGAGCGAAGGGCGCAATCTGTATCGCTTCTTCGAACCCGGAATGGACGCAATGGTACAGGCACGGCGTGCGCTGGAGGTCGATCTTGAGACAGCGCTGCCGCGCCAGGAATTCGACCTCGATTTCCAACCCATCATGAACATCGCCTCCGGCGAGATCGTCGGCGCGGAAGCCTTGATGCGCTGGCATTCCCCAGAACGCGGCATGGTGGCGCCGGACAGCTTCATTCCTGTCGCCGAGGAAACCGGATTGATCGTGCCGCTTGGCGAATGGGCGCTGAGGAAAGCCTGCACGGCGGCGGCACGCTGGCCCGCCGGCCTGCGCGTCGCGGTCAATGTCTCGGCCGTACAACTTAAAAGCGGCAGCTTCGCCCGCAGCGTCATCTCGGCTCTCGCCTTTTCCGGCGTACCCGCCGGCCGGCTGGAACTGGAAATCACCGAAACCGTGCTGATGGACGAGAGTGAAGCCGTGCTGAGGACACTGCGACAGTTGCGCGACTTGGGCATCCGCATCGCGCTGGACGATTTCGGCACCGGCTATTCGTCGCTCGGCTACCTCAGGCGTTTTCCTGTCGACAAGATCAAGATCGACCGTTCGTTCATCCACGACCTGGGCAATCGCGACACCGCGGCGATCGTTCGCACCGTCATTGGGCTGGGCGCCGAGCTTGGCGTCACTGTCACCGCCGAGGGGGTCGAGACCGAGGTGCAACTCGACATCCTCCGCGGCAATGGCTGTACCGAGGCGCAGGGCTTTCTGATCGGCGCGCCGTCAACGCCGGCCGAGATCCAGCGTCTGTTGAGATCCCGGGCGCCGCACAGCCAGACCGGCTGAGGCCGGCCATCGTCAATGCAGCGTCTCGATGTACTTTTCGTGGAAGCTGACATAGCCGGGCTCGACCACCTTGAGATGCCGCTCGATCAGCGCATGAAACCGCGGCAGTTGATGAAACGGCACGCCGGGATAGGCATGATGCTCGGCATGGAACGGCATGTTCCACGCCAGCTTGCGGACGAGCCAGTTGGTCAACGTGGTCCTGGTGTTCTCCAGCATGTTGGCGACGAACGGGCAACGGCCGTGCTCGGCCAGAAGATAGAGACGCAGAAACGGTTGTCCCAACAGCGCGGGCAAGATCCAGACATAGACAAGCACCGAGAGCCGGAAATAGACGGCCAGCAGAAGGACCACGGCGTAAAAGGCAATCATGGCGCGTGCCTCGATGCGCACCTTGTCATAGCCCTTTGGCGGAACGTAGCTTTCGCGACCACGGTCCGCCGCGTTGGCATAAAGCGTCTTGAGGTGGCCCCACCATAACGGGATGCCGGATACGTGGACGAGGTATTGCCGCCATGTCTCCGGCTTGGGGAACGCCAGTTCCGGGTCATTGTCGGGATCTTGCGTGTATCGATGGTGGGCAAAGTGGAAGTAGCGGAACCAGTCCGCCGGCAGCGCGATCGGCAGGCTGCACACCCGTGCCACGGCATCGTTCAGCCATTGCGTTTCGAAAGCCGTACGATGAACCGTCTCGTGCAGCAGTGTGAACAGGAACACGATGAGGATACCTTGCGGCAGCATCAGCAGCGGCCAGAACGGCACCTTGGCGGCGATCAGCGATCCGACGATCACGATCGCGCCCCAATGAGCGGCAAGCTGAACGAGGCCCGCGGCATCAGACTTGGCGGTCAGCCGGTTGCGCTCTTCCTGCGTCAACGATGAAATTACGTCGCGATGATCCACGGGCTTCGATCCAGACTTGGATTTGATGAACCCACTGTAGCGCATGAAAAATCTTTCCAAAAACGACGATTCCTGCGATTTAGATAAGCTGATCTTATCTGTTTGGTGATCATGGCCGTACTTCCCTCTCTCAAAGGACTTCAGGCCTTCGAGGCCGCCGCCCGTACAGGCAGCTTTGCGGGGGCGGCGGAAGAGCTTTCTGTATCGGCCGCCGCCGTGAGCCAGCTCATCCGCACCGTCGAGGAGCAGATGGACCGCAAGCTGTTCCATCGCGTCAACCGGCGCGCCGTACTCACCGAGGCCGGCGTCGAGATGCTGCCCAGGCTGACCATGGCCTTCCAGGAGATCGGCAGCGTCGCGCGGCAGTCGGGCGGCGATGCGTTCCGCCCGCGCCTTGTGGTATCGGTGCCGCCATCCATGGCCATGGGTTGGCTTTCGCAGCGTCTCGCCGGTTTTGTCGCAAGCCATGGCGCCGTCGACATATCGCTCAGAGGCGACGACGACCCGGTGCCGTTCGACCGTGAACTGATCGACATCAGGCTCTCCTATGGGCCGCATTATCGCGAGCACCCGACCGAGGATATCGTCCAGGACGCGGTCTATCCCGTGTGTGCACCCGGGCTGGCCGGCACGATCAAACCCGAAGGCCTCGCCAGCCTGCCACTCATCCACACCGGCTGGGGACCGACCGGTGCGTCCTTTCCGTCCTGGCACAACTGGTTCGAGGCGGCCGGCATCGAACCCGGCCGGGCAGCGCAGCGCGGCCTCTCGGCCAACTCATCGCGCGCCGCACTCGACCTTGCCATTTCGGGATTGGGCGTGGCGCTGGCGCAAGGGATCTACTGTGCCGAGGCGCTGGAAGACGGCCGGCTTGTCAGGCCCCTCGCCCAGGCACTGGAGCTGCGCCAGCCCTATTGCCTGACGATCCCGGAGCGCAGCGCCAGGCGCGATGTCGTGGCGGCGTTTCGCCAGTGGCTGATCGACGAATGCCGGCGCGCGGTCGGCTCGCCGGCACTGCGTTGACGTGACACGCGGCGATGGTCAGAGGTGTCCGCTCAATGCCTCAGCCATGTCCTTGTTTGCCGCCACGGGGATGATCTCGAATTCCACCAGATCCGCCCATTCGATGACCCAACGCTGCAGCAGCGTGACGTCATCGGCCTCCACCAGCAGGAAGCAGCGGCTCATGTCCGCCGCGATCCAGCTGTGGTGCACGCGAAGCTCGTCCGGTTTCAGGCGGCCGCGGTCGCGAAAGCGGCGATAGATCTCCTTGCGATCACAGCCTGTGAAATCCTCTATCACGATAAACTGCATGTTCTACCCCCGATCAAATTACCGCCCCGGCCGGTCCAGCCGCTCCAGGAACCACTGCGTCAGCCGCACCCAGACCTCGTCCTTCTCGCCGGAATCCTCCCAGCCATGGTCGAGGTTGGGATTGTCATTCACCTCGATGACGAAGACGCCGTCCTTGGTCTCCTTGAGGTCGACTCCATAGAGCCCGTCGCCGATGCAGCGCGCCGCCTTCACTGCCGTCTCGACGACATGCGCCGGCGTTTCCTTCAGCGTGAAGGTCTTGATACCGCCCTGGTCGGGCTTGCCGTTGGCCTTGTGGTTGACGATCTGCCAGTGCTTCTTGGCCATCAGATAGTGCACGGCAAACAAGGGCTGGCCGCCGAGCACGCCGACACGCCAGTCATATTCGGTCGGAATGAATTTCTGCGCGATCAGAAGGTCGGAATCCTCCAGCCATTCGGTGGCGAGCGTCTTCAGTTCCTCGAAGTTGGCGCATTTCTTGACGCCGCGCGAGAACGACGAATCCGGGATCTTCAGCACCAGCGGAAAGCTCAGCGTCTGCGCTGCCAGTTCGAGGTCCGAGGTGCCGGCGATTATCACCGTCGGCGGCACCGGGACCTTGTTGTAGGCCATCAGCTCGTTGAGATAGACCTTGTTGGTGCAGCGGATCATCGACAGTGGATCGTCGATCACCGGCATGCCTTCCTGCTGGGCGCGGCGGGCGAAACGATAGGTGTGGTTGGAGATCGAGGTGGTCTCGCGGATGAACAGCGCGTCGTAATTGGCAAGCTTGGCCAGGTCCCGCTTGGTGATCGGCTCGATTTCGACGCCCATCTTCTCGGCGATCTTGGCCCAATAGCGCAGCGACGAGATCTCCGACGGCGGCAATTCCTCATGCGGGTCGACCAGCGTGGCGAAGGTGTAGCGCGCCGGCGTGCGGCCCTTGGTGTCGCGCCATTCCCGGTTGGTGTAGGTTTCCAGGCACTGGATGAAGCTTTTTTCCTCGTCCTCGGTCATCCGCGCCAACGGATGGAAGCCGATCTTGCGGATCGAGGCCCATTCGGCGCTGTCCTTGATGTGGACTTCGAGCGCCGGTGCGCGGAACCAGTCGAACAACAGCTTGGCGAAACGGTCCCAGATTTTCGACGGCCCGATGCCGAAGAAGATGCAGACCTTTTGCGGAAAGGCGCCGCCAATATCCTTGCGGCATTTGTTGAGCGCCAGTTCCAATTCCGGCAGCGCGTGCTCATAGAGCTTGCGTTCCGACAGGTCGATCATCGTCTCGACTGTCGGGATCACCTTGTGGCCGCGCGAGCTTGCCAGCAGCGACGCATAGTAGCCGCGGCTCTGGTAGGCGTAATTGTTCGACAGGTTGATGACCTTCGGCCGTTGGCCGCGAAACAATGACGGATGCGCGAGATAGTCACGATTGGTGATAATCTTGTGCGGTGTCGCCACCTGGTCGAGATCGCTCTGCCTGCCGGTAAGGATGACCCAGGTCATTATCTGTCACGCTTTCCCAGAGTGATGGCGGCACGCAGTCCATCGCGACCGAACTGCGCCATGTTCATGAAGATGCCGTAAGGCACGGGAATGTTGGCTGCATCAAGGATGGTCTCCTGCCTTTCATCCTCGACCCAAGGGTCGTGGATCAGGATATGGTCGCCGTCATCGCCGATCGCCAGCACCCAGTGCGGCACCTTCTTGCCGAACATCAGGAAGCCGCTGATCAGCACCAGCACCAGCTTTCCCCCAGCGATCGCAGCGCGGATATCGTCGATTGTGAATGCACGGTAATTCACCGGGATGCCGTAAAGTTCCGCGCGTCGGCGAAAGTCGACCTGGGCCAGTTCCATCACCCTGCGCTTGTCCTCACTGCGCACCGATTGCAGGAACAGCGCGCCATAGAAGGAAACGTAGATCTCCACCGCGAGCCCGCTTTCGTAGCCCGAGACAGCGAGGCCGAACGGTTCGCAACCACCGGGACCCGACATCATGAAGACGGTCGTCGCTTCACGCCACAGGCGGATTTCCATGACCGGATCCGGCACGAAGCCGCGATCGAAATTGGCCATCGCCATCATCAGGCAGCACGGGCCGCAGGTGAATTCGCAGGTCTGCGGGTAGAACGGCACCTTGGTGGCGATCGGAATGTCGCCACGCAAGGTCTTTTCGTAGCGAAGTGCCGTTTCGCCATCCTCATAGTAGCCGGGCTCGCGGCCGATCTTGCGATAACCGGCCCGTTCGTAGATGCGGATCGCGCGGCTGTTGTCCTCGCGAACTTCGAGACGCAGCATCATGCGGTCGTGCTCGAAGGCGGCATCTTCGGCGGATCCGAGCAGCATGCGGCCGACACCCAGCCCGCCGAAAAACGGACTGGTCGCAATCGAGTAGAGGCGCGCCACGCCGCTGCCCTTGCGAAACAGAACGATCGCATAGCCGGCCACGCGGCCGTCGACTTCGGCGACCAGCGTCTCGGCGGTTTCACGCTCGATGAACAGTCGGAAGGAGCGGCGGGAAATACGGTCGCTTGAGAAAACAGCTTTCTCAATGGCGGCGAGATCATCGACGTCAGACGCGCGGGCCGTGCGGATCTCGGCAGGCATGCGGCTTCAGAAAACCTCGATTGGTGGTGGAAATGGCCCTACTCGAACATGTCCTTGACGCCAACCAGGGCGTTGGGAAAACCGGCGTCCACCTGGGCGCACGAAGTCCGCTCCACCACCTTGAATCTTCGCCTCGTGTTCCAAAAACCGTTTCCGATTTTCGGGGCGATGCGACGGCATTCATCAAGCGCTATCGCACCTCGATTAGGGCCGAATTGTGACAAATCCGACGCCGGCCCGACGGGCGCAAAAGGTCCTCCGGCCGGATCAGCATTCGCGGATCGATGGCACCGGCAAAAGCGATGCCGTTCAGCTTGCCAGCCCGTTTACAAGTTGCGTGTAGGCGCTCCTCGCTACCTCGGCCAGCCGCTCGCGCGGCAAGGAGCCGACCACGGCGCAGCCATAGCCCTTGTCCAGCCAGTAGACGGCCTCGGGTCCGTCTTGTGCGGCGGCGTAGGTGCCCTTGGCATTCTCCGTCGATTCCGTGGTGACGAACAGCGAGATACGCTGCCCATTGCCGTCCTCGTAAAGCAGCATGGCGGCCTTGCTCTCGCCTGCCGGCAACAGCCGGCCGCCGACCAGCTGGAATCCGTCGGCGGTCAGGTCCGGCGCCACCAGCTTCAGCCCTACACGGTTGGACAGCCAGGTCTGCAGATGGTCCTTGTCGCTGGCCGGCACCTCGACGGCATGCCGCTTTTCGGCGGCATAGATGACATGGGCCGCGATTGCCTGCTCGGCCAGCCGATCTTCCGCCGAGTCCTCCTGGCCGATGCCATCGATGCCGGCAAAATAGCCACCAAGTCCGCCGGTGACCAGAAGCACGGCGGCAGCAGCGGCAAGCCACCAGCGTGAGTGTGGCACAGATGCCCTGACCGGCACCTCGCCAAGCACGACCTTGCGCAACCGCGCAGGCACGGCTTCGTCCAGCACGTCGGCGAAGGCGGCACGCAGCGCCGCCCGGTCGGCGGTGAAACGGGCGCTCTTGGCCTTCATCTCGGGATTGGCGTCGAGCCAGGCATCGTAGGCCGAGCGCTCATCGCTGGGCAGCTCGCCATCGAGCGCCATGTGGATGTCACGTTCGGAAAAGTCGCGGCGGATCATTTCTCGACGATCCTTATCGCGCGGCGGCGCGCCGTGTCGTCCAGCAACCCGCGCAATTCCTCACGCCCGCGCGCAATGCGCGACATCAGCGTGCCGGCAGGCACGCCCAGAATGTTGGCGGCTTCGGCATAGGAAAAACCTTCGATGGCAACCATGACAAGGGCCGCGCGGCGGTCGGGGCTGATCGCCTGCAATGCGTCGATGATCTCGCGCGAGGCAATGTTCTCCACCTGCTCGGCCGGCTGGGCAACGGTCTCGCCCGCCTCCAGCGGCAGCATCGCCGCCTCGCCGCGGCGGTTCACCTTGCGCATCTGATCGATGAACAAATGATGCATGATCGTAAACAGCCACCTCCTGGGGCTTTCTCCTGTCTGCCAATTGTCGAGCCGCACAAGCGCCCGCTCGAGGCAATCCTGGACAAGGTCGTCGGCTGCGTCGCGGTCGCGCAAAAGCGATCGCGCGTAACGGCGCAGGCGCGGTATTTCGCCAAGGATTGCTGCCTTCTTCTCGTCCATGACCGCTGGTTTCGGGGTCGCCCTTGTTGATACCGATTGAACGCGCCTTCCGGGCGCGGCGCAAGCGGCCAGCGCGAAGCGGTCCGCCGCTCCGGTCACCCAAGCAATGAGATAACGAGCCCATTGGCCGATTTATTCCCGGTCGGGGTGAAATCTTATTGTTCTTGCTTGCCTTTATCCGTTTTCCTTCGCCGCCCGTGTCAAAAGCCGCTGATAGAACAGGCCGATACCGATCAGAACCGCGCCGAGGCCGATGAAGGATAGCGCCCGGAGTACGCCTTCCAACTCCGACATGTCGAAGATGAAGACCTTCAGCACGGCGATCGCGATCAGCGCGGCCGAAGCGATGCGCAGCACCTGCGATTTCAGCCAGACGCCGGCTGTGAGCAGCGCAACGCCAATCACCAGCCAGAGCGCCGAATAGGTATAGGTTTCCAGTTGGCCGAGGCCGCTCCACAAGCCGATGAACTCGCCCTTGAACAGGCGCCTCACCGACAGCGTGGCATAGGCGAAGGCAAGTGCGGCAGCCACCACGGCCAGCATCTGCGCATACCATTTTGGCCGCTTGTCCCTGGCGTAGAGCGCCAGTCCCCCGGCGGCGACCGCCGGCAGGAGATAGGCGAGGAACAACAGGTTGAACACCGGGATGCGGCCGGTCGATTCGTCTGTGAAAAGCGGGTTCAGCACCACGAAGTGCCGGATGACGATGAAGCCGACGGAGATTACGCCGACGGCCATCGAACCATAGCGCAGCACCGAGCTTGGCGAGCGCATGTCGATAGCGACCAGGATTGCGCCGGCACCGATGGCGATCAGGGTGTAGATCGACTGTTCGGCGAGCGTCATGGCACCCGTGTCGATGACGCCGCCGTGCATGGCGTGGCGCACCAGTATGGCGAGCGTGAGCAGCGCAAACAGTGCCGCTGCCGCCTCCATGGCAAGGCGCGGCCGGCCATTCGTGGTGCGCGCAAGCTGCCAGGCGGCAAAGCCGAAGGCCAGCGCCGGCACGCCGTAGCCGGGCAACAGCCAGTTGAACACCGGCGTCGTCGACAGGAACCCGGCGCCGACAATGGTCGGGTCGAAGGCGACACGGCCAAGCACCGCGATCACCGCGCCGACCGAAATCCAGCCGAGCACCGGATAGACGCGCCAGCGCGTGGCCAGCGCCGGCACGACGGCCGCCGCACCGAGCAGGATGGTGGTCCAGCCGGAATCGAAAGCCATATGCATGAGCAGGAGCCCGGCGACGGCCGCGCCGCCCAGGGCAAACGACACCGCGACACCGCCCTTGAGCGGCGGCTCCTCGGCCCGCGCGATCCACTCGCCGCCGGCAGCGAAAACGACGACCAGGAGTGCCGCAACGGCGGCGTAGACAAAATCACGGTCGAGATTGCCGAAGGTGAACCAGAGCGCCAGCAGGATGACCAGAGGGACGATGACGCCCCACGCTGCCCATGAGGCCGCGCGGATTTGCATCCCGGCGGCAAACCTCCGTGCCGCCCAGAAGCCGGCGCCGATGAAGACCAGGCCGAGTGCGATGCCGATGGGCAAGGTCAGCGCATTGGACGTGGCCACCGGCAGTCCGTCGACGCCCAGGGCACCGCCCGAAAAATCGGAAGCGATCGAGGTTGGCGGGATGATGCCGAGATAGATCAGCACCGTGACCAGTCCCGCGGCATAGAGGAGCGGCAGCGCCAGCGGACGATAAAGCGCGACGACCACCATCGCGGCGATCACCACGGCGCCTGGCAAGGCATAGCCGGCGGCAGCGAAGGCCGGGTCGACCGACAGGCCCAGCGCCGAGAATGCGACGAACAGGCCGGGTACGATGAACGGCCAGTCGAAAGCCCTGGCTGGTCCGGTTTCGTCGTCACGGCGAGCGAGCCAGACAAGGGCGAGCACGGCCAGTGTGACGGCGTCGATGAACAGGATGGCAGAGAGGTTCGCCCCCGGTGCATCGGTCATATAGAGGATGGTCCAGACACCGGTGCCGAAAAAGGCGGCGGCCATCAGTAATTTCCAGTCGCGCATGCGGGCGATGACGCCGGTCGCGGCTAGCACGATCGCGAGATAGCCGAACAGCGCCCAGGGATTGGGTGCCTGCGAGGCGACCAGCACCGGCGTCACCATGGCGCCTATCAGGCCGATGCCGGCCAGCGCCTGACCATGGACCAGGGCGGCCGCGATCGTCGCCACGCCGATGACGCCGAGCAGCGTGAAGGCGACTGCCGGGCCGATGAAGCCGTAAATGCCATGTGCGGCATAGACGGTGCCGAACAGGATGAAGGCACCGGCCGCAGTCAGGATCGCTGGAATATAAGCGCCGGCCGCCCCTTGCACCGGCACCTTGAAGCCGGTGCGGCGGATGAATTCGCCGCCGGCCACCAGCACCAGGCCGAGCACGCCGGCCATGGTCAGCCGCACGCCGGGACCGAAAATACCTGCCTCGATGGTGTAGCGGATCAGGAACAGGCCGCCCAGCGCCAGCGCGATGCCGCCGACCCAGACCGCCCAGCGCGTGCCGAGTGCCGTTTCGACGTCGGATTGGCGGGCGGCTTTCGCTGCGGCGGCCGGCGCGGCAGGTTCCGCTGCTTTCGATGCCGCCTCGCTTGGCGCCCATGGGCCGGACACGACCTCACCGGTCGGGACTTCCGTTTCTGTAGCTGGCGCCTGTGCTGCGACCGGCTCGCTTGTCGCTGGCGAGGGAATGTCGGCCGCTGCCGCTACGGCTGGAGCCACATCGGCGGGCACGTTGTCGGCCACCGTCTGTTCGGAAGGTTTGGTCGCCGGTGGTACGGCTCCCGAGAGCACAAGGCTGCGCAGCGCGCCAAGCTCGCG
>NZ_RZQL01000093.1 GCF_003997935.1 Mesorhizobium sp. M7A.F.Ca.US.006.01.1.1
CAGCCTCCGCCGAAAAGCTCAGATCGGAATAACCAAGGTGCTCGAAAGGCTGGGGATTGCACGCCTGCGGCACCTCGGTCCGGTGACAGATTTTCTTGGCATGCGGAAAATACTTGTTGCCGCCGCAATGGTCGAAGTGGAAATGCGAATTGACGACGACGTCGATGTCCTTCGGTTCGAGGCCGAGCAGCGCCAGGGCGCCGGGAATGGTCTGGTGTTTTTCCTGGATCGGCTTTTCGAACGGCAGCACTTTCATCACATGATCGTAGTCGTAGCCGGTGTCGATGAGGAACCGGCCCTCGGCATGTTCGATCAGGATCGAATAGACGGGGAAGCGCACTTCGCCGCCAGGGCCGCGATTCCAGAACACATGATAGCCGTCGAGGACGAGCGAGCCGCCGTCGAGCAGGTAAACCTTGGTATCCGACATTCTTGCCTCCTTTATTGGCGCAGGTCCCATCCACGCATGAATTGTCCTCAGCGCGCGCCGCGCTCGTATGGAATGCCGAGCGCCGCCGGCAGGCTGGCGCGCCGGCCGAACAGCACCAGCATGATCATCACCGCCAGGAACGGCAGCATCTGGATGATGTCGGTCGGTATGTTGATGCCGGCCACCTGCATGGCCGTCGTCAGCGACAGGCAGACGCCGAACAGCAACGCGCCGAACAGCACCCAGACCGGACGGCCGCGCGCCAGCATGGCCAGCACGATGCCGAGAAAGCCCGCGCCATTGGTGATGAACGGAATGAACAGGCCGGCCCCGACATTGGCGAGATAGGCGCCGCCGAGCCCGGCCAGCGCTCCGGTCGCCAGCACGGCGATGGTGCGGGTCCGCACGACGTCGATGCCCGCGACATCGAGCGCGGCCGGCTTGTCGCCTGCCGCCTGTAGGTTGAGGCCCAGCTGCGTGCGCCTGTAGATGTAGCCCATGCCAAAAACCAGCGCGACCGCCAGATAGACGATCAGATGATGCTTGAAGAATGCAGGCCCGATGACCGGGATGTCCGAAAGCAGCGGAATGACGGTCGCATCCGCCGCCGGCAGGCGCGGGTAGCTGCGCGAGAACTGGAAATGGTGGAGCAGTGCCGTCAGGCCCTCGAGCCCCAAGGTCAGCGCGATGCCGATAACGATCTGGTTCAGCCCGATGCGCACGCAAAGCAGCGCCATGACAAGCGCCACCGCAGCACCCCCGGCGGCACCGGTGAGAAAGCCCAGCCACAGCGATCCGGAATAGAAAGCGCCGACAAAGCCGAGATAGGCGCCGGCCAGCATCATGCCTTCGATGCCGATATTGAGCACGCCCGCCTTCTCGGAAATCTGCTCGCCGAGCCCGGCCAGCAGCAGCGGGATCGCCGCGGTGACGGCGCCGAACAGGAGCGCGCTGAGAAAGACTTCGCTGAACAGCCCGGTCATACCCTAGGCCCTCCGCGACTGGCTGTATCGGTGGTCGAAATATTCGGCGAGCGCGAGCACGATCAGCACGATGGAAACCAGCACCAGCGTGAAATGATTGGGCACGCCGAGCCGGCGCGCCGCGCTCTCGCCGCCGATCGAAAGCACCGAGAGCAGGAACACGAAACCGATGGCCGCAAAGCCGTTCATGCGGGCGAGAAACACGGCGGGTATCACCGCAAGCCCGTAGGCGGGATTCCAGTCGGCGCGGACATTGCCCTGGACGCCGATGATGTCGACGGCGCCGGCAAGGCCGGCCAGCCCGGCCGAAATGGCGAAGACGGCGACGGTCAGGCCGGGGACACCGAGCCCCGAGTGAACCGCCGCGCGTGGATTGGCGCCGACGATCCTCAGCTTCAGCCCGAACGCCGTGCGCGTCATCACCAGATGCACGATGACGATCGCCGCCAGCCCAAGCAGCAGGCCGCTGGTGATGGTCGTTTCGAACAGGCGCGGCAGCCGGTCCTCCACCGGCAGCGTGCGCGTCTGCGGCACGGTCGTGCTTGGGTCGCGAAACGCCAGCTTGACCAGCACATTGGCGAGCGAGGTGCCGAGGAACGTCATCATCAGCGTGGTGATGATCTCGTTGACGCCCTGATAGGCACGCAGCAGGGCCGGCACCAACGACCAGATCATCGCCACCACCATCGCGATAAGGAACGAGCAGAACAGCGCCAGCCAGGCTGGCATGATCTGCACGAACACGGGAGCGCTGGCAGCCGCCGTCACCGCGCCAAGCAGGAACTGGCCGTCGCCGCCGAGATTCCACATCCCGGCGCGAAAGGCGACGATCAGGCCGGCGGCAAGAAACAGCAGCGGCGCCATGCGCGTCAGTGTCTGCTGGATGCCGAGCGGCGAGAACAGTCCTTTCTCCAGCACGAAGCCGTAATAGGCAAGCGGGTCGACGCCGACCGCAAGCAGAATGCAGCCGGCTATGACGAGCGCGATGAAGATCGGGCCGAGCGTCATCAGCAGCCGGTGCAGGATGTCGCGACGCGTCGCCGCCCCGCTCGTGGCATCGAGTGCGGTGGCACTGACCGTGGGTGCGGTATCGATGCTCATGCGGCAAGTCCGATCATCAGGCGACCGACCTTTGTGCGGGCGTCGTCTACGTTCTCGACGGTGCCGACCAAAGCGCCGTCGGCGATGACGGCGATGCGGTCGCACATACCAAGCAATTCCTCGAGGTCGGTGGAGATCAGCAGCACGGCAAGGCCACGCGCCGCCGTGTCGCGAATGCGCTGGCGCGACGCCAATGTGTTGGCGAGATCGAGCCCATAGGTCGGCTTGTTGAAGATCACCACCTTGGTGCCTTCAGCCAGTTCCCGTGCCAGAAGCACCTTCTGGATGTTGCCGCCGGACAGCCGCGCAACGGGCGTCTTCAGGCTTGGAGTACGCACATCGTATTCGCGCACGAGTTGGGCGGCGCGCTTGTCGATCTCCGCGCGCTGCTCGACGCCGTTGCGCCAGAACGGGGCCGCGCCGACCTGCTTGAGGAAGAAGTTGATCGAGACCGGGAAGGTTCCGACAGTGCCCTCGCCCAGCCGGTCGTCTGTCAGGTAGCGAAGGCCGCGCCGGCGGCGCTCGCCGACGCTCAGCGTCTCGATGGCGGCGCCGTCCAGCCGCACCGAGCCGCTGGCAGCTATACGCTGGCCGGCCAGCGCTTCCGCCAGCTGCTTCTGGCCGTTGCCATCGATGCCGGCTATGCCGAGGATCTCGCCCGGGCGGATGTCGAAGGAGATCGACGACAGGCCCGGCGCATTGTCCGTCGGCGCGACCGCCAGATCCGCGACCTGAAGCAGCGGGGCCGTTCCGGCGCGGGCAGTGCGGACAGGACGCTCGACGGCTTCCGGATCATCCTTCTGCTTGCCGAACATCAATTCCACGATCTCCGAGACGATCTCCTGTTCACCCAGCGCGCGAAACCGCTCGGGCGGGATCTCGCCGACCTTGCGGCCAAGCTTCAGCACCGAGATGCGATCGCCGAAGGCAGCCGCCTCCTTGAGCTTGTGGGTGATGAAGACGATCGCCAGGCCCTGCTCGACAAGGCGGCGCATCAGCGCGCCCAGTTCGTCGATACCTTTCGGCGTCAGCATGGAGGTGGACTCGTCAAGGATGAGCAGCCGGCTGTTGCGCAGCATCGCGCGCAGGATCTCGACCTGCTGCTGCTCACCGAGCGACAACTCCGATACCTTCGCTTGAAGCTTGACGGTGATGCCGAGCGTGCCGGTGATCTCGGCGACGCGCGCCGCCAGTTCCTCGGTCCTGGGGCGCTGCCACCACGGCCCGCCAAGCAGGAGGTTCTCCGCCACCGTCAGCGTCGGCACCAACATCATGTGCTGGAATACGGTGCCAATGCCGAGTGCCAGCGCATGGCGCGGCGAGGTGATAGGGGTCGGTTTGCCGTCGACCAGTATGCGTCCTTCGTCCGGCTGCTGCAGGCCGGACAACATGCCGATCAATGTCGATTTTCCAGCGCCGTTCTCGCCCAGCAGCACATGCACTTCGCCCGGGCGGATCGACAGGTCGACGCTGTCATTGGCAACGATGCCGGGGAACCGTTTGGTCACGCCTTCAAGCGCGACGATGTCGCGCCCGGCAACGGACGATGAAGAAAAACCGCTCATGAAAAGCCTAGCACCAAAAAAACGGGAATCGTCCGGAGGGGTGAACGGATCACCCCTCCGGCAGTTGACCGTGATCGCCTTACTGGGCGACGCTGGTCATCAGTGCCCTGACGGCGGCCGCGTCATAGACCGGCTCGACCTTTATCTTGCCGGAAATGACGTCCTCGCGCAGTGCCTGGATTTCCGTCCAGACATTGTCCGGGATCGCAGCGGTCTTCAGCAGCTTGACCGAGTCGTCCTTGAGGCCGATCGTATAGTGTTTGGTGCCGAACGTGTCGGCCTTCAGGTCGGCAATCATTGCCGCATAGACCGGCTCGATGTTCCACACCACCGACGACAGCAGGAAGCCCTTGTCGATCGGCGACTTGTCGCCGATGACGTCGATGAAATAGACCTTGCCGCCATCGGCTGCCTTGGTCGTCTCGACCGCCTGCAGCATGCCGAAGCTCGAACCGTTGCCTTGGCCGAAGATGATGTCGGCACCCGATGCGATCACGCTTTCGGTGACGCGCTTGCCGCCGGCCGCGTCGCTGTAGGCGGCAGGGCCGATCACCGCATAGGTGATTTTGACGTCAGGGTTTTCCGCCTTCACGCCTTGTGCGAACGCCGCCGACTGCGAATTCCACGATGGCGGTTCGCCCGAGACGACGATGCCGACCGACTTGGAACGCGACACCTTGGCGGCGAGACGGCCGGCCAGATAGGCACCCTCGTGGCCGCTCAGCGTGTAGTCGGCGACAAGGCCCTTCTCCAGGCCGGCTGGCGTGTCGACGATCGCCACCGGAACTTTCAGTTCCTTGGCGATTTCGGGCGCCGAGGTGTTGTAGCCGCTGGCATGCGCGATCAGCAGGCTGGCGCCGTCGGAGGCAAGTTCCCGCAGGGTCGGACGAACGTCGCCATAGCCGAGGCCCTGGGCCACGACCACTTCGACGCCGGCGGCCTTGCCTGCCGCCTTGGCGGCGTCGATGCCTTGCTGGTTCCAGCCATAGTCCGTGCCTTCTTCGGGCGTCAGGATGGCGATCGACTTGACCTCGCCGGCAAGCGCGCCGCTCATCAAGACACCGGTCAATATAACTGCACTTACACTGTTCTTAAGAAGTTTTAACATGTTACCCTCTCTGTTGTTTTACCAATCAATATTCTTATTGTTATTGCGCGAAAGCGAGATAGACTGCCTAGGAAAAATTACATTGTGGAGCTCAGGCAAAGTGAAGATCCGTTATGCCCTTCCGGTGATGCTGGCGTTGTCGTCCTTCGCCAACGCGGTTGAGTTGCACCATGTCACCGTCCGCACCGGCACTGACGGGCTCGACATGGTTCCGTTGACGATTTCGAATGCGGGCAGCGAAGGCCTCTCCTGCAACGCCGACTTCGCCCACTGGTATTCAGCCGGGATCGCAACGATCGA
The DNA here is from genome assembly GCF_003997935.1 of Mesorhizobium sp. M7A.F.Ca.US.006.01.1.1. Classification (GTDB taxonomy): domain Bacteria; phylum Pseudomonadota; class Alphaproteobacteria; order Rhizobiales; family Rhizobiaceae; genus Mesorhizobium. The sequence continues at coordinate 5,488 of NZ_RZQL01000093.1, forward strand.
GCCGGGCAAGAAGACCCGCGTCGAGCTCTGGTTCGATGCGAAGACCGGCACGTTCACGATCCTCAACGACAGGCGCGAGAACCTGCCCGTTGAGCGGCTCTGGTGCGGCCTGGCGAGCCGAGCATATGCCACCCGCGTGCAGGTCACGCTCGACCGCGCCGATGCGGCGAAAGGCGAGCGTGATGTGTCCTGCGCCATGGCGCTGGACAGCCTGGTCTGCCGGTAGGCGCTCATCGACCTGCCCGTTTGAACATCGTGCGCCCTATTCCTTCGCCAGGAATGCGTCGGTGAAGACGTCGTCCGCCGACAACGCCGTCTTGAGCACGCCCTGGTCCGTCAGCGTCTTGAGGGTCTCCTCCCACTGCGTCTTCGTCATCCAGCCGAGACCGTGTTCCTTGGTGTCGGCGCTGCTGAACGTCGATGCGATGTCGGCGTTGATCTGCGCCAGCAGCACATCCTTCTTGTCCGCATAGCCGGGCGCTGCCTTGGCCGTGATCTCGGCAGCCTCTTCCGGGTGAGCAACGACATAGTCGAACGCCTCCCGGTATGCCTTGACGAAGCGGCGCACGACGTCCGGCTTGTCCTTGATCATCGCCTGCGAGGTGAATAGGCCCGAGCCATAGGCTTTCCACCCATGGTCCGCTCCCATCATGATGCTAAGCGAGCCGGGGCCTCCGGCCTTCGCCTCCAGTTCGGGAACCTCGGCATCGATATAGCCGACGACCGTCTGAACCCGGCCAAGCAGCAAATAGCTTTCATAGGGAGGCGAGACGCTGTTCAGCGTCATGTCCTTTTCGGTCAGGCCGTTGGCGGCCAGGAAGCCTTTGAAGAAGATGTAGGTGGAACCGGCCGGATGAATGCCGATGGTCAGTCCCTTGAGGTCGGACGGCTTGGTGAGCTTCAGCGTCTTGGCCAGCGAAATGATCCCCAGCGGCGAGTGCTGATTGACGGCTGCCAGCGCCACGACCGGGACATTCTGCGACCGTGCGACGGCAAGCGTGGGAAGATCGCCGAACCCGAAATCCGCGTTCTCATTGCCCACCAGCCGCATCGCGTCCGGCGAGCCGGATCCCTTGCGGATCTCGGCCACATCGATGTCGTTCTTGGCGAAGAAGCCCTTTTCCTTGCCGACGAAGAACATGGCGTGATTGCCGCGCACCACCCAGTCGAGCTGGACGTTGACCTTGTCGGCCGCCAGAGCCGCGCTGGAGAAGCCGAGTGCCGTGACAAACGCCGCGAAGCTAGCGGCCTTGATAAGTGAGCGTCTCAGCATTTTTTGTTCCCTTTTATGAATTGGTTGATCGAGCGGGCCTAGGACTGGCTAAATTTCGGCGCCCACGGCACCACGATGCGTTCGAGGATCTCGGCGGCGTAGTAGAAGGCGATGCCAAGCACCGAAACGAGCAGCAGCGCTGCGAAGACCAGCGCCGTGTCGAGCTGGGTCGAAGCGAACTGGATGACGTAGCCGAGACCGTCCGACGCCCCGGCGAACTCACCGACGATGGCGCCAATCACGCTCAACGTGGCGGCGATCTTGGTTCCGGCCATCAGGTTAGGCAGCGAGTGCGGAACGCGGATCCTGAACAGGATCTGCGTCGGGCTGGCCCCGACGGAATTCATCAGCGACAGCAGCGAGCGGTCGACCGATTGCATGCCCGCCAGCATGGAGAGCGTCACCGGGAAGAAGGCGATGACCAGGATCAGGCCGATCTTGGGCGCCAGCCCATAGCCGAACCAGAGGATGAAGATTGGCGCGAGCGCGACTTTCGGCACGTTCTGGAACAGCACCACCAGCGGATACAGCGCGCGTCCCAACCAATCGAAGCGCACGATGACCAGCGCAATGGCAATGCCGACCACGACCGAGACCAGGAAGCCGAACAGGATCTCGCCCGCCGTCACCAGCGTCGCCTGCATCAGCGTGCCCCATTGCGCGACCAGCGACTTCGCGATCTCGGAAGGGGCGGGAATGATGAAGGCGGATATGGCAAAGATCCGTACCGCGGCTTCCCACAGCACGATCGTCACCAGCAGCAGGATAACCGCCGGCAGCCAGCTGCCGGTCGCAGCACTCCAGCTGGAGGCGAGGCGCGGCTCGGAAAGATCGGTGATGGGCTGGTCGCTCAAGACGCGCCTCCCGGTTGATGGCTGGAGCGCAGCATCGTCCGCAACTGGACCACCAGCCTGACGAACTCCGGATCTTCGGTGACCGACAGGTCGCGCGGATAAGGCAGCGCAATGTCGAGGCTCTCGGTGATCCGCCCGGGCTTGATCCCCAGCACGTGAACATGGCGCGACAGATGGATGGCCTCGTCGATGGAATGGGTGACGAGTACGATCGTCTTGCCGGTCCGCTGCCAGATCTCCAGCAGCGACTGGCCCATCGAATCGCGGGTGATGGCATCGAGCGCGCCGAACGGTTCGTCCATCAGCAGCACCGCAGGATCGAGCGCCAGGGCCCGTGCAATGGCGACCCGCTGCCGCATGCCGCCCGACAGCTCGTTTGGCCGCTTGTGGGCGCTATCGCCCAGCCCCACCAGTTCCAGCATCTCCTGCCCGCGCGCCCGCAGATCCGAACGCGACAGCGATTTGTCGGCGATGCCGAGCAGCAGCGAGGCATTGTCGACGGCGTTTTTCCAGGGGAGCAGGTTGGCGTCCTGGAAGACGAGGCCGATCATCCGCTTGCGCGCCGCCTCGGTCGGCGCGAGCCCGGCGATCGAAACGCTGCCCTGGGTCGGCTGCACCAGCCCAGCCAGCACCTTGAGCAAGGTGCTCTTGCCACAGCCGGAAGGGCCGATAAGGGAAACGAACGATCCCTTGGGCACCGAAAGATCGATGTTGCTGAGTATCAGCTGCCGGGCGATGACCACCGAAACGCCTTTGGCGGAGATCAGATCGTCATGGCGGATATGGGCCGGCCTGTCGCCGGCGGCTCGGATGGTTTCAATGCGCATGGCTTGCCGCCCTGCGCGCTGTTTTCTGTCGCACCCGCACCATCTTGATGGCGAAGGCGCCCTTCACACAAACAGCCGACCGGTGGAACTCCTCGAACCGGCCTACCCTGTGCGCACCATGTGACATTGGCTACTCCCGGCCTTCCAGGATGCGGCGCACCGCGACGAGCTTGCGCGCCCGTTCACCTTGCAGCGCTTTTGTCTGCTCGGGCGTGTAGGCAAACATGCCTTCGCCCGACTTGATGCCGAACTTCGACGCAGCCGTTTTCTCCAGCACCATCGGCGCGACATCGTCGCGGTTGGAGAGATCGGCATTCAGGAAGGACGAGACGGACTTGTAGATATCGAGGCCCGCCATATCGAGCAGCGCCATCGGGCCAATGACGGCGATCTTGTAGCCGATGCCCCACGACACGCAGGTGTCGAGGTCTTCCGGCTCGATGACGCCGCGCTCGACAAGGTCGACTGCCTCGCGCAACAGCGCATAGAGCACGCGGTTCTCGACGAAGCCCGGAACATCCTTCTTCACCACCACCGGCAGCAGGCCGATCGAGCGGATGAGATCGCGGATAACAGCCACGGTTTCAGGCGCGGTCTTCTCGCCGCCGATCACCTCGATCATCGGGATGATGTGCGGCGGGTTCGACCAGTGCATGCCGACCATCCGCTCGGGATGCGAGATATGCGCCTGCAGCTTGGTGATCGGGATGCCCGACGTGTCGGACGCGACGATGACGGACGGGCCGATCAGCGGATCGATGTCGCGATAGGTCTGCGCCTTGATGTCGATATTCTCGGGCACGTTCTCGATCACCAGTTCGGCGCCATCGACAGCCTCGGCGATCGTCTCGACGAAACGCACGCTGCCGGCGCCAGTCCCGGGCACCTTGATGTCGAGACGGTCGAGCACGCCGCCGGCGAGATCAAGCATGCCGCGGGCGCGCTCGATTGCCCCTGGCGAAACATCATACGCCGTCACATCGAGCCCGCCGCGCGAAAGCCGCGCGGCGATGCCTGGACCCATCGTTCCCAGTCCGATGAGAGCGGCGCGCTTGATCATCATGCGGCCTTTGCGGGAGCAGCAGTGGTTGCCGCCTTGAAGGCCGGCCGAGCGGCGATCGCGGCCACCCAGCGCTCCAGATTGGGCATCGAGGGCCGGTCGATCTTGAAGTCGATGCAGCGCTTCAGGATCGGCGCGCAGGCAATGTCTGCAAGGGTCAGCTTGCCGAGCGCCAGGAAGTCCTTGCCGGCCAGGTGGCCGTCGACGATCTTGAGCTGCGCGACAAGGTCCTTCACTTGTTCCTTGTATTCGGGGGTCTGTTCCTCGGGCGTGAGCTTGGCGCCCTTGAAGGCCGCCAGGTAGCCCGGATTGACCGCTGCCAGCAGGAAGTCCATCCAGCGCTCGACCTCGGTCTTTTCCGCCGGCGTGGTGCCATTCAAGTGTTCGCCGCCGGATGCCGCGAGATAACGCAGGATGGTGTTGGACTCCCAGATCACGGTGTCGCCGTCGACCAGCGTCGGCACCTTGGAGGTCGGGTTGAGCGCCTTGTATTCCGTCGTCTGCGTATTCTCGAACTGGCGGCCATAATCCTCGCGCTTGTAGGATGTTCCCAACTCTTCGAGCATGAAGAGCACCTTCTGGACGTTGCCTGACGTCTGGCGGCCTAACAGCTTGTACATGTCGTCTCCTCGATTGTGTCCCAAGCCTACTTGCTCGCCGGCAGCGGCTTGTAGACGATGGCGTCCATTTCGATCTTGGTGTTGATGACCGCCTTTGCCTCGACGGTCGTGCGTGCCAGAACGGCGTCGCCGATCCCTTCGAGGAACGCCTTGTTGTAGCGGCCGAAATCGCGCGTATCCTCGAGATAGGTGGTGATCCGCACGACATCCGACAGCGTCGCGCCTTCATGCGCGATGACGCGCGCGATGGTCTTCAGCGTCGCCAGCGTCTCTTCCTCGATCGTGCCGCTGATCATGTTGTTGTTCTCGTCCTTCGGCACCTGGCCCGAGACGAAGATGAAATCGCCGGCACGCACCGCCGGATGAAACGGCAGGTTCGGGTTCTTGTTGCCGATGGCGTAGTGGCTGGCGGATTTTCGCGTGCTGTCGCTCAACATACCCCCCCTAGAGAACACTGGTTTCGATGATGTCGACGCCGCGGATGCGGTCGATCAGGTAGACGATGCCGCGGTCGTCGATGGTCACGTCGTTGGACGAGGAACGCTCCGCCCCCTCCGGCGCGTCGGGCATGAAATGGCCGACTTCCTTTGGCGCGAACGGATCGGCGATGTCGACGAGACGCAGCCCCTGCGCGAACCACGCAAAGGGAATGACGGTTCCATTGAACCGCTCGGAGGGCTGGTGGCAGCCCGTCATCGGCGGTTGCGGCGCCCCATCCGGGTCCAGGCCCGGCACCTGGAAGGTCGAGATCGGCAACGGGTTGGTTTCGTCGGTGATGTCGTAGATCCAGGTGAAGGCCGGTGGCGAAGGTCGCAGTTTGGCGACATCCTCGTCCGCCACCACCATGATGTTGCGGCCCTTCAGCAACTGCGGGATCGGCAGGCAGGTGTGGGTGGGATGGGGAAAGCTCGGGCTCGAATTGACGTGCGAGACCAGTTTCGGGTTGGTGATGTCCGAAATGTCGAGAATGAACAGACCGTGATGCCAGTAGCTGACATAGAGCCGGTCGCCCATGCGCAGCGGATGGTGGCAACGCGGCGTGACATAGTCGTGCCACGGATATTCTTCGCCGCCCCCGGTCCACTGGCCGGGTATCCACCAGCGGCCTACCTCGACCGGATGTGCCGGATCGATCAGGTCGAGGATCATCACAATGTTGCCGACATAACCGTCGGCGGTCGGCGAGATGTAGGCGTAACGGCCGTCGAAGTCGTAGCGGTGGACGCCCTTGCCGCCGGTTATCCATTTCGAAATGAGCTTGGGCTGCGCCGGCTTGGTCGTGTCGTAAAGCGCCAGTCCGCCGCCGAAATCGGCCGGGCCGGCGTCGCCAAAGCGCTCGTGGTTGATGATCATCAGCCCGTCCTTGGCGCGCACCTTGTGCGAGTGCCAGCCGGGCGGGACATCGATCGTCGTAATTTTGCGCGGATTGCGCGGGTCGGAAATGTCGACCAGCGTCGTGCCGCTCGGCGGCCGCATGTGGCCGATATAAAGGATGTTGCCATCGACCCAGACCTGGCCGCCGCCTGGACAGTCGACATGGCCGATCTGCTTGGTGTTGAACGCCGAAACCAAATGCATACGCCCTTGCTGCTGAAATCTTATTTCGATGTCCGCGCCGCCGATGACGGCGCGGACAGTGTTTGCCGAAGGACAGGAACTAGACGAGGCGGAGCAGATCGCCGGCCTGGTTGCGGCCCCAGCGCTTGTAGAGGAGCAGCGCCTTCTGCGTCGGCGCATCGGTGGCGCCGAAGAAGATCACCGGCTCGCTCGACGAGCCGTTGACATGCTCGACCCAGGAACCGCCGGGTATGGCGATGGTATCGAACTGGTTCCAGTCATAACGTTTGCCGTCGATGATCGAATGGCCGTTGCCGCGGAACGGCGCCAAGAGCAGGCTGGCGGTCTCGCGCTGCGGCAAGGTCTTCTCGCCGGGGCGCAGCATCTGCACGTAGAAATTGATGGTGTGGAAGACGGGGCCGCCGGTGGTCGGATCGACATAGTCGATGACGATGCCTTCATGGGGGTCGCCATCCCAATCCTTGTGGGCATCGAGGACCGCTTCCATCTTCTCCCAGCGGTAGACGTACATCGGCGACGACAGGCCGCCGCCGCGCTTGTGGTCGACGAAACGCGGCATCAGGCCGCCCTCGCCATAGATGCGCTGTGAGTAGTCGCTGGGATAGCGGGCGGTCTGCACCTTCTTCTCGACTTCCTTGCCGTCGACCATCTCGGTATATTTGTGGTCGAAATGGACGGCATGCAGCGTTTCGACCAGCGGCAGGTCGAGCACAGACAGGTTGACCGCCTGCTCGCCGCCGACGGTGCCATGATTGTGCCAGGCGTCGTTGGGCGTCAGCACCATGTCGCCCGGGCCGAAGACCACGTCTTCGCCCTCGACGCCGGTGAAGTTGCCCTTGCCGGTCAGGCCGAAGCGAATGGCGCTCGGCGAGTGCTTGTGCGGCGGCATGATCTCGTCGGGATCGTTCAGGCGGTATGCGGTGTACATGGTGCTGACAGATGCACGCTTGGGCGCAAGACCGGGATTGACCAGGATCAGCGAACGGCGCTCGCTGTCGTCCATGGTCACCAGTTCGGCGGCGCGCTGCAGCAGCGGCTCGATGTCTGAATAGGACCACACGAAGGGAACGGCCTTCGACGTCGCCATCAACTGCTTGATCTCGTCATGGTCGACGCCTTCCGACGTCGCCCAGAACGGAAACATGTTCTTTGCGTAGAGGGCGTCATAGAGGCCCTTGAGTGCTGCCTTCTTGTTGGTGAGCACATCGTTAGCTGGTTGCGCCAGGGACATATCGGACACCTCTCGTCACGAAGAAAATACTTCTAACCAACTCAACCGTATTCGCATTGGTTTTGCTCGACAATACCCAAATTGCGAATTTTATAAGTTTTTGGTTGAGGTGCATTTTTGAGAGGCAAATGCCCAGAAATAGGCAGAAACAGCCTAGAAATGCACGAAATGTGGCTGGCAATCAGGGCGTGAAACCGCTCCGTCACGGCCATGCGGACACGCATGGCAGTCCAACCAACGCAGTTTTTCGCCTCAACCAAAAGACTTTGGTTGCATTCCGGCCGCCTTATCAGGCCGCCACGCTCTGTTGAGCGCGGCTGCGGATCAGATCCGCGGCCTTTTCGGCGATCATGATGACCGCCGCATTGATGTTGCCGCAAACGAGGTCTGGCATGACCGAGGCGTCCACGACACGAAGTCCGGCAATGCCGCGCACCCGCAATTCCGGATCAACCACCGATGCCGCATCGACGCCCATACGGCACGTGCCGGCCGGATGATGCACGGTGATCGAGGTCTTGCGGATATGCTCGTCGATCTCTTCGTCGCTCTCGCATTTCGGGCCGGGGAAGAACTCCGCGCCAACGAACGGAGCCATGGACGGCTGGCTGGCAAGGTTGCGCGCAACACGAAAGCCGGCGCGAAGCGACTGCCAGTCGCGCTGCGAGGACAGGAAATTCTGATGGATCAGAGGCGCGGCGACCGGATCGCTGGACGCCAGCTTGACGCTGCCGCGGCTCTCCGGCTGCACCGCAACGATACGGGTCGCAAAGCCGTCGGCGAACGGCGCCTTGAACGGCAACATGTAAGGCCATGCCCCAAGCGGTGCGGCGGTGAAAAGCAGCTGTACGTCCGGCAGCGGCCGGCTTGCGTCGCTTTTCAGGAATGCCACGACGCCGCCAGGCACATCTCCCGAAAAGCCCTTTCCGGTGAGATAGGTCTTGACGAAATCCAGCCCGATACGATCGGCCCGCATCATCTTGAGAAACGGTCCCGGCTGTTTGCGCCGATACATCAGGATGACCGAAACATGGTCCTGCAAATTCTTGCCCACCTGCGCTCGATCGACTTTCGTCTCGATGCCATGCGCCGCCAGCTCGCCGCTGTCGCCGATACCCGATAACATCATCAGTTGCGGCGTGTTGATGACGCCGCCGGCAAGCAGGACTTCGCGCCGCGCCAGAACTTCATGGCTCGCCCCGCCTCTGGTGTAAGCAATGCCCGTTGCACGGCCATCCCTGAGCAGGATCTTCGTCGCCATCGCGCCGGTCAGCACCTTGACATTGCCGCGGCGCATGGCGGGCCGCAGATAGGCGGTCGCGGTCGAGCAGCGCCGGCCGTTGGCAATTGTCATCTGCAGGCGGCCGAAGCCTTCCTGTATGGCGCCGTTATAGTCGTCGGTCTGCGGATATCCGGCATCACGGCTGGCCGTCGCGAAGGCATCGATCAGTTCGTCCTTGTAGCGGCAGAACTGGGTGTTCAGCGGCCCGCTGCCGCCGCGATACCGGCTTTCGCCTCCTTCCCAGCGCTCCTGCTTCTTGAAGTAGGGCAGCACCTTGTCGAACGACCAGTCCGTCAGGCCGCTTGTCGCCCAGCGATCGTAGTCGCCGCGATTGCCGCGCACATAAGCCATGGCGTTGGTTGAGGAAGAGCCGCCGATGACCTTGCCGCGCGCGCATTCGACCTTGCGGCCGCCGACATTGGCCTCGGGCTCGCAGAAATACATCCAGTCGTGGCGGCGCTCGGTCAGTATCTTGCCCCAGCCGAGCGGGATGTGGATCATCGGATCGCGGTCCCAATCCCCAGCCTCCAGCAGAAGCACCGACACTGCAGGGTCTTCGCTCAGCCGGTTCGCCAGCACGCAGCCGGCCGATCCCGCACCGACAATGACGTAGTCAAAGGTTTCGCCAGCCGGCATGCGTGATCCTCGGGAGAAAGACGGCCCGCCGCGATGGCAACCGTCGACATGGGCAGTCAACCATCGCGCAACTGGTGTTGTCAACCATTGCATACAGTTGTAGATTGGTTGAATTGGTTGAGTGCCGTCGAACAGGTTTTCGTGTCACAATATGATGTCGGGACGTTGAGTCGGCGGTCTGCCGATCGGACAGGAGATTTGGTTTTGAGCGCATTCGAGCCGCAGGTCGGACCATCGGATCTCGACGACATCATCGCCGCGGTCCGCCAGTTGCAGCAGGGTGGCGGCAAGCTTCCGTCCGAGCGCGATCTTGCGGAACATCTGAGCGTCAAGCGCCATCAGCTTCGCAAGGCGCTTGAAGTGCTGCGCCTTTCGGGCGACCTCAAACCGGCGCGTGCCAGGCGGGCGCCGACCGCCCTTCCAAGATACGGCGAGGAACTGGTCAGGGTAACCAATCCGATCGAGGTCCTGGAATTGCGCCTGATCATGGAGCCGGGCCTTGCCCGACTGGCGTCGCTGCGCGCCTCCTCTTTCGAGACGGCGCGGATCCTCGACGCGGCAACCACGCCGGAGAACGCCCCGTCGGGTGAGGTCGACTTCGCTTTCCATCTCGCGATCGTTGCCGCGGCCCGGAACCACCTCGCCGCGGAATTCTACAAGATGCTGCGCCAGGTCGGCGTCGATGCGCGGGTGAAGGTTGCGCGCACCGCAGCCCCCACCTGCCCCAAGCGGATCGCCCACCGCGACGGCGAGCATCGCCTGATCGCCGAAGCGATCTCGCAGCGCGATCCCGAAGCGGCAGAGGCCGCAATGCGCGCGCACCTTTTGTCCGTGCAGAGACAGATCATGGAACGGTCGAATGCCGGCGCCTTTGCCGCGTGATCGTATCAGCTTCCGACATTGAGCCTGTGCGGGGAATTTCAAATTGAAACGTCATTTCGACGTGCTGGTGATCGGCGCGGGATCCGCAGGCTCGGTTGTTGCCAGCCGGCTCAGTGAAGACCGATCGTGCCAGGTCGGCCTCATCGAGGCAGGGGCGATGCCGGCCGATCCCGATATCGCCGATCCGCTGAAATGGACGATGCTCCAGGGCCGCGCCTACGACTGGAGCTACCGGACCGTGCCCCAGCCCTTCACCGCCAACCGCGTCCATGAATGGCCGCGCGGCAAGATCTTCGGCGGCTCGAGCTGCCTGCATGCAATGGCCTATGTGCGCGGCCATGCCGATGATTTCGAACCCTGGGCGCAAGCCGGCGGCGAGCGCTGGTCCTATCGGGGGTTGTTGCCGGGCTTCATCCGCAGCGAAGCCTTCACTGCCTTCGACGGGCCGACACGCGGCAAGAGCGGCCCGCTGGACGTCTATCTGCCGGACGCCGAGGTCAGTCCGATCGTGCGTGCCTACATCGCCGCCGGGCGATCCATGGGCGCTCCCGCCCTGAGCGACCACAACAGCGGCGAACTGGTCGGCACCAGTCCCAATTCACTCAATATACGCGACGGCAAGCGCCTGAGCGTCGCCGACGCCTATCTGCCGCCGCGGGTCATGGCGCGGTCGAACCTGACCTTGCTCGCCGGCCACGAGGTCGAGCATCTGGTGCTGGACGGCCACAAGGTCACGGGAGTGAGCGTGGCGTGCGAGGGCGAGACCGGAACACTCTCCGCCGACCGGATCGTCCTTTGCGCCGGCGCCGTGTCCTCGCCGCTCATCCTCATGCGGTCGGGCATTGGTTGCCCGGATACGCTGAAGCAGGCTGACATACGCTGCCTTGCCGATCGCCGCGAGGTGGGCCGCAACCTGCAGGATCATCTGCTGGCTCTCGGAAATGTCTACAGCACGAAGAAGCCGGTGCCGCCGTCCCGCCTGCAGCACTCCGAATCGCTGATGTATCTGCTCAGCGACGACCCTACCCGCTCGACGGGAAGTCCCGATATCGTGCTCGCCTGCGTCGTCGCTCCGTCAGCGGCCGAGGGCCTGAAGACCCCGCTTTATGGCTCCGCCTTTACCATCCTGTGCGGCGTCACCCACCCGACAAGCCGCGGGCGCATCGCACCAAGCGGGCCGGGCCGCAACGATGCGCCTGTCATCGACCCGCATTATCTCGAAACCGAACACGACCGCGCGACATTCAGGATGGCGTTGAAGCGGGCGCGCATGGTCGGCCATCATGCGGCTCTGGACGAATGGCGCGATACGGAGATCCTGCCAGGTGCACCGGTTCAGTCCGATGCCGAACTCGATGCTTTCATCGCCAGGGCTGCTTCCACCCATCACCATCCGGCCGGCACCTGCCGGATGGGTCGTGACACTGAGGCCGTCGTCGATCCTGACTTGCGGCTGAACGGCTTCGACAATGCCTTTGTCGTCGACGCCTCGGTGATGCCGGCGATCCCGAGCGGACCGATCAACGCGGCGATCGTCGCCATCGCCGAAACCTGGGCGGCGTCTTCACGGGTTACCCCGCCGGCAGCGTGAGGGCGTCCGCGTCCGACAATTCCCCTGGCTCCGGTTCCCGGCGACTATCAGCTATGGAGATGCGTCAGCTCAAACGCCGCTCCGTCCTGGACGCCGGCCATGCGCTGCTCGGCGGACCGGAACATGTCCGCGAACTCCACCTGGTTCTCGAACACCACGCCACCGACCTTGACGTTCAGGGCATCCTCGGTGCCTTTTGGCGCGAAATAGACTTGCGCGATGCGCGCCCTGATACGCTCGCCGATTTCCCTGGCTTCTGCTTCGGTCGCGCCGGCGAGGAAAACCCCGAACATCGACGTCCCCATACGTCCAACCAGATCCTCCGCGCGCACTGACGATTGTATGGTTGAGGCTATGAGCCGCAAGGCTTGATCGCCCCATTCAAGACCAAAGCGCAGGTTGATGGACCGCAGATGCTCCGAATGGATGACCAGGAAGGCGCCGGATTTCGGCCCCGGCACCGACGGCCTTGCGGTTCTTTTTTCGACCATCGACGTGAAGACCGCTCCGTTCAGGCAGCCGGTCGTGGTGTCGAAGGTTGCCGACTTGTCGAGTTCCCGGCGATAGCGACGAAGCTCGATCTGTTTCAATCCAACGAACAGAAAAAGCGGAACACCAAGAACAACAGGCAACAGGATTGCCGTGACCATGCTGCGCCCAAATGGCGTCAGCGCCTCCGAGAACAGAAGCAGATAATTGAGACCGACGGAAACGCCCAGGATTGCAGCGGTTCCCAGAAAGGTCAGCAAAGCGACGCCTTTCCATGCCTGGTCGGTGGTGCTCGCCATAGTCTTTGTCACTGGCCGATCTCCTGTGGATGGGCTTGTATAAGGCCGGTGTGTTGCAATTTCAGTTTCAAGGAACATTGCAATTTAATCGATTGCGCGATGACCCCATCAAGGCTGCGCCCGTGGCGGTTAACAAACAAAACATCAGGGATTGAATGACAGCCTATTGTGCCGGGCCGAACATGCCCATCTCCGCGTCCCTGGCTGTCGCCTCCGCCTTGCCGTAGATGCCGCTCGGCAGCGCCGTGGCCCAGCCGTTGGAGACAAGCCAGGCGCCGACATCCTGCTTGCCCAGCCTGCACGGTGCGGCGACGGCAAAACGCTCGACATCCGGCGGTACGAAACAGTGCAGCGCGCGTCCCCTCAGCCAGGAATTGAAAACGGCGCGGGCGCGCACGCCGCAAGGCCAGGTGACGTCATGAAACGAGCAGGAGCTGTCGAGATCGATGCCTCGCACTCCGCTGATGACCACCTTGCGGCCCATGGCTTCGAACATCGCCGATGATGTGGCAACCGGGCGGTAGAGCAAGACCTCCCGCCAATCCCTGGGCATCGGCGATTTCGGGGGCACGGCGAGACCGAGCTCGCTGAGCGGCGGACGGGGCTCGGTCCGTTCGATCTCAGCGGGATCAAGCCGTGGCGGAGCGATCAGGTCTTGAGCAACCTTGCGCGCCGGCTCCAGGCGTTGTGCGCCGGCAACCGGTGCAACCGGCCGGATAGGCTGCGTATCGTCAACATCCCGCGACCGGGCACGGACAGGCCGATCGACCGAAAGCAACGCCCCGCCCTGAATGATCAGCAGGATCCCCGCCAGGAGCAGGAGGCTTCCAAGTGCGATCGCCAAGCGGCTGCGGCCCGGCCTAGCCATCAGCTTGAACAGGATCCCAGGGATTTGCGCCGGTCAGAAACCCGACGTCGATTTGGCAACCAGCTTGAGCGCACCTTTTTCAATCCGATAGAACGGCATCGAGCGTTGGCTGGATCCGTCGGCCCGAAACCGGAACAGGCCGGTCGACCCCCGAAAGCCGTTTGGATTCTCAAGAACCTTTTTGCTGAAACCATCGGGCCCGACCGCGCTGGCAATCCCTGCCGTCAGGGCAACCATATCATAGGCGTAGGCCACATTGACGTCAGCCGGATAGTTGTATGTCGTCCTGAAGCGGTCGGCGATCGGCCCGGTTTCACTTGGATCGAGCGTGGCGATAAACGCCCCCTCGAAGAGCGGATCCATGGGGTGCTCCAGCCAACGGTTCGTTCCGACGACGGAGATAGTCTTTCCCGGAATGCCTTTCGATTTGAGGGCGGCAAGGACAGGCGACGGACTGCCATTGCCGCTGGCGACAATGACGGCGTCGGGGGCGTCCACGAGCGAGCCCATTTCGTCGACCGCCTTCGCGCCACCGTCGCCGGCAGAATATCGGAGAGTGACCGCGAGCGCCGCGCCGTAGATGCTGAGGCCGTTTGCGACCCGCTTCTCCATGGCGCCGGCGTTTGGGCCATCCGCGACAAGCAGTACGAACTTCTTGCTGCCTTTCGCAGCCAATCCCGCGGCGCCCGCGGCGGCGCTGTCCGCTTCGCCAAGGAGCACGGCATAGACCCCGGGGCCGCCAGCGAAATTGTCGGCGAGCGCCAGAACCGGTGGCCGCTTCGATCCCGAAAGCGTGGCAATATGCTGGGCCGCAGGTAGCTCGGTCGGGCCGATGACGACTTTAGATCCCGTCGTAATGGCCGTGACCGCCAGTTTGCCGGCCAGTGTGCTGTCGCCTTTGGTGTCTTCTACCGTCAGCGTCAGCAATCCGTTGCCGATATCCGTCATCGCCAGCTTGGTCGCATCGAGCATCTTCCTGCCGTTTTCCCCGGCCGTTCCTGGGGCGGACAGCGGCAGCAGCATCGTGACTTTGGTCGAACCGGTGCCCAGCGACTGGGTCGCCTGGACGGGACCGCCACCGGCGGCGCCGTTCTGCCCGCCAGGCGCGGCAACCGCCGCCGGATCGAGCACTTCGGACACGCCGCCCTTCGACTGGCAGCCCGACACGATCGCGGCGAGCGCCAAGGCGATTGCCCATGTCCGCGGACAGTGGACCTGTCGGCCAGCTTCCATGAATGCTCCACCCCTATGAGCCGCCGGATATTGTTCCCGGTCTGGTCTTCAACGCATGTTACGGCGGACTTGCAGTGCCGTCTGTAGTTCTTTTAGCCGCCGAAAAGCCTGCCTCTGAGCGCCCTGATCTGCCTTGCTTGCCCCGCACTTCGATAGTCGGCGCATTTCATGTATCGCGGCCCCGGCACGAACACGCGGCGCACGCAAACACCCTTCGCCTGGGCAGGGGCTCCACCCTCCCCGCCTGGCGAAAATGCGGAAAAGCCGAACGTCGCCACCGGCAAAGGCCCGGTCACTTCGATCCCTTCCCTTGCCAGGATTGCCCGCGCACGCTGGCAGTAGCGAACCGAAAGGGCCGAGAACCGGCTTTCATTGTGCCCGGCGCGATACTTCATGACGGTGGTGCACAAATCGCCCGCGGCGAGCCTGTTGGCCTGTGCAAGATATTTGACCCCCAGCGCGATGTTGGCCGCCGGCGCGCTGAGATCGTCCAGGGAACCTCGAAAGCCGAGCATTCTGGCCGTCGCCGGCATCACCTGCATCAGGCCGACTTCGCCGTCGGCGCCTTGCACGTCGGGATCGAAACCGCTTTCGATCTCCATCACGGCATGTGCCAGCAGCGGCTCCAGGCCATAGATCGACGCCTGGCAACTGGCAAATGCCTTGAAAGCCTGCCGGGTCCACTCCGTGGCCGGATCACAGCGCACCGGTTGCTTCAGGCCGGGCGAAAGCTGTTGTTTCGCGGACGGTCGTTCCAGCCAGTTGGCACCGGCCGGCGTAGCCGTTTGGACAAAGCCAAGCAACACGATCGCGCCCGCGACCGCCTTCAGGAAGTATCCGTCGGCTGTCATGGTGGCCAACAGGCGTGGCTATCCGGTCAGTGCATGTACTCGACCATGCGATCGTGAAAACACTCGCATTTGTTGAGGTAGTCTTCGTCCTTGTAGTTCGTCTTCAGGTAGCCATAGGCCTTGCCGCAAGCGACCTTGGCCTCAGACGCCCAGACGAAGACGGGACGCGACGAGTTGATCCACTCCGAGCTGTTGGCGACGGCAACCGACTCGTCCATCAGCTTCACAACCTCCTGCTTCAGATCGACGATGTTGTCGTTCAGCACCAGGTTGGAGGTGCCGACGACACGGCAAATGTCGCCGGTCGGGCCATCGATGATGTCGGCGGCATACCCCGTCGACCCGACTGCCAGCAACAGCGTCGCAGCGGAAACCAGCAGTCTTGCAGAACGTTTCATGTTGAGCTCCCCTAGATATTAGCGATGTATAACATAATCGCGTGGCCACGCGCTATGGCGTTAGATCGTTGCCGTGTGTTGCACATGCGCCGTGTCATCGTAGAGTATCGTGATCGTGCCCGCGGCAGGTGCGTTCTGCAACGCGGCGACGTCCACGAAATTGGCCGCATTGCCCGAACCAGTGGTATCGACGCTCAGTGTCTTCGTGTCGGCGTCGTAGTGCACATAATCATTGATGTTGCTCCCCGACGCCGTATCGAACAGCGCGCTCAGGTCGATCTTGTCGCCCTCACCACCAGGGCCTGTGCCGTGGTAGTCGGTGATGAGATCCTTGATGTCGAGGTTGTCGAGCTTGAAGGTATCGGCGCCCGTGGTTCCTGTTTGTCCGGTGGTATCGAAATTGCCGAAGCCGATGTCGGCAACCGCACCCGTCTCGCCGCTGGCGGTGGTGAAAGTCGATCCACCATAGGTCAAGACAGAACCGTCTTCCGAAACGGAGTGCTGATTGTCGCTTGTAAGCCCGATCTCGACGATGCCCAAGGCCGCAAGACTCTTGAACTCGCCTGGATCCGACACACCGTTGCCGTTGGCATCCTGCCAGACGCCAAACTGCGAGAAGTCGTGATCGGCGGCGGTCAGCTTGCCATCATGGTTCGTGTCATAGAGCTGCTCAAGCGCGACAAGATCGGTCGCGGCGCCAGGTGCTTGCTGGGTGAAGACAAACTCCGACGCATTGCTCACCTTACCGTCGCCGTTGAGATCGATCGCCAGGATGCCGTCATGCTGGTCGACCCAGGCGGTCTTCGAGGCGACGCCGTCGCCGTTATAGTCGTACGAAATCGTCGAGTGCGCCAGATCGGTGGTGTGGATTCCGTCGTGGTTGAGGTCGAGCACGATCGGAGCGGCGACGTCGAAAGGCGTCAGGCCGCCGGCCACGTGGACAGTGAAATTTGCCGTTCCTGTTGTGTCTCCATCGCCATCCGTGAGTTGCAGCGTCACTGGAATTGTATGGTCGACGGTGGTGGAGACCACCCCGATTTCGCTTAGGTTGAGCTTAAAGCCATTGGGTGTGTGGGCGTCATATACGTCGACCCATGCGATCTGTTTGCCGGCCGACGATTGGATTGTCTGCCCCGTAGCCCCAGTCCCGGATATGAAGGACTCCGTGGTTCCATCCACATAGTGGGCGACGTACTCGATCTTGTCGCCCACGTCGAGTGTCTTGTTGTATGAGAACGTGACAAAGCCGGCGTTGGCCAGAGTGCTGGGCGGCGACGGCGCCCCATAGGAACCAGCGCCGTCGTAGTCGTTGAGCGCTCCGAAGTCGAAACGCATGAACTGGCCTGTAAGGAAATTGTTGCCGCCGAGGCCCCAGCCCTGATTCGAGCCGTTAACATCGTTTCGCTGCGTCAATGTCGGAATGTCGCCGGCCAGCCAGGCCGCTTCGTGCGCGGCGTTAAAGGTACCGCCGGCGTCGGTGGGCGCCCAGCCCGTCACCATAGTGACCAACTGGTGGTTCGTGGGGTTCTCCACGTATTTGTTCGTCGTCGGACCGCTGCCGAGCGCGCCGTCCGACGCGTTCGGCAGTTTGGTCACCGTGCCATCGAGCGGTGCCAGCAAATTGAATACATATTGTCCCGACGTGCCGGCGTTGGGATCTACAGTGATGGTGAGAACAGCCGTATCGCCCGCATCGAGGTTCCCGTCGTTGTTGTTGTCGGCATAGGCGGTCAACACATTGCCCGACTGGTCCGTGATGAGATGGTGGCCGGCCGAGGTCACGCCTGCTGTGTTAGCAGTGATCGTCATCGCGGCCCCGGCTCCGTCGGCGCCGGCGATAAAGTGGAGTGTTCCAACCGCCGGCGTTTGCACCGGATCGTTGCTGGTCTGCTGGCTTTGCACCGTGCCCAACGTCGGCACGTCGTCTTGCACATTGATATTGACGATACCGGTGGTTGTGTCGCCGTCGGTATCGGTCGCCACGACCCCGACATTGCCGATCGAGCTGATCTGAGCACCATTCGCCACAATGTGCTGCAGGTTATCGCTCAGGGTCGCCGTTACGGTGACGCTGCTTGTCGCTCCAGCCGCGATGGATCCGGGCGCGTTCAGGTTGAGCGTCACGGCAAGCTGCGTATGAGCGGCGTCGAGATACCCCTTGATCTGTGCGCCAGACACCGATTGCCAGAAGATGTCCTGGCTGCCGTTTCCATCCAGGTCGGTGACTAGGCCTGCCGTGCCCGAGAACGCGAATGAGGTCAAAGCGTCCGAACCCGCCGTGAACGACAGAGCCGGCGTGCTGTCGGTCTCCGTGGTCAGGGTTGGGTTTGAACCCGTCGCTCCGGCCGTCAACAGCGCGGCCTCGTTCAGGTCCAGCGTAACCGGCGTGGGCGTTGCCGCGACAGCCCCGTCATTGATGGTGATCGTCAGCGTCGTCGGCGAGGTGTCACCGTCGCCGTCCTTCAGCGTGTAGGTGAAGGTATCGGTCACCGGCGATGCATTGCTGATGTTGGAATTGGCGACGTAGCTGTACTGTCCGCTCGCATCGATCGTCAGCGTGCCGTACTGGCCGTTGATGACCGTGTTGCCGCTGATGTCCAGACCGGCGCCGCCGACATTGTTGCTCTGGATGTGGCTCACGCTGGCGCCGTCGGCACCTTTGGTGTCAGCGCCCGTGTCGGTATCTCCGACATCGCCCGCCGAAGCATCCGTGATGACGTTGCCGCTCGCCGTGCCACCTTCGGTCACGCTGTCGGTGTCGGCAACCGCCGTCGGCACGTCGTCGACGATGGCGATCTGGAACGAGGCGCTTGGATCGTCGGCCACGTTGCCGTCGCTGTCGGCGACATGCACCGTGAACGTCTCGAATGGCGTCGCGTCCGTGGCATGATTGACGTTGTGCTCCAGCGTGTAGCTGTAGTTCA
>NZ_RZQL01000094.1 GCF_003997935.1 Mesorhizobium sp. M7A.F.Ca.US.006.01.1.1
ACGCAGCGGTGTGAGACGGGCATTCTTGTGGATGTTCATTCGGACCCTCCGATGGATGCTGAAGCGTGGTAACTCCAGTCTCCTCGGTCCGGTCCGAATGGACAACCTCTCGAAAGCTCACACCTAGAACTCCTCTTGAAAGCGTATCTAGCTTCAAAGGGCGTGTCGAAACGCGGTCTCCGGCTCGGCTTCGGTCACAAGATCGAGGACATTTACGAAGCCGCAGTGGCCCTAGGAATGCCGCCGATTGGGAACGTGAAGATGATTGCCAACAACCTTGACCTGATGAATTCTCAGCAAGATTTTAGGTACCCGTCGGGGTACAAGCTGAATGTCCCGCCGCCGAGCTTCTGCCGAGAAACGTATAACGCTCTCCACACAGCGATCGAGCCGAGGATCCCCACCGAGGTACTGAAAGCCAACCTCAAATTTCATTGGGATTTTCGGGGGAAGACTGTCATTTGGAAGGACGAATAGCCCGAGGATGATCTTCCCCATCTACGTTGGCGTTCTTATGGCGCTGCTGTCAGCATCCGCCATTGGCGGTGGCGGCAAGGCGATCTTGTTGGGATGGCCGCCTCGCTGACAATGGCCGGGATGGGCACTCGCCGGCTGGCTAGGTTCTTAGCAGGCCATAGCCGGCTGTCTGGTGGAGATCGTCTTTCAGGGCTTTGATCGTCTGTGAAAGGTCGCGAACCTTGTCCATCAGCGTCTGAATGGTCGCCCCGATGGGCTGGATCTTAACGCCTCAATCGTCGCGAGAAGCTCAAGGTAGACGTGGTTCAATTGAACTTTCTCCCTTCGAGAGCTCTCAATGGTGATCGACATGTGCGACCAGGCTCGATCAATTGCCTGTTCGCTTATCCTTCATCGACAAGCGGACGCGTGCCGCCACCTCCCTTCCGTCACGCGAAGGACCCAGCCGGCGAGACCAGACGGCGTGCGTGGCGCAATCTTCTATGTGACGAGCGGCGAGATCGCGTGTGTCCCGCCGTGATGGGATCATCTATTCGTCGAGCGCGGCGCTGGCGCCATCATCGTCGATATCTGCAAACCCTGGGATGATCCAGCAGCTTCTCCTTCGACAGCAGCCCGGCGTCCTCGAGCGCCTCGAAATCCGGCAGCTGGCGCAGCGTGTCGAGCCCGAACTGCGACAGAAAAGTTTTGGTCGTCACATAGGTGTAGGGCGCGCCCGGCTGCGGGCTGCGCGGCCCCGAGGCGACCAGCTGCTCAGCGCGCAGCACGCCGATCAGGTCACGTGACACCTCCTTGCCGAAAAAGCTCGACAGCTCGCCACGGGTGATCGGCTGGAAATAGGCAATGCACATCAAGACAAGCGCCTCCGCCTGCGACAGTTCTTTTGCTCCCTCGCCCGCTGCCGTGCCGAAGGCTGCGTGAATGGCGTCGCCAAAAACCTTTTTGGTCCGGTGCTGCCAGCCGCCGGCGACCGCGACCAGCTCGTAAGGGCGGCCGGCGAGTTCGGCGCGAATGTCGTCGATGATCAGCTCGATATTGCAGTTTTTTCCCACCACCCGCGCGAGGACACTACGTGTCACCGGTTCATTTGCCGCAAAGATCACCGCTTCGACGCGGGCCATCCATTCGCACCAGCGCAGCTCCGGCGGCAGATGTTCCAGTTCGGTGTCGAGCAGCGCCGGCTGATCGTTTGGCTTGCGGCGGGCGGACGCTTCGCTCATCGCTACAGCCCGAACAGCCGGAATGTGGGGCGGCCGGAGAGCTCGCGCACGACCTCCAGTTGCTGCAGCCGTTCGAACAGCCGTCGCGATGCAAAGCGCGACAGATTGTCCGTCGTCAGCGATCCGGACACGGCGTCTTCACTGAGCAGCAGAAAGATTACGTCGCCGGCGCCTTTGGCGCGCAGTTTCGGCGCCACCGCCAGGAGTTTTTCGGCCCGGCGCGACAGCTCGGCGGCCAACCGACAAGCGTCCGCGGCGGCCGCGACGAGCGCGATGCAAACCGCCCGCTCAAAATTCTTGTCCCCGGGCCGGATGCGCCGGCCACCGCCGGCCTCGGTGCGGAAAGATGGTCCAAAACCCTGCGCCATTAGGAGCGGCAGGGGCTGCGGCCAGCCCAGGCGTTGCGCCAGTACCAGGTCGGCGAGCCACCAGCCAAAGACTTCGGCATCGGGACGCATGGCGACGACCTCAGCGGCGATCGCCGCGGCGTCGAATGGCGCCGACCGCTGGGATACCCCGAGTTTTTCGATCTGCGTGCAAAGGTCGGCGAGCGCGGCGCCGTCCCAATGGAGGCCAAGCTGGTCGAGTATCTTCCCGAGCCGGCCGGGCGTAGCGGCGGGCGGCTGCCTGGCCAACTGCCGCCAGGCGCCAAAGACGGCGCCTGCGGGACCGGGGTCAGCACGTAGGGGACGCAAATGCCAGGCATCGCGCAAGGCGGCCGCATCCTCGGCGCGGCCGGCGAGCCGCATGCTGGAGGCGGCGCAGCGAACCGCCAGCCGCTGCCGCCAAGCGCCGGCCCAGGCTGCCTGCGCGCGGGCGAGCGTGTCGAGGGCACCCAGGGCGGCGCCGGCCCGGAAGGCGGCGTCGCCGTCACTCGGCGCGCCGGCGCTTGTGATCGCCCACGCGGGAACGGAGGGCGGCGCAGAGGAGCTGGCGGTCGCGGGATCGAGGCGAATCATAATTTGGAGAGTAAAGTGCCGGTGCGCTTTTCGCCATGATTTTCGTGCCAAAACGCACAGCCTGTCGGATCAGCACAACGACTGATAGTGTTGCATTATCAATCTCTTCACGAGTTCGTCCCTGCTAAGCCATTTGGCCAACAAGTAAGTCTCGACAGGGCACCTTTTTGCGCAGCCGGACGAAACTCCGTTCGGAAATGTGCCGGCTCGCGGCGTAGGAGCCTGCTCAGGTTCAGATGTCATGAAGGCATCTAACGCCCGATCTGCCGCGCAACTTCGGTCCCATATTCATTGCCGACGGGGTATCTGAGGGCGACGTTTTTTGCGGGTTTTTCCTGGTCGGCTTTGGAGGTGATGCTGGCGCCGATTGTCACAGGCTACTTCACTATCTGTTCCTTGACCGATGAGATCTTTTGCGCTGCGGCGCTCCCGTCTTTGCTGTGGGTCACCTTCTGACCCAAGCCCCAACGTACACACGCGGGAGTGTCCTACAAGCCATCGGTTTCGACAGATCGGATGGATTGGGCAGGCGAGCCCAAAAGCTGCGAGCTTAGAGCGGTTATAAATCGTAGTTGTAGCTGTGTAACAAACTGTGTAACAAAAAGCGCGAAAAGACTAGTATTTTCAGTATCATAGAGGTGAAAGGGAATCCCTCCCTCTCCGCCATTCAATCCCGAGAAACCGGACATCTCCTGGGCCGCCTGCCGCATATCGCGCAGCCAATAGGACAAAGCCGCCCGAGCCGGGCACTCTGGCTTTCACGGAGGCCGTAAGCTTCGGCAGGCCCATTCGGCATCTCCGCCCATGGCTTTCTGTCCGCAAGCGGCAGCCATGCCGCTGTGAATTTACCAGCCGGTGTAGCCCAAATGGGGGAAGAGGCCCGGCCCGAGATCTCGTACGGTTGGTTCGCTCAACCAGTTAGGAGACCACTATGCGCAAAGCCCCTCTCGCCATCACAGTCGCCGGCGCGGCCTTCTTCAGTCTTTCCACTGTCGCATCGGCATGCGTATCGATGGACGGCAACTTCGTCGTAAATAACTGCAATTATCGCGTCATGGGAAATTACAAAGGCTCGGATGGCGGGTGGCTTCGGACCCATCCGCGCGGGCGGTCGTGAGGTAACTTCCAACAGACGCGATGCCGGCTGGGACATCAGCTATTCAACTACGGTTCATGGGTGGCCGGCACATGTCGGCCGAAGGATCCCAGGCAGATGTAAGCCGCTTTCAAGCGCGTCACTTTGCGCGCTCGGCTCGATGCTGACGATGTGGCCGGTGTCGAACACCTGCCACTCTGTCGGTGCACGATAAAGCCGTTACTGCTCCTTCTTGAACAGGTCTTGGAAGATCAGCTGGCCCCAAGTGCGGCCGCGTGCGTGCACCAGTGCGCCGCCCTCGTTGAGCTTTCCCAGCTTGACCGGTGCGAACCCGAGTTGTTTGGCCAAGTCCGCCACGGGGGCGATCGCGTCCTCGTCGTCGCTCGACAGAAAGACGACCCGGTGGCCGCCCTCGACGATCGGATCGGCAGCCAGAGTGGCCGCAATCAGGTGATTGAACCCTTTGACGAGCTTGGCGCCAGTGAATGCCTTCGCGACGAAGGCGGAGGACGGCAGACCGTCCAGCTCTTCAGGGACTGGAAACACGTTCGTCGCGTCGATGATCGTCTTGCCTTCCCAGCTTGGCAGCGCCTTCGCGACATCCGGGTGCGATTCAAAGCGGACAGCCAAAAAGATGATGTCCGCCTTGACGGCGTCCGCCAGTGTTTTCGGGATGATCGTGGGTCCGATTGCGGCCGCGTCAGATGCAAAGCTTTCCGGGTCGCGCGTGGTTGCCACGGACACTTCGATGCCCTTGCGGGCAAATGCCTTGGCAAGAGCCTGCCCGATCTTGCCGAAGCCGATAATTGCGTAGCTCATATATTTTCTCCTATCTAGTGTTGGAAGCAAGTTTAAGAAGCGGGGTCACTACTGGCGGGGCTGAAGGGCCAGCCACGGGACCGCGCCGGGGTCAGACCTGCGCCATGCCTCCATCAACGGCGAGATCCACACCGGTGATGTAAGAACTGTCATCGGAGGCGAGGAACGTGACAGCAGCCGCGATTTCCTCTGGCTTGCCCCTGCGACCCATTGGGATCTGTGAAGCAAACTGGGCGACGGCTTGCTCTGCTTGCTCAGGGGTAAGGCCTGTTGTTGTTTCCAAGGCTGGGGTTTCGATTGCTCCTGGGCTCATCGTATTCACCCGGATTTTGCGGTCTTTCAGCTCTAGAGTCCAAGCGCGCGAGAAGTTGCGCACTGCCGCCTTGCTCGCGGCGTATGTGCTGAACCCTGGCAACCCCAACACGTTCGAAACCGAAGAATTCAGAATAATCGAACCGCCGTCTTTGAAGAGGGGAAGGGCCTTCTGCACCGTGAAGAACAGCCCCTTTACGTTCACGTCGAAGGTCTGGTCAAAGTGGGCCTCGGTAGCGACCGCGAGCGGCGCGATTGTTCCGGCGCCCGCGTTTGCAAATAGAATGTCGATCCGACCATGTTTCTCCTTCACGACGGCATACAGCCGGTCCAGGTCCTCCAAGCGCGACACGTCACCCACGACCGCCGTAACGTTTCTCTCGATGAAAGCCGCAGCCTCCTTCAACTCTTTGTCCCGTCGCCCGGTGATCACGACGTGCGCACCTTCCTCCACGAAGCGCTTGGCGGTGGCCAGCCCGATCCCGCTGCTTCCGCCCGTGATGACTGCGACCTTGCCTTCAAGTCTTTTCATGATGTTCTATCCTTCGTTGCGTTGCCCGGACGCGGGATCGCGACGGGTCAGAGTTGCGCCAGGCCGCCGTCAACGGCGACCTCGCTGGCGGTCATGAAGCTGCTGTCCGACGATGCGAGGAAGGCGGCCACGGCCCCGATCTCCGCCGGATCGGCCATGCGCTGGAGCGGAGTCATTGCGCCGTAAGCCTTCTGGCCTTCCTCGCCCAACGCCTCCTTCGCGAGTTCGGTCGCCGTCGCCCCGGGCGACAGCACGTTTACGCGGATGCCCGTGCCCTTCAGGTCTTCCGCCCAGGTCCGCGCGAGGTTGCGCACTGCCGCCTTGCTCGCGCTATAGGCAGTGAATCCCGGAGCGCCGGTGGTGCCGGCACTCGATCCGGTCAGGATGATCGAGCCGCCCTGGCCCATCAGCGGCAACGCCTTCTGGACCGTGAAGATCGTACCCTTCACATTGGTGTCGAAGGTGTCGTCAATGTGCTTGGCGGTGATCTGGCCGAGCGGAAGCGGGCCTCCGGCCCCGGCATTGGCGAAGACGATGTCGAGGCTTCCGCGCTCGGCCTTCACCGCAGCGTAGAGTCGGCCGAGGTCGGCCTCATCCGAGACCGAGCCCTTCACCGCGCGGGCGTTGGGCCCGAGGTCCGCCACGGCGGCGTCGAGCGCTTCCTGTCGGCGGCCGAAGATGAAGACGAAGGCGCCCTCCTCGATGAAGCGCTTTGCCGCGGCGCGGCCGATGCCCGTAGCGCCGCCAGTTATCACAGCGGTCTTTCCAGTCAGTCTGTTCATGTTCATGCATCCTTTGTTTCGCCGTCTCGTGTCTTTGGCTGTACGGGGAAGCCCCGCGAGAGCCCCAAGATGGGTTCGCCGAAGTCGAGCGGTGAGTGCGCAATCGCGCACATCGGCGGTGCAAAAACGATCCAGTTAGATAGTTGAACGCCGCGACGACCGCGCGAACGACGGCTGAGCGTGTTAGAAGGGGCTTTGCAAGTCGCACTGCACTGCGCAGGAATGCACCATGATCGACTGGGATGACGTTCGCTACTTTCTAGCCGTCGCACGCGGAGGCTCGGTGCGGGCTGCCGGCGCGCAGCTCGGGGTGAATCACTCGACCGTGCTGCGACGCATCGCCCAGCTCGAGGAACGCCTCGGGGCGCAGATGTTCGAAAAGCTGCCTTCGGGCTACCGCCTGACGGCAGCGGGCGAGGAGGTCCTCGAGCTCGCGAACCAGATGGAAGCGTCGTCGCACCAGCTGGAGACGCGCGTCTTCGGGCGCGACCAGAGCGTACGCGGGCTTCTGCGGGTGACGCTGGCACCGCCCATCGCGACACACCTGCTCATGCCGGACTTCGCCGATTTCGCGCACCTGCATCGCGACATCGAGATGGAAATCCTGTCGTCCGGCGAGCTGGCAAATCTGACCAACCGAGAGGCCGACGTCGCGATCCGCGTCGTCTACGACCGCAAAACCCTGCCGCTCAATCTTCACGGCCTGAAGGGACCGGAGGTTTTCGGCGGCGTCTACATGTCCCGCGATCGCCTAACCGCATGGCGTACGGGCGCGCCTGATCCCATCCGGTGGATCGTCATAAGCGTTCATGGAGTTCCGGAATGGGCCAGCGCGGGTGAGGTTTGCACCACGGGGGTGCCATTCAGGACCACGGACGCCGAAGCGCAGATCGTTGCAGTACGGCAAGGGATCGGGATCACTACACTGCCGTGCTTCATCGGAGATGCCGACCCCCTGCTGGTGAGAGTTCCGGGCACCGACCTGCACATGTATGGAACGCTCTGGCTTCTCACGCAGGGGGAGACACGCAAGACCAAGCGGGTCCGGCTCTTCACGGAGTTCGTATCCCGCAGGCTCGCCGCCTACGCTCCGCTTCTCACGGGACTGTCCATATCGCGCGACTGACGCCTAGCGGGTCGCCTGCGGTGGATAAGCGGACAGCGGCACCTATTGCGGTTTCAGATGCTCAGCCATGAAGTCGATGAACACCTCGGTCTGGGCCTGATCTGTCGACTCGCCGGCCAGAGAACATTGAACTGATCGGTCTCGTCGGGGGCACGGCGGTGAAGGAATGGGCGACGGAACAGGAGGTCTCGGAACGGATGCCTTCTCCGAAGATCCCTATGCTTCAGGGCGCGTGACCAGTCGCTGATCTGACCTCAGGCCGAGCCTTCGGATTGGTGCTCGGCAATCGCACTCAGAAAAACCTGGCCGAACTCCTTCAGCTTTGCCGCCCCAACCCCATTCACTTCGGCGAAGGCGTCGAGGTCGCGCGGGCGGCGCTCGGCCATGTCGATCAGCGTGCGATCGGAGAACACCACATAGGCCGGCACCTGGCGCTCCTTGGCGAGGCGCAGGCGCAAGGATTTGAGCGCGGCCAGCAGTGACGCATCGATACCCTCGGCGTTCATGCCCGAACCCTCGGCCGCTCGCATCTTGCGCAAGGCGCGGCTGCGCACCTCGACGCGATAATGGAACGGCATCTCGCCACGGCCAAGCGCATGGCCTTTTTCGGCGATGGCGAGGCCGCCATGGCCGGCCGGATCCGGCATCAGGAACCCGCCGGCGACGAGCTGCCGGATCAGCGACAGCCACAAATCCTTCTTGTGCGCCAGACCGCTGCCGAAACTCGTGAGCCTCTGGTGGTTCCTGGCAAGCACCTTCTCGGTTTCATGGCCGAGCAGGATGTCGATGACATGGCCTGCACCGAAACGCTCACCGCTCTGCGCGATCGCCGTCAGGATGATCCGCGCCTCCGCTCCGCCGTCGGCGCGCGGTGCCTGGTCGAGGCAGGTGTCGCAATTGCCGCAAGGCTGCGCTTCCTCGCCGAAATAGCCGAGCAGCACCTGGCGGCGGCACTGCGCCGTCTCGCAATAGCCGATCAGCGTGTCGAGCCGGCCATGCGAGCGCCTCTTGTGCTCGGGCGGCGCATCCTCGTCGTCGATGAACATCCGGCGCATGCGGATGTCGCCAAGGCCGAACAGCATATGCGCCTCGGCGTCCCGCCCATCGCGGCCGGCGCGGCCGATCTCCTGGTAGTAGGCCTCCAGGCTGCCCGGCATGTCGGTGTGGAAGACATAGGCGACGTCAGGCTTGTCGATGCCCATGCCGAAGGCGATGGTCGCCACCATGACGACACCGGACAAGGTCATGAAGCTGTTCTGGTTGGCGTCTCGCGCCTCTTTGCTCATGCCGGCATGATAGGCGAGCGCGGTGACGCCGTTCTTCTCGAGGAAGGCCGCCATCTCCTCTGTCTTCTTGCGCGACAGGCAATACACGATGCCGCTGCGGCCGGGATGACGCTCGACGAAGCGCAGCAACTGGCGTTTGCTGTCCTGCTTGGCCTCAATGGCAAGCTTGATGTTCGGCCGGTCGAAGCCCAGCACCAGGGTCTCGACGCGCTCGGCAAACAGCCGGGATTCGATGTCGGTGCGCGTGCCTTCGTCCGCCGTTGCCGTCAGCGCGATGATCGGCACGTTGGGAAAGATGCCGCGCAGACGCGACAGGTCTTCGTATTCGCGCCGGAACGCCGGCCCCCATTGCGAGATGCAATGCGCCTCGTCGACGGCGATCAGACTGATATCGAGCCTGGCCAGCGCGTCGAGCATGCGCTCGGTCATCAGCCGCTCCGGCGCGAGATAGAGCAGGCGCGTCTGGCCCGAAGCCACGCGCCGCCATGCGGCGATGTTGGCATCGCGGTCGATCGAGGAATTGATCGTGTCGGCCGCCACGCCGGCAAGCCGCAAGGCGGCGACCTGATCCTGCATCAGCGCCACCAGCGGCGAAACGACAATGGTGAGCCCGCCCAGGACAAGTGCCGGGACCTGGTAGCAGAGTGATTTGCCTGCACCTGTCGGCATGACAGCCAGCACATGACGCCCAGCCAGCAGCGCGTCCATGACATCAGCCTGGCCGGGGCGAAAATCATCGAAGCCGAACACGTCCTTCAGCACGCGCCGCTTGGGATCTCGCTGTTCTGTCGCGAGGGCCGCCGGTGCCTGCATCACCGCGCGTCCACGGTCGGCGTGCTTATTGGCATGTCATAGCCAAACTCAGCGCAGAAACGCTGGACGCGGACGAGAAATGCCGGGGGCAGGCCGCCGAGATAGGTCCTGAATTCTTCATTCCGTTCCCATTTTCGCAACGAAGCCACCCAGATCGGATTGTCTGGATCCTCGCTGAAACGCATGCGCGGTGTCATTCCGAATGACTGCGCGATTCTGGCCTGCTGCGCATCGGGCGCGCCGATCATGTCTTCGTAGCGGACGAAAAGGATCTGCCGGTTCGGCTGTGCCTTCTTCAGCCGGATCAGCGCGTCGTATTCGGCCAGCCAGCGATGCGGCGTGACGTGGAACCGACGCTCGTTGCGTGTTTGTGGATGCGAACTTGTCAGCGTGTCGAATGGATGGCGCACGCAATAGATCAAGCCGATGGAGGGAGGTAGCTTCGCCAGATGCGCAAAACCGCGCGCATCGCGCTTGACGACGAGGTTCGATTCCGGCCGGTCCAACATGTCCAGCATTGTGTATCGCGCTTCGGGCGGATGGACGAAAATGTCCTCGAAACACCTCATCAGCCGCTGTGTCAGCGTCGTCCCGCTGCGCGCGCAGCCCGAAATGAAAATTCTGTTGGCGGGCGTCGCGCGTGCGTATGTGCGTCTTTGCATGCGCTGTTTCAGAGACAGCGGCACGAACCGCAGAAACTCCCGCACAACCCTTCGCGCAGCCGCTCCAAACGCAGCCTCAAGGCTGTGAGCGCCCTTCATCCGCAATTCCGCTGGGCCGCACGGCGCGAAACGCGCCGCTTGGGGTCCATGGCCAAGATGCTCGTCGCCGATATCAGCATCAGGCAGACACCGGGCTGGAATTTCGTGGACTGGAGAGGATGTGGAAACCGGTCAAGACGACTCTCTGCGTGACGCTTTGGAGTAGCGCAGCCGTCATCCAACCACAACGCTCCTTTGCAGGAACCTGTCGTTGATGCGGCCATCTGCGCGTGCCAGCCGGATGTCCTGCACATCCGAAAGCGGCTTCCCCTAGGACACCTGCACCCCCGCTGGATTCCGCCACGCACCACGATGTAAGCTCGGCCCGGCCAGCCAGGGAGGGCGCGATGCTGCAGACCAGACAGGATGTTCTCGGCGAGCGGTTCCACCTGCAGCGAGCCGCCTTCGAGGCGCAGCCTTTCCCCAACTTTGACGTCCGCAAGGATCGCCTCAAACGCCTGCTCGCGCTCACCGAGCGGCACGAGGCCGATATCTGTGCGGCCATCGACGCCGACTTCAGCGGCCGCTCCGCACACGAGACGCGGCTTGCGGAACTGTTTGTCGTGCGCGCCGGTATCCGCCACGCGCTGTCGCATCTCAGGGGCTGGATGCGGGAGCGTCGCGTTGCCACCACCATGCCGTTCCAGCCCGGAAGAAATCGCCTCGTCCCGCAGCCGCTCGGTGTCGTCGGCATCGTGTCGCCCTGGAATTATCCTTTCCAGCTCGCCGTCGCGCCGGTCACCGCGGCACTCGCGGCCGGCAACCGCGTGCTCATAAAACCTTCCGAATTGACGCCGGCATTTTCAGCGCTGCTGGCCAAACTGGTTGCCGAGCATTTCGCACCCGATGAGCTCAGCGTCATCAGCGGCGACGCGGAGATGGGAAAGGCGTTCGTGTCGATGCCTTTCGATCATTTGCTGTTCACCGGCTCGACCGCGGTCGGACGCCAGGTCGCGATTGCCGCGGCAGCCAACCTGACCCCGGTCACGCTCGAGCTCGGCGGCAAGTCGCCGGCAATCTTCGATCCGTCATGCGGCCTCGACGCGGCAGTATCCAGCATTGCCTACGGCAAGCTGTTGAATGCTGGACAGACCTGTATCGCGCCGGATTATCTTCTGGTCCCGAAGGGGCAAGCAGGCATGGTCGCTGCCAAGCTCGCAACGGCGATCGCGAAGCTCTACCCGACCTTGTTAGATAACCCCGACTATACCGCCATCATCAGCGACCGGCACCGCCAGCGCCTGCGCGACATGGTCACTGAAGCGCGTGACGCCGGCGCCGATGTCACCGAAATCAACCCCGCCGGCGAGGAACTTGACGCCAATAGCCGGAAGTTGCTGCCGACCCTGGTCCGCAATGCCGGCGCAAACCTGCGGCTGATGCGCGAAGAGATCTTTGGGCCGGTGCTGCCCATCGTAGAATACACCGGGATCGACGAGGCGATCGCCCATGTGAACGGGGCCGACCGCCCGCTGGCACTCTACTGGTTCGGCCGCGACAGCGGCAACCGTCAACGCATCCTGCACGAGACAATTGCCGGCGGCGTCACCGTCAACGACTGCATGCTGCATCTGGTCCAGGAAAACCAGCCCTTCGGCGGCGTCGGCGCCAGCGGCATGGGCGCCTATCACGGCGAATGGGGCTTTCGCACCTTCAGCAAGGAGAAACCGGTTTTCATGCAGTCGCGGCTGAGCGCGGGAAGCTTGCTGCGCCCGCCCTACGGCAAGACGTTCGAACGGCTTTTCAGCCTCCTGCGTCACATCACCTGACCGGGCGAGCTACGCAACCCCGGTGCATTAAGACTATCTTCACCACGGTGCGGCAGGGTCCTCATCCTGCGGTGATGTCTTGAGTACCGCGGCGCCACAAGCGCCCAGGCAACAGACCCGCGC
This sequence comes from Mesorhizobium sp. M7A.F.Ca.US.006.01.1.1, assembly GCF_003997935.1. Classification (GTDB taxonomy): domain Bacteria; phylum Pseudomonadota; class Alphaproteobacteria; order Rhizobiales; family Rhizobiaceae; genus Mesorhizobium. The sequence continues at coordinate 12,076 of NZ_RZQL01000094.1, forward strand.
CTCTTTTGAGGTGCGGGTCATTCCCCGCTCGATCTCTTGCCCTCGCTAGAGCAATTCTCGGAAAAGTGTGAAGCGGTTTTCCGTCTAGAATTGCGTCAAAACAAAGAGTTAGAGCAGCTCACCGTTTCCGTGAAACGGTGAAATGCTCTAGATGAGGAAATCGGCCCGGTGCGGCGTAAAGCTGTCGACCAGCCGCCCCGCTTCGAGCGCCTTGACGCCGTGCACCAAACCGGACGGGACGATGAAGCTGCCGCCGGTCTCGACGGTTTCCGTCCGGCCGTCGATGGTCACCTCGAAGCGACCCTCGGCGACATAGCTTGCCTGGACGTGCGGGTGCGAATGCAGGGCGCCGACGCCACCCTTGTCGAAGCCGAATTCGACCAGCATCAACTCGTCGGTGTGCAGGAGAATGCGGCGCCTGTTGCCGTCCGGTGTCGCCGTCCAGGCGCCCTCGCCGGCATGCGCGAAGATCTTTGCGGTCATCGTCGTCTCCTCAGAGCAATTCCAGGATAAATGTGAAACGGTTTTCCGCCCGGAATTGCGTCAAAATCTAGCGCGCCAACCAGCCGCCATCCACCGGCACCACCGCGCCATGCATGTAGTTCGACGCCGGCGCCAGCAGGAACACGGCGGCATCGCCGATGTCGCCCGCCTCGCCCCAGCGACCGGCCGGGATGCGCGCCAGGATAGCGGCGCTGCGGTCGGGATCGGCGCGCAGCGCCTGCGTGTTGTTGGTCTCGATATAGCCCGGCGCGATGGCATTGACGTTGATGCCCTTTGCCGCCCATTCGCACCCGAGCAGCCGGGTGATGCCGAGCACGCCATGCTTCGAGGCGGTGTAGGACGCGACACGGATGCCGCCCTGGAAACTCAGCACCGAGGCGATGTTGACGATCTTGCCTTTCCGCCCACCGGCCAAAGCGCGCCTGGCGAAGGACTGGCAGAGCAGAAAAGCCGTCTTCAGATTGACGTCCATGACGTCATCCCAATCGGCCTCACTGAGATCGACGGCATCGGCGCGGCGGATGATGCCCGCATTGTTGACCAGCCCGTCGAGCGGACCGCTTTCGTCCCAGACGCGGTCGAGCAAGGGACCGGCGGCCGAAGTGTCGGCAAGGTCGGCACTCACCGCCTCGAATTGCCCGCCCATCGCGGCGATCATGCCTGCCGTGTCGTCCATCGACGAGCGGCCGACGCCGACCACCGCGCCCCCGGCGCGCGCGATCGATACGGCGATGCCCTGGCCGATGCCGGTGTTGGTGCCGGTGACCAGGATACGTTTTCCGGCAAGGCTGAAGGGGTCGCTCACCGCAGATCGCCCAACGCCACCGGGTCGACATCGGTATAGTCGACATTGTCGCCGGCCATCGCCCAGATGAAAGCATAATTGGAAGTGCCGGCGCCGGAGTGGATTGACCAGCCCGGCGACAGCACGGCCTCCTCGTTGCCCATGACGATATGGCGCGTTTCGTCTGGCTCGCCCATGAAGTGGAAGACGCGCGCCGTCTCGGCCAGGTCGAAATAGAGATAGGCCTCCATGCGCCGGTCATGCACATGGCAAGGCATGGTGTTCCAGATGGAGCCGAGTGCCAGCTGGGTCATGCCGACCACCAGCTGGCACGTCTTCACGCCATCCGCATGGATGAACTGGAAGATCGAACGCTCGTTGCAGGTGTCCTTGCTGCCGAGATCGAGGCGCTTGGCGTCGCCGATGCGGATCAGCTGGTTCGGATAAGTCTGATGAGCGGGCGCGCTGAGCAGATAGAATTTGGCCGGCGCGGCCTTGTCAGCCGAAGCGAAGGACACATCCTGTGTGCCCATGCCGAGATAGAGCATGTCGCGCGCCTGCAATTCGAAGGGCTGGCCGCCGGCCGTGATGACACCTGCACCACCTATGTTGACGGCGATCAGCTCGCGGCGATCGAGAAAGGTTTTTGTTCCGGTTGGCTTGATCGCTTCCAGCGGCAGCGGCGCACCCGTCGGCACGACGCCGCCGACGATCATGCGGTCATAATGCGTGTAGGTCAGGCTGATGCGGCCGGGCTGGAACAGGTTTTCAATGTGGAAATTGTGACGCAATTCGTCGGTTCCCATCGCCGCAGCGGCGGCCGGGTCGATGGCAAAGCGGGATGTATAGTCGGTGTGGCTCTGGTTCATTGTCGTCCTGACTTGAAACTGGTCATTCGCCGGCAGTGGCCTTGACCGAACTGGCATAAAAGGCCTGACGCGCATGCAGGCGCTCGCGGTAACGCAGCTGGCTGGCGGTGAGGTGCGCGCGCATCGCCTCGCGCGCGGCCTCGGCATCGCCTGATGTGATGGCGTTGAGGATCACCAGATGCTCGCGCTGCAGCCCGCGCTGATAGCTGTCGGATTGCACCAGTTCGGTCGACCAGGGCGAGGTCACGTCGCACGGAATGGCGCGCCGGCCGAGCACGTCGAGCATCTCGACATAGAACGGGTTGTTGGTAGCGCTGGCGATGGCGCGATGGAAGGCGAGGTCGGCCGGACCGGTCGGCTCGCTGGCAAGCAGCAGCCGCTCGAATTCGAAGAAGGCTTCCTGGATCGCTGCCTCCTGCGCGGCGTTGCGACGGATGGCGGCGATCCCGGCCGATTCGATCTCGATCGCGAGGCGCACCTCAAGCACGTTGAGCGCGATCGAATCCTTGCTGCCCATGTCGGCGGCCAGCGCCCCGAACATCGTCGAGATGTGCTCGGTGACGAAGACACCGGCGCCTTGGCGCGGCTCGACCAGCCCGTCGGCGGCAAGCTTGGCCAGCGCCTCGCGGATGACGGTGCGGCTGACGCCGAAAGTCTCGGTCAGCTGGCCTTCGGTCGGCAATTTGTGGCCAGGCAGGATCTCACCCGCCTGCAACTGCTTGCGGATCGTTGCGACCACGATTTCCGACAGTTTAGGCTTTCTCTCGACCCTGAGGTCGGTCGCGGTGTCCGATGCCATGTCGCCCTCTATTTGAACACGCTCTATTTGAAGACACTCGGCAGCCAGAGCGAGATGGCCGGAATGTAAGTCACCAGTCCGAGAACCACGATACCAGCGCCATAGAATGGCCAGATCGAGCGCATCGCCTCCCACACCGTGATCTTGCCGACCGCGCAAGCGACAAACTGCACGGTGCCGACCGGCGGCGTGTTCAATCCGATGCCGAGATTGAGGATGGTGATGACGCCGAAATGCACGGGGTCGACGCCATAATGCGTGACCAGCGGCAGGAAGATCGGCGTGCAGATGATGATCATCGGCCCCATGTCCATGAAGGTGCCAAGCAGCAGCATCAGGACGTTGAGCAACAACAGCACGACCAGCGGATCGGTGGAGATGGCGTTCATGCCGGCGATCAAGGCCGCCGGCACCCTGAGATAGGCCATCAGCCAGCTGAACGAAGCGGCCATGCCGATGATCAGCAGCACCATCGCCGTGGTGCGCACCGCACCCATCGTGGCGTGGACGAAGTCGCTCCACCGCATCGAGCGATAGCCAAGGACGGTGACCAGAAGGGCGTAGATAACGGCTATGCAGGAGCTCTCGCTGGCGGTGAAGACGCCCGAGCGGACGCCGCCGAAGATGATGCCGATAAGCAGCAGTCCCGGAACCGAGATGAGGAACAGACGGCCGGCCCTGGCAAAGCCGGGGAACGGCTCGATCGGATAGCCGCGCCGACGCGCCACGACATAGGCGGTGACCATCAGCGACACGGCAAGCAACAGGCCGGGCAGGATGCCGGCGGTGAACAGGTCGGCAATCGAAATCTTGCCGCCGCCGGCAATCGAATAGATGATCATGTTCTGCGAGGGCGGCAACAAAAGCGCGATCAGCGCCGCCATCGAGGTCACGTTGACAGCATAGTCGGCGCCATAGCCGCGTTCCTTCATCTGCGGGATCATCAACCCGCCGACGGCGGCGGCCTCGGCAACCGCCGAACCGGAAATGCCGCCGAACAGGGTGGCGGCGATGATGTTCACCTGGCCGAGGCCGCCGCGCATGTGACCGACCAGCGAGCCGGCGAAGGCAACGATGCGCTGGGCGATGCCGCCACGCACCATCAGGTCGCCGGCATAGATGAAGAACGGGATCGCCATCAGCGAAAACACGCTCATGCCGGAATTCAGCCGCTGGAACACCACCAGCGGCGGCAGGCCGAGATAGACGATAGTGGCGAAGCTGGCGGCACCGAGGCAGAACGCGATCGGCGTGCCGATGAACATAAGCAGCGTGAAGACGCCAAACAGGATCCAGATTTCCATGGGCTAGGCTTCCTGCACGGCTGGCATTTCAGGCACCTCTTCGAGATTGATATCCTTGTCGACATCGACCCCGGCCCATCTCAGCATCATGCGCTCCAGCGAAAACAGGCTGATCAGCGCGCCGCCCGCCGTCAACGGCAGATAGTCGAAGCCGCCGGGGAGACCGAGCGCCGGGATCGTCGATTGCCAGGTCAGCACGATCAGCTTGGCCCCGTACCACACCATACCGATGCCGAAGGCCAGCGCGACGAGGTCGGAAACAGTCCGCAGCGCACCCTTGCTGCCCTCGGGCAGGACATAGAGCAGCACGTCGAATCCCATATGGAAATTCTCGCGCACGCCGACGGCGGCCCCCAGGAAGATAAACCAGCTCATCACCATGATGGCGCTGGTCTCGGTCCAGCTCGGCGACGCGTTGAGGATAAAGCGGGAGAAGACCTGGTAGGCAACGAGCGCGGTCATGGCGACGAGCCCGATGCCGGCCAGATAGAGAGACAGGTCGCACAGCCTGCTCAAAATGGCGCTGAAGCGTCGTAGGGGCGACGCTTCAGCAAGCGACGCAGCACCTCTTCTCGTAACGTTCCTGTCCGCCATCGATACCCCTCCTCTGATTGGTCTGCGCCGGGCAAGCGATCGGGAGCCCAAAGGCTCCCGATCTCTAAGAAATCACTCGGTCGCCTGGATGCGCGCGGCGAGATCTTTCAGCTCGGGAGTGGAGAGATATTTCTCATAAACCGGCTTCATCGCGTCGATCAGCGGCTGCTTGTCGATCTCGCTGACCTTGACGCCGGCTTTCTCGACGATGTCGCGCGACTTCTTCTCCTGCGCGTCCCACAATTCGCGCATCTTGACCACGCTGTCCTTGGCCGCCTGCCGCACGATCGCCTGGTCTTCCGGCGAGAGCTTGTCCCAGCTCGCCTTCGACATCACCAGAACCTCGGGCACGATCTGGTGCTGGTCGAGCGTATAGTGCTTGGCGACCTCGAAGTGTTTGGCGGATTCGAAACTCGGCCAGTTGTTCTCGGCGCCGTCGATGACACCCGTTTCCAGCGCCGAATAGACCTCGCCGTAGGCCATCGGCGTGGCGTTGGCGCCCAGCGCATTGACCATGTCGACGAACACGTCGGACTGGATGACGCGGAACTTCATGCCCTTCAGGTCGGCGATCGAGGCGATGTCCTTCTTGGTGTTGTAGAAGGAGCGTGCGCCGGAATCGTAGAAGGCAAGGCCAACCAGATTGTGCGCTTCGAAGGCTTTGAGTATCTGCTCGCCGATCGGCCCGTCCATGACATGGCGCATATGCTCGACCGAGCGGAAGATGTAGGGCAGCGACGGCACCGCCGTCTCCGGCACGATGCCGTTGAAAGGGCCCATCGAGACGCGGTTGAGGTCGAGCACACCCGCCTGGGTCTGTTCGATCGTGTCCTTTTCCTCGCCGAGCTGTGCCGAGTGATAAACCTCGACCGAATAAGCACCCTTGGTCCGCTCCTTGATCAGCTCGCCCATATATTTGACCGCGTCGACGGTCGGGTAGCCGTCCGGATGCGTGTCGGCCGAGCGCAGCACGGTTTCGGCGTTGGCAATGCCGACCAGCAGTGAGCCGAAGGCGAATGTGGCCGCCGTCAATTTCGAAAGATGCAACATGACTTCCTCCCTTTTAAAATCAGGGCGCCCGGTTCAGAGCCGGTACGCCTTCTTCGCAAGCGTGTAGGCAAGCTCCCGCGCCAGTTCATGCGCCTCGTCTTCGCGCAGCCGATGCTCGGCGACGAGACGCGCCAGGAACGCGCAGTCGACCCGCCGCGCCACATCGTGACGCGCCGGGATCGATGGAAAGGCGCGGGTGTCGTCGTTGAAACCGACGGTGTTGTAGAAGCCTGCCGTCTCGGTGGTCATCTCGCGGAAGCGCCGCATGCCTTCCGGGCTATCGTGGAACCACCAGGCCGGCCCGAGCTTCAGCGCCGGGTAGACGCCGGCGAGCGGCGCCAGTTCGCGCGCATAGCTGGTTTCGTCGAGCGTGAAGAGGATGACGGTGAGGTCGCGTTCCAGGCCGACGCAGTCGAGCAGCGGCTTCAGCGCCGTCACATAGTCGGTCCGGGTCGGGATATCGAAACCCTTGTCGCGGCCGAATTTCTGGAAGATCGCGGGCGAATGATTGCGCCAGGAGCCGGGATGGATCTGCAGCACCAGCCCGTCGTCAAGGCTCATCTTGGCCATCTCGGTCAGCATCTGGGCGCGGAACAGTTTTCGCTCGCGCTCGTCGTCGGAACCACGGCGAACCCGATTGAACAGCTCTTGCGCCGCCGCATCCGAAAGATTGGCGGTCTCGGCCGTCGGATGACCATGGTCGGACGAGGTCGCGCCGAAGCTTTTGAAGAAGGCGCGCCGCTGGCGATGCGCGTCGAGATAGCCGGCCCAACTGCCGGTGTCGCAGCCGGTGATCTCGCCGAGCCGGTCGAGATTGGTTGAAAACCCTTCGAAATCAGGATCGACGACCGCATCCGGCCGATAGGCGGTGATAACGCGGCCCTGCCAGCCGCTGTCGCGGATCATCTGGTGCCATTGGAGATCGTCAAGTGCGCCTTCCGTGGTAGCGATGACCTCAATGTTGAAGCGCTCGAACAGGGCACGAGGCCGGAAGTTCTCCCACTGCAGCAGCGTCGCGATGGTGTCGTAGTGGCGGTCGGCGGTCGCTGCGGTCAGCGGTTCGTCGATGCCGAACAGATCGGCAAGCACATGATCGAACCACAGCCGGGTCGGTGTGCCCCGAAACAGATAATAGTGTTCGGCAAAACGCCGCCAAATCGTCCTGCCGTCGGTCTCGACCGGCGCGCCGTCCAGCGTCGCCACGCCGAGATCCTCAAGGCGGATGCCTTGGCTGAACAGCATACGGAAGATGTAGTGGTCCGGGACGATGAGCAGTTGCGCCGGATCCGGGAAAGGCTCGTTCAGCGCATACCAGCGCGGATCGGTGTGACCATGCGGGCTGACAAGGGGCAGGTCCTTGATCCCGGCATAGAGATCACGAGCGATCGAGCGCGAATGCGCCTCGGCGGGAAACAGCAGATCCGCATCGGTCAGTGCCACGATCATCCTCCCAGGGCCGCTATCGGTAGGGGTGGCAAGAAATAATGTCAACATACAAAAATTAGATTGTTGTATGATGACTTTTCGACCCATTGTGTGGCGGGAAATCGAATGTTACGCCGCTTTGCCGATCCCTGCCGAGGCCACTCATGTCATCCGACCAGACCAGTCGCACCACGACGACCGAACGCCTTTCCACGAAGACGGTGCGCGCACTGCCGGCTTCGATCGCGACGCCTTCGTATGATCGCAGCCGCGTCGTCCCGGGCATCGTGCATCTCGGCGTCGGCGCCTTCCATCGTGCCCATCAGGCAGCCTATGTCGACGATTGCCTGGCGGCAGGCGAGGCCGATTGGGGCATAACAGGCGTTTCGCTGCGCAGCACTGACACGCGCGGCGCTCTCACGCCGCAGGACGGGCTCTACACGCTGGCGATCAGAAGCAGTGGAACCGAAAAGCTTCAGGTCATCGGTTCGATCGGTGCGATGCTGGTGGCCCCGGAGGATCCGGGCGCGGTGCTGGCCACGCTGACCGATCCGCGCACCCGCATCGTCACGCTGACGATCACCGAAAAGGCCTATCTGAGGGCGGCGGGCGGCGGATTGGACACCGCCCATCCCGATGTCGCCCATGATCTGGCCAATCCGCAGATGCCGAAGACAGCGCATGGTTTTCTGACCGAGGCGCTTGCCCGGCGACGCGCCGCCGGCACGCCGCCCTTTACCGTGCTCTGTTGCGATAACCTGCCGGCCAACGGTGCCACGCTGCATCGGCTGCTGACCGAATTCGCCGCATTGCGCGATGCCCGGCTTGGCGTGAAGAGCGACGCCGGAATCGCCGACCACATCGCCCACCAAGTCGCGTTTCCCTCCAGCATGGTCGACCGCATCGTGCCGGCAACCACGGATGCCGATCGGGCGCGGATCGCTGAAGAACTCGGCGTCGAGGACGCCTGGCCTGTCATGACCGAGCCGTTCTGCCAATGGGTGGTCGAAGACAATTTCCCAGCGGGCCGGCCCGCGTGGGAACAATTCGGCGTCACCATGGTTCGCGACGTCGGCCCGTTCGAGGACATGAAACTGCGCCTGCTCAACGGCTCCCATTCGGCCATCGCCTATCTAGGCCTGCTCAGCGGTCATGCCACCGTCGACCGCGCCTTCGCCGACCCGGCGATCCGGCAATTCGTCGATGCCTTGTGGGCCGAAGCCATCCCGACCCTGCCCGAGGATGCCGGATTGGACACGAGCGCCTATACCGCGGAACTCGCGGAGCGGTTTTCCAACACTGCACTTGCCCATCGCACGGCGCAGATCGCCAATGACGGCAGCCAGAAATTGCCGCAGCGCATCATCGCGTCCGCCATCGAATGCCTGGAAGCCGGCACCGAACTGGTCCATCTCACACTGGTGGTGGCGGCCTGGATCGCCGCCTGCGCCGCGCGAGGAAAAACCTTGCCGGCGGGTCATTTCACCGATCCGCTCGACGCGGCGCTGACGGCACTTTTGAGTGAGCAACTGCCGGCGAACGAAACCGTGACCGCGGTGTTCGACCTCGCCGGCTTCGCCAGGGACCATGCCGAACGCCAGACGTTGATCGAACTTGTGGCCGTGCATCTCGTCCACCTGCGGCGGGATGGTCCGACATTGGCCTTCGCCGCGCTTGGCATACAGAGCGAGCAATCCTGAGCTATGACCTGGCACGGGTTCGGCCTCGCTTTAGGCCTATTTGGTAACCGAACCGTCCAACGTCTGGCGGGAAGAATAATCCGTGCCTTGCGAATTCCAGAACAATCGCACGGTCTTGCCGACGAGATTTTCGTAGGGAACGAAGCCGACCTTGAATCGGCTGTCGGAAGCATTGTCCCTGTTATCGCCCAGCACGAAATAATGGCCTTCGGGCACGTCGAACACGCGCGTGTTGTCGCCAATCGAATTGTCGCTCAGGTCGAGAACGAAATGGCTGACGCCCCCCGGCAAGGTCTCCCGTTGAAGCTTGGCTGGCCTCTCCTCGTATGAGAACGTGCCGGCCTCTTCGAGGCCGACGGCCACATCGTTGATGTGAAGCACGCCGTCGACCATTTGAATCCTATCTCCGGGAAGACCGACGATCCTCTGAATGTAATCGACGCTGGGGTCTGGCGGGAATTTGAACGCCACGACATCCCCTCGCTTGGGCTCCGCGCCGTATGTGCGTCCCTCTATCGGCAGCAGGTTGAACGGCACGCTGTAACGGCTGTAGCCGTAGGCGAATTTGGAGACGAAGGTATAGTCGCCTTCCTGCAATGTCGGCACCATACTGCCGGACGAAATCGAAAACGGCTGGAACAGGAAAGAGCGTACTGCGAACACAGCCGGATATGTCAGAAAGACGAGCATCAGCACCCAAAACCCGTGCGCATACCATTTGTCCGGTTTGAACCGGTGCGCGAAGGGCACGACGAGCGCTGCCCCCAGGATCATAGAACCGATACCTGAAAAATTGGCCAGCCAGGCAAGATCGGCTCCCGGCAACACTGGAAATCCGGTGTAGGCAAGTGCGAAAACGATGGCGCTGATCACCACCAGGCTCACAACCGCCAGCTTGCCGCTGCCGATCCACAGAAATCCGCCGAATGGGCCGCCAAAGGCCGACACCAGGGCCGTCGACCACCGGGATCGCGAGGCTGTTTCTCGTTGCGCCGTTTCTTCCGTCATCGACCCACCCCCATCCCAAGGCAGCGCGACTGTCCAACAAACAAAAAAGCGAGGCAAGGCCCCGCTTTTCAATCAGTCACCTGAAGCGAATTTTACGCCGGCAGGATAGCGCCTTCCAGCGTGGTGAGCTGGCTAAGGAACTGTTCCGCCTTGCTGCGGGCCTCGTCGTCCTTGGCATCAGTGGCGTCTTCCCTGGCCTCCTGGATGCGGCGCGCGAGATCAGCGCGGTCGACATCCTTCACGGCCACAGCCGATTCCGCCAGCAGCGTGCAGCCGGCCGGAACGATGTCGGCGAAGCCGCCGAACACCACATAGCGTTCTTCACCGCCCGCCGCGGTCTTCACCGTGACGACACCCGGCTTGATCGTGGTCATGACCGGGGCGTGATGCGCCATCACGGTCATCTCGCCTTCGGCGCCCGGAATGACGACGGATTCGACCTGCTCGGAAACCAGCAGGCGTTCCGGCGAGACCAGTTCGAACTTGAAAGCTTCAGCCATGATCAATTTAGCGAATAGCGAATAGCGAATGGCGAATAGTCAGAAGAATTCGCCGGCCCATATCCCCTATTCGCTACTCCCTATTCGCTATTCGCTTGATTACGCCGCTTCAGCCGCCAGGCGCTGTGCCTTCTCGACCGCTTCCTCGATGCCGCCGACCATGTAGAAGGCAGCTTCCGGAAGGTGATCGTAGTCGCCGTTGCAGAGGCCCTTGAAGCCCTTGATGGTGTCGGCGAGGTCGACCAGCTTGCCTGGCGCGCCGGTGAACACTTCGGCGACGAAGAACGGCTGCGACAGGAAGCGCTCGATCTTGCGGGCGCGGGCCACGGTCTGCTTGTCTTCTTCCGACAGTTCGTCCATGCCCAGGATGGCGATGATGTCCTGCAGCGACTTGTAGCGCTGGAGGATCGACTGCACCTGGCGCGCGACGCCATAATGCTCGTCGCCGACGACCAGCGGGTCGAGCATGCGCGAGGTCGAATCCAGCGGATCGACCGCCGGATAGATGCCCTTTTCGGCGATGGCGCGGTTCAGCGTCGTCGTCGCGTCAAGGTGGGCGAACGAGGTCGCCGGCGCCGGATCGGTCAAGTCGTCGGCCGGCACGTAAATGGCCTGCACGGAGGTGATCGAGCCCTTGGTGGTGGTGGTGATGCGTTCCTGCAGCGCGCCCATGTCGGTGGCAAGCGTCGGCTGATAGCCCACCGCCGACGGGATGCGGCCAAGCAGAGCCGACACTTCCGAGCCAGCCTGCGTGAAGCGGAAGATGTTGTCGACGAAGAACAGCACGTCCTGGCCCTGGTCGCGGAAATATTCCGCAACCGTCAGGCCGGTCAGGCCGACGCGGGCGCGCGCGCCCGGCGGCTCGTTCATCTGGCCGTAGACGAGTGCGGCCTTGGAGCCTTCGCCGCCGCCCTTCTTGTTGACGCCGGATTCGATGAACTCGTGATAGAGATCGTTGCCTTCGCGGGTGCGCTCGCCGACGCCGGCGAACACCGAGTAGCCGCCATGCGCCTTGGCGATGTTGTTGATCAGCTCCTGGATCAGCACGGTCTTGCCGACGCCGGCGCCGCCGAACAGGCCGATCTTGCCGCCCTTGGCGTAGGGAGCCAAGAGGTCGAGCACCTTGATGCCGGTGATCAGGATCTGTGCTTCCGTCGACTGCTCGACATAGGTCGGAGCCGGCTGGTGGATGGAGCGCATTTCGGTCGCGTCGACCGGGCCTTCTTCGTCGACCGGCTCGCCGATGACGTTGATGATGCGGCCGAGCATGCCCGGGCCGACCGGCACGGTGATCGGCGCGCCGGTGTCGCGCACTTCCTGACCGCGCACCAGACCTTCGGTCGAGTCCATGGCGATGCAGCGCACGGTGTTTTCACCCAGATGCTGGGCAACTTCGAGCACCAGTCGGTTGCCGACATTGGTCGTCTCGAGCGCGTTCAGGATCGCCGGCAGGTGATCGCCGAACTGCACGTCGACGACGGCGCCGATGACCTGACGTACCTTGCCGACAACGCCGGTTGCCTTGCTGGCCACTGCCGATGTCTTGGCCGCGGCGGCCTTGGCCGGAGCTGCCTTCGCTGCTGGAGCCTTGGCCGCCGCTTTCACGGGGGCTGCGGTCTTCGCGGCTGCTGCCTTGGGGGCTGCCTTCTGGGGGGTCGCTGCTTTCGCCATCGTCTTTACCC
>NZ_RZQL01000095.1 GCF_003997935.1 Mesorhizobium sp. M7A.F.Ca.US.006.01.1.1
TCCATGGGCTTGATGAACTTCAGACGCATGCGCTGACTCGCATAGTGCGATTCAATTAGCGCTCGCTAAAATGGTTCCGGAACATTTTAGACGAATTGAATGTTTGATGGTTATGACGAAGCTATCCGACCTTGGACCGCCGATTCCCGGCACGCAGCACGGCGGCGAGCCTGCCGACGAGCGCGATAATTTCATGACCTGTCCGGTCTGCGGCCAGCAGTTCGACATGCGCGATTTCCGCCAGGTCGCTTGGCACAATCTGCCTCAGCATGAACCGCTGGAACCGGAGCTTGCCACGGGCCGGAACGCGAACTGGTTGCGGATCCGATCATTGAAATAGCGGCCCTTGGCAAAGGCAGATTTGAAATCGGCGACGATCTCCGGCGGTACATCCAGAAAGTCGTACTGCCTGCCACTCGCTACAAACCACACTGAGAGAACCCTGGTTTCCGGGTCGTATTCGAACTTGCGTATTGAGGTCGACGGCATGGTGCACCAGGTCATTGCCGGTGAGCGACCCGCGAGATGGCCCGCCCAGTGAGGAAGCAGAGAGCGGGCCGACCACGGCTGTACGTCCATGGCCATCATCGCCTCCACGGAAGGACGGTGACAGCATTCCAACTCCCATTGGATTTCGGCGTTCCACACATAAACAAAAAGGCCCGCCACCTCTCGGCAGCGGGCAGTGGGTCGCTAGGATCACCCAGCGGTACCTAAAGTACACCCAGCCTCGCCAAAAGGGAAATGTTAGATATCTCTAATGGATGAGTCGGACCCTGGGGCTGACCGTGGGGTATCAAATCCGAGAATACAGCGGGCCAGGTGATAGCGGAATACCGAGCTGAGGCCCCGACATCCTATTGCGCCGCCGCACAGGCAACGAAAATGCCCGTGACGCTACACCGATCCGGAAACTACTTTCTTGAGGTGACCGATGCGAGCACGGAGGGTGTTCGCCTACCAATACGCCGATTTGCTCTACTGAGTGGCTTTGAGCAGCGGCTGCTGCTTCACCTCCGGGCCAAACCGGCCGCTCCCATTCATAGCCGCAGCGGGCTGTCCTAGGGATAGTTGGACTGGACGGTGTGTTGATTCACCCCTGCTGGATGGCTGAGGTGCAAAACCATGCAAACCACAATGCGCGGATACGCGACAGAAAGCCGTTGCGTCGTCGACTTTATTCAAGCCGGAATTCAACCGCATGCTTGTCGTCCTCGCGAATGAGGCCACTGTCCATGGCGGCTTCGAACGCCTTGGTGAAATACTGATCATCGGAGGCCTCGTGATCCTGCTGCGCAAGATCGATCGGCAGCGCTCCGATCACGCGGCCCGTTGTCTTCTCGGTAACCGTGACGGTCCTCTGCATCATGGTTTGTTGACCGTGTCGTCGACTGCGTTGGCCGTTGCCTTGACGTCCCGGCCGACGCCTCGGACGGTGTTGGCGCAGGCCGCAAGGGCAAAGGCACAGGCAAGAATGACAATCGGTGTGATGCGTAGCAGTTTCATGGACGGGTTCTCCTATTTGTGATTATCAAGTCCGCTTTGCCGTAGCGCACCTGTAACCGCCATCACCTTGTTGTGGGGGCCGCTCCATCTGCGTTGTCAAAGGGCGTTGCGATGGTCGTCCCACCAGAGCCAGTATCACAGCCAGGAACGGAAGGCCGATCAGCGGTGGTGCGTAGACAACGTACGCTGGGCGGGCATTCTTCATCGCCCATGTAGCACCATTTGTCGGTCAGGACCTAATCCACCTTAAAATGCCGATGCGCCTCTATTCTTCACATCGCCGACTTCCTGCACCACCGTGGCAAGCGATTCCTTCTATAGGAAACAGCCATGATTTTCCGCACCCCGACGGCAACACGACAACCTCGTTTGAGCGATAGCTAAGCGGCGGCAACTAGGTTGTGGCGCTGGCCAGGATAACGGAGGGTTGAGGGCAAGAGCGGTGACGAACGCCACGCGTCGCGATCCGGTGCGAACCAGCGGGCGAAGAACTTCGGTCGCGTTGGACGGCAAACTGGCACTCCAGATTGAGGGCTGTCCTGTCGAATTTGACCAAGACTTAGCCAGCCTTCCCAAATCCGGGAACGATGTTAGGGGGAGAGCGCTACATCGCAGGGGCCGACTATTGGGCGCGTCTTTTGCTACCGCCGGCATGCAGCGTGAGCAGTCGTGATCGATCGCAGCGGCACTGCGCGACGAGCCGCTGCCACTGTTTGCGGCGGCCTCCGGCAGCGAGCAGCGGACGGTATCGGAGATCCAGGAGCCCGTTGTCGCGCTGCGTGCGATGACCGCCGGCGGGCGAAGTGGTCGAGGACTACGGGCATGTTGGACTGACCCTGCGCGACCATCCTGTTTCGTTCCTGCGCGCCGACCTGGGCGCAAGCGCATCGTCTCGTGTCGTGAGGCCATGCAGGCGCGCGACGGCCAATGGCGGGAGGCAGCAGGCCTCGTGCTGGTCCGCCAACGACCTGGCTCGGCCAAGGGCGTCATGTTCATTACGATCGAGGATGAGACCGGCATCGCCAATCTAGTGGTGTGGGTCAAGGTCTTCGAAAATATCGCAGGGTCGTGCTCGGCGCCGGCATGATCGGCGTCTATGGGCGCATTCAGCGGGAGGGCGAGGTGGTTCATCTTGTCGCTCATCGTTTGAGCGATCTTTCCGCCGATCTGGCCAGCGTTGGCGATCGAGATGCTGCGTTCCCTTTGCCGCATGGGCGCGGCGATGAGTTCCATCACGGCAGCCCAACGCCAGACCCGCGCGGCATGCCGAAAGGACCGGGGCCGAGGAACATCATCGATCCCTATCTGCACATCGACCAGATCAAGGTGAAGACGCGGGATTTCAAATAGGGCGGTGCAAGAACGAGTCTGCCGAACAATGGCTGGGTTCGTCGATACGCATAAGCGATCGCTCAATCGGTGCTTCTGTCATTTTTCAGAGAAAGGCCTTGAACGCTGCTGCGAGAGCGGTGGGATTTTCTTCGGCGACATGGTGCCCGCTCTTGATTCCGTAGCCCCCCACGTCGTCGGCCCGGTGCTTCCAGATGGCAACCGGATCGCCATAGATCTGCTCCAAGTCGTCGTCGAGCGACCAAAGGCAGAGCATCGGACAGTGCACCTTCCTGCCGTCATCTCGGTCTTCGCGGTCGTGGCGATGGTCGATCCTGATACCTGCGCGGCAGTCTTCGACCATGCCATGGACGATGGCGGGATCGTGGATGAATGAAACCAATTCGTCATAGGCATCGTGTCCCATCTCATCTGGCCGCAAGGCGCTGTACCATGCCATCGGGTCTGCAAGGATGGCCCGTTCCGGCTTCTCGGGTTGAGCAAAGAAGAACCAGTGGTACCAATCGCGGGCAAAGTTCCAGTCGGCCCGTTCCAGATGCTCGATAACTGGCAATCCATCCACGGCAATCAGTTTCGCACCAGGTTGGGATGGTCCATCGCCATTCTGAAAGCGACCAGACTTCCACGATCATTGCCCGGCGACGAAGAAACTATGGTGGCCCAAGCTTGCTGACAGCAAGTCCGCGACCTGGCCCCAAGTCATATGCGTGCGAGGATGGCCATGGATCAGAAGCAGAGGCGGCCCAGATCCGCCATGCCGAAGCCTTATCGGCTCGCCCTCGGTTTCCAACATTTCAAGCACGAAGTTGTCGAACATCTGCCATCCTCAAAAATGGGCGGTTGTCGGTTTGAAGAACTCCTTGAGCATGGATTGGTTCGGGACGTGCCAATCGCGACCGCAGATGGTTTCGGCTCCCGGTTAGCTTTCGCTCAGGGCTCATTCTGGACGCGAATGGCTAGACGGATTTAACGGAGCAGGCCCTCGTCGTCGAACGCGTTCCAGCCCTTCAACTTGGGCCGGGGAGCGTCATCTCTGGGGTCATTCCCGGCACCGCGAACCTTCTCGCTACCCTTTCCCGCCCGCGTCAGGGCAGCCTTGCCGGCGCCACGTCGCCTGTTCTCTGTAACTTGCTGCGCGTCCTCTTCACGCCAAAGGCTTGGCAGATCACGATCAAGGATGTCCTCGATGTGCCTGGGATCGAACACGTGGAAGGTGACGGCCTTGGATCGACCGCGCATCTTCACGGTGCGGGTCCCAATGCTTTGCAGCCGTCCGTCTTTCAGCCACTTGTGACGCTCACGCGAAGAGATCGCAAGGATGTCTTCGGCCTCGCGCGGCAGGACCGGGAGTACTGCGATAGTTTCCAGTGTCTTGGCGATCTTGTTCGAGGCGGCCTCGAACTCTTCGGCATCGTCTTCGCGCATCCGCAATGTCATGCGACCAGTCTCGGCTTTGACGTACTTCCTCACCGCCCAAGGCAGGCGGGCACGTATTTCACGCTCGATACCTTTCGTGCGCACCGACGACCCAAGCGTCGCTGATGGCGGAAGGGGCCACTCGGTAATCAGTGACAACGAGGTGCTGACGCTTTGGCGAGAGCCGCGATCTCGAGGGGCCACAATTGCCGCAGCCAAGCCGCCAAGAATCTTTCGTGTTTGCGCAAAACGCACCGGCATCTGAGCTAGTCGCTTCCTTGTCGCACGGTTTCTACCGCCAGCGACCCGGCCGGCAGGGCCTTCAACAGCTCCACCTCGGGTTTCGTGAGGTGGATCCATGCCGCCCAATTATCCGGGCGCAGAACCACAATCTGGCGATTGTGGATGGGCGCCACGTCCAGGCCGGGTTCCGTCGTCAGCATAGCGAATGTCGGGGGCTTGTTGCCTTCGCCATCGCGCCACAGGCCGGCGATCGCCATGAACGAGGCGCCGTTGAGCGTGAAGCGATGCTTAGCCTTTGGAGACTTCTTTCCCGTGAATTCGAAGAAAGCCGACGCCGGAATAAGGCAGCGCTTGCTGTTGGAGAAGTTCCGTCCTTCCGAGCGGAAGTTGAAGATCGGCCCGCCTTTGGGCCCTGAGGGCGGAAAGGCAAAGGTCATGCGCGTGAGTTCGCTCGTGTCGCCGGCGGCGCGCATGATCGGGGCGAGATCACTGATGCGGATGTCATCCGCCTGCGGCAGATCCAGTTCGGTTTGATAAGTGGGAATGTCGAGCGCCAGCAATTGCATCATCCTGCAATATTCGGCCCAGGCGATATGCTGCTCATAGTCGTTGCACATGGCTGCCCACGCTTTCAGTCAGTTGATGACTTATAACAGATAACGCGGCTTGGCTGCGGCGCCACCATCCGGAGATTTTCCGCTATGCCCGAAATCTCGCGATCTGCTTGAGCATCGCGCAGTTGCCGTGATGACATCGCCGTGGCTCACAATGATGCGCTCAAGGTCTGGTTCATCAGACCATCTGCGGAAAGCCGTGCCCAGCAGGTACCGCCGCCAGGTATGGCTCGCTATGTCTGGACCTTTCCGACACCGCAGTACTGACCGAGATTCTGGCAGAGTTGGCCCGTTCTGGTGCTGGCTCCCGTCTCGATCTGATATGCAAGGTCTGCGATGCCAAGGGCAACGAATCCAGCAATTCAGGGTAGCGTTACGGGTCCTGAGAACCGCGACGTGATGCTTCACCGGCCAACCTGCCATTGAAAAACCCGCCACTGAGGGAGCAGTAACGGGCCTTCCGGTGTTATGCTCGGCCAGGGAAACCGAGCGCAATCCAAACTTCATTTTCGGAGCCATGTTGCAGTGGGTCCGCCCCTGCTGGCGGGCAGAGGCGGACCCGGCCAAGGCTTGGGACCCAGGCCCGGCAGCGGGGGACGCTGCCGCCGTTTCCAACCTGCCTCGACATATCAGGTTCCACTAATGCACAAAAAGCCCGCCACCTTTGAGCAGCGGGCCTTCCAAAGCTGCAATTCTCTTGATTAATCGATAATCCCGGAGACCCCGGATGAGTTGGGCGAAGCCGTCACCGACGACAGCCGCTCACGTTTCGTGAATGCCGGCTTCTGATAGCTGTTCTTCATCGATCTTACCCTTTGCCAATCCGCAATGTGCCACTCTTTGCCGTCGGCCAGGCGTGGCAACCGGCCGACAAAAAGCCCGCCATCTTTCGGAAGCGGGCTAGGATGCCTCACTGCTGGATGGGACGACTGCTCGCACCAGCGGCATCGGTCCAGGCGAGGCATCCGGCAATGACAGGCGTTGTGCCGACGACCAGGGCGCCGCGCGCGTGCAGGGTCATCAACCCGCGCCATGAGACCCGATCGACCGCCCAGATGGTGCCGCTGGCGTCGACCCACTTGAGGTCGGCGTCGGCCGCTTGAACCGCCTGCATCATCGCGGCCGGTTGCATCCCAGCTCGAAAGACGATGACGGAAGTGGCGGCACCGTTGAAGAGCGGGCCAGCACCCGCAGCCAGTCCTGCAAGCAGGACGATGCTGGTCAGAGCCGCCGAGGCACCTGCCGGTCCACCGCGGTTGGGCAGCACCAGCACCAACAGCAGCGGCACGATTCCGAAGATGACCAGCCACCAAATATCCCAGGCGAGCGGCATGTCGCTGTTCATCTTGATCCGATGCAGGCCGAGCAGCCAATGGAACACAATGGCGTCCACCAGATGCCAGACGCCGAACCCGATGAAGGCCAGCCGAAGGATCTCGGTCGTCGTTACGGCCCGCCTGCCTGCTGCCCTCGCCGCCACCAGCAGCACCGTGCCGGCAACGGCGAACACGTACATGAACAAGTGGAAGAGGCCGTCGGCCATGATCTGGAAGCGCAGGTCGGAACCCGCCGGGTCGGCGAGGCCGAGAGAAGATGATGCCATTGCAGAATCTGGTGCAGGACGATGCCGTCGAAGAAACCGCCCAGCGCGAAGCCGAGCAGAAGCCAGCCGACTCTCGTTCTCGGATCGAGTTTCGCGGTGATGGTGTCCATATCAGGACGACTCCGCCGAAACCGGAGAGCCAAGTCTGGTTAGCAGCTCCAGGTGCATCGCCCTGTCCGGCGTCGGGTCGTGGAGATCATGACGGGCCTCGATCCAGAAGGCGGTAATCAGCCCGCCGACCACTGTCGTCAGAACCAAAGTCCCAGCAATGATTGCCAGCATGGATGTCGACCCTTCAACCGCGGGCACGCCGCGCCCGACCCGAACCTTGGCTTCTGCCGTATGTTCCCTCGCGTCGGGCGTTCTGGGGAGGAATAATCAACTTACATCATGGTTCGGATGCCCTGTTGGGGGATGGCTGAAGCGGAGAACATTCATGAGTGAATATTCGGCGGCGGCTCCGAGCAGCCGCGACGACCACAAGCCGCGGGGCATCACCCGCTGGCTGTTTTCGACAAACCACAAGGATATCGGAACCCTCTACCTGATCTTCGCCTTCATCGCGGGGGTCATCGGCATGCTCTTGTCGGTGGGCATGCGAATTGAACTGCAGCAACCCGGGATCCAGGTTTTCCCCGGGTTGGGATCGATGATCTACGGCTACCAAGGCGACGCGGCCATAGATGCCGGCAAGCAACTTTATAACGTGTTCACCACGGCGCACGCGCTGATCATGATCTTCTTCACCGTCATGCCCGCACTGATCGGTGGTTTCGCCAACTGGATGGTTCCGATCATGATCGGCGCCCCGGACATGGCGTTCCCACGCATGAATAACATCTCGTTCTGGCTGCTGCCGCCGGCATTGATGCTGCTTTTATTGTCGATCTTCATGCCCAGCGTCCCCGGCGGATACGGTCCCGGGACCGGCTGGTTCCTCTACCCGCCCCTGTCGACGTCCGGCCATCCCGGTCCTGCCGTCGATCTGGTCATTCTTTCTCTGCACATCGCGGGAGCCTCCTCGATACTAGGCGCCATCAATTTCATCACCACGATCTTCAATATGCGCGCGCCAGGGATGACGTTGCATAAAATGCCTCTGTTCGTGGTCGATCCTCATCACCGGATTCTGCTGCTGCTGGCCCTGCCTGTCCTGGCAGGGGCCATCACAATGCTCCTGACCGATAGAAATTTCGGCACCACATTCTTCGCGCCGGACGGCGGCGGCGATCCTATCCGTACCAGCATCTCTTCTGGTTTTTCGGCCATCCGGAAGTCTACATCATGATCTTGCCGGCCTTCGGCATCGTCAGCCAGGTGATCTCGACATTTTCGCGAAAGCCGATCTTCGGCTATCTGGGGATGGTCTACGCGATCGTCGCGATCGGAGCGATCGGCTTCGTCGTCTGGGCCCACCATATGTACACCAGCGGAATAGGGCTGGACACGCAGCGCTATTTCACCTTCGCCACGATGGTGATCGCGGTGCCGACTGGGATCAAGGTGTTCTCCTGGATCGCGACCATGTGGGGTGGTTCCCTTAGCCTGCGCGCCCCGATGCTGTGGGCGCTCGGCTTCATATTCCTGTTCACTGTCGGAGGCGTGACCGGCGTACAGCTTGCAAATGCCAGCCTGGACCGCCAATTGCACGACACCTACTATGTCGTCGCACACTTCCACTACATTCTCTCGTTGGGTGCGATCTTCGGCATCTTCGCGGGCTGGTATTACTGGTTTCCGAAGATGACTGGATATTTGTACAATCCGCTTTTGGCTGCAATCCATTTCTGGACGACCTTCGTCGGTGTGAATCTCGGCTTCTTCCCCCACCACTTTCTCGGAATGGCCGGCATGCCACGTCGCTATATCGACTATCCCGACGCTTTTGCCGG
Organism: Mesorhizobium sp. M7A.F.Ca.US.006.01.1.1; assembly: GCF_003997935.1. GTDB lineage: Bacteria > Pseudomonadota > Alphaproteobacteria > Rhizobiales > Rhizobiaceae > Mesorhizobium. Next base: position 8,625 of record NZ_RZQL01000095.1, read on the forward strand.
TTGGAACATGGTCTCCTCCTTTGGATCGTATCTGTCGGCCGCGAGTGTCCTGATTTTCCTTGCCGGCATCGTGGAGGCTTTCCACCGGCGACGGGCCGCCGGCATGAACCCCTGGGGGCCGGGAGCCACCACATTGGAATGGGAGTTGACCTCTCCACCGCCTTTCCATCAATGGGACAGGCTGCCGAAAATCAAATGAATCCGGCTGGCGAGCGCGACCGGCGGCGGGATCGGCGCTGAGTTGGAAGGCGCGCGCCGCGCTGGCCGTGAATTGACCTATCGGAAGCTGATCACGAGCACGGCGAAAAAGCTGGCGAGGGCTACTGCCCAGCAAAACAACCAGTTGGCGATCAGCAGGATAGATTTCAGCACCGTGGCGTGGCAATAATCTTCGATGATCGATTGCATGCCCAGCCGCATGTGGACGCAGTTCACCAGAATGAAGGCGATGAGGGCGGGTGCGACATAGATCGATCCGACTACGCGGATGACGACATCTCGAGGCTCTCCGCTCAGCCTTATGACGACCGCGACGATGTAGATGACGAGGATCAACAGTGCAGCAGATGTCAGTCGTTCCAGCATGAACGTTTCGGTTCCGTGTTTAGCCGACCCAAGGCCGCGCACTCGAGCTAGCGGAGTTCTGATCGAGCGTCGGTCAGCCATCTTGCTTCCCCAAACTCACCTGGTTCCGTTGCCCGTAACTCAAGCTGTTGCTGTCCAATGCTCGGGCTCGCGTCACGGACGGATAGTGCGCAAGCACGTTCTCCAGTTTGGCGAGGCGAGCTTTTTGGGCGGTTAGCTCGTATCCTGAACGCCATCCAATCTTCCCGGGTCTGCCAGCTTTCCACAACTCCTTTTCAAGGAGCGAGATGCTGAGGCGGACGGCGTCGATCTCTTTGACCAGCGCGGCCTTCACCAATTTCCGACTCTGCATGGCTTTAGTTCCGGTGGGCAAGGGTGGCGCCAAACACAGTGCATTTGGAAATGTTCCCCGGTGGGTGTCCGGCGTTGAAAATATAAATGCTTCGATGCTGCCCTCAAAGCGGTCGCCACAAGCCCACCCGGCACTCGGCACCTGGGATCTCTGTCCCCACCCTGGTCGGGTCTCGCCTCCAATGGGCCGCGGCTTGCCGGGCTATGCTTAGGAACAAGCAGGCGCATGCTTGGCCCGCCCCTTGCGGCAGGTAAGATGACCAGAATCTGTTATTTGGCCAACATATGTTAAACATGCTTTTTGTTTCTCGATCGCGCAAAAATATTTGCGTTTCATCGTCGGGAACGTATCGATCCTCAAGAAGTTTGCGGGGCTAGTCAGGAGAACGGGCTATGTCGGGCAACGAAATTCATCAAGACGCCTCGCGTTTTCGCACCAGCATCCGTGTCGTGGACGCTCGCGTGTTCCGCGGACCTCATCTCTACAGCATGAGTCCAATGGTCCGGATCCAGATTGACCTCGGGGCCCTTGAGGCGTTCCCGACAGACAAGCTGCCCGGGTTTACCGAGGACATCGTTCGCCTGTTGCCCGGCCTTGCGGCCCATGGCTGCAGCTATGGCGTCGCCGGCGGGTTCGTCCGCCGTATGCAGGAAGGAACCTGGCTCGGCCACGTCGTGGAGCACGTCGCCCTGGAACTGCAGAACATGCTGGGCCACCGGGTGACACGAGGAAAGACACGTTCGGTCAAAGGCAGTCCGGGCACTTACAACGTCATGTTCGCCTACAATGATGAGGTTGTGGGGCTGCTCGCCGGACGAGTTGCGCTCGAGTTGGTGGATGGTCTCCTGCCGGCCAATCTGCATGGCCTCGAGGGGCTCGACGAGATTGCCGAAATGGACGGGCCATTCGATTTCGCAGTGAGGCTGCAGCAGCTCAAGGCTCGCGCCGCCGAGCGTGCCTTGGGCCCCACGACCGCCTCTCTGGTGCGCGAGGCCGGGAGACGGGGGATTCCCGCGGCGCGGCTCGATGACAGCAGCCTGGTGCTGCTCGGCCAAGGCAAGCATCAGAAGCGAATCCGCGCCAGCTGCACCGACCTCACTTCCGAGATCGCGACCGAAATCGCCTCCGACAAGGACCTGACAAAATTCCTGCTGCAGCAGGCCGGGCTAACGGTCCCCAGCGGGGAACTGGTGCGATCGGCGCAGGACGCGGTCGCGGCAGCGGCACGGCTCGGGTACCCTGTGGTCACCAAACCACTGGACGGCAATCATGGAAACGGCGTCAACATCGGCCTCGCAACCGAGGACGAAGTCCGCTGGGGCTTCGAACAGGCGCGAGAACACAGTCGCAGCGTTATCGTCGAGCAGCACTTCGTCGGCTCGGACCACAGGATCCTGGTGATCGGAGGAAAGGTGGTGGCGCTTGCCGAGAGGGTCCCGGCACATGTCGTCGGCGATGGCCGGAGTTCTGTCGCCGAACTCGTCGAGGAGACGAACCACGACCCGCGACGGGGAGAGGGCCATTCTTCGGTGCTGACCCGCATCGAGATCGACGAATGTGTCGAGCATTTCCTGTCAAAGTCGCAGCTCACGCTTTCGAGCGTTCCAGCGCCGGGTCAAATGGTGCTCCTGCGACCCACCGCTAATCTGTCGACCGGCGGGACGGCAATTGACCGGACGGATGAAATCCATCCGGAAAACGCGCTGATCGCCAGGCGGGCGGCACAGATCGTCGGTCTCGACATTGCGGGGATCGACTTCGTCTGCCCTGACATTTCCCGGCCGGTCAGCGAGACCGGCGGCGGCATCATAGAGGTGAATGCCGGTCCCGGGTTTCGCATGCATCTCGAACCGTCCTCAGGCCGCGCCCGCAATGTCGCACGGCCGGTGCTCGATCTTCTCTTCAGGGGTGGCAAGGACGGCCGCATTCCAATCTTCGCGATCACAGGGACAAACGGCAAGTCGACCACCGCCAGAATGCTCTCGCACATTCTTCAGGCGAATGGTGCAACGGTCGGGCTCACCTCGACCACCGGCGTCTACCTGAACGGCGAGCGGATCATGACAGGCGATTGCTCGGGTCCGCAAAGCGCCAGGATCGTGCTTCGCGAGCCAGGTGTCGATGTCGCCGTGCTGGAATGTGCACGCGGCGGCATCCTGCGCGAAGGCCTTGCATTCGACGCATGCGACATTGGCGCGGTGCTGAACGTCCATGGCGATCATCTGGGGCTGAGAGGCATCGACACTATCGACGACCTGGCGGAAGTGAAGTCGGTGGTCGTCGAGTCTGTCCGCCGCGGCGGGTGGAGCATCCTCAACGCCGACGACATTCACACCTCCGCGATGTCGCGCGAAGCAGGGGGCAGGATCTGCTACTTCTCGCTGGTGAACAGGAGCGACTGGCCCGATTTCCTGTGCAGCCACGTGGCGGAAGGCGGCCGCGCCGTGACGCGGGAGCGCAGCAGGGACGGTTGGGACATCGTCATCCACGAGGATGGGGAGTCGATGTTCCTGATGGACGTCGACGAAATTCCCGCGACCTTCGAGGGGGCCGCTGAATTCAATGTTGCCAACAGCTTGGCGGCCGTTGCGATGGCACATTGCCACGACATACCTGCGGCAACTATCCGCGCTGCATTGGCCGAGTTCACCACCTCGTTCGAGCATTCTCCCGGTCGCCTCAACGTCTTCGACGGGCATGGTTTCCGCACGATCGTTGACTACGCGCACAATCCCGACGGGTTGAAGGCGCTGGGAAAGCTCGTTTCCCATATGAAGCGCGGGTATCAGCGCACGATCGGCCTTGTCGCAATACCGGGCGACCGCCGCGATTGCGACATACGCGAGATGGGCGCGGTGGCTTCGCGAATATTCGACGTCATCGTCTTCAAGGAGGATGAACATGAACTGCGCGGCCGAGCCCCCGGAACGATCGCCGGCTTGCTGCGGGAAGGCGCCTTGAACGCCGGCTGCGCTCCAGGGCGCATACAAGCCGTCTGTCCCGAAAAAGAGGCCGTCGACGTGTGTCTCCAGCTTGCTCGGGAGAAAGACCTTGTCGTGCTCACCGTCGACGACGTTGAGGCGGTCTGGAGCCACGTGACCGGGTTTGAGGGCGCGGCACCTTCTCGGCGAGGGCCCGATCAGACCCGTGTTCGCCATCTGAGGGCTGGCTGATGTGGTCGCTCATCCTGCACGGCGGCGCCAAGGAGATCGATCCAGAAGAGGAGGAGGCGCATCGCAACGGGTGCATCAAGGCGCTTGAGGCCGGTCGCGCCGTCCTGGCCGGCGGCGGAACTGCAGTCGACGCGGTAGAAGCCGCCGGTCGTGTCCTCGAGACGGACCCGACGTTCAATGCAGGATATGGCAGTGCCCTAAATTCGGACGGCGAGGTCGAAATGTGCGCAGGCGTCATGGAGGGCAGGGACTTCAATGTGGGCGCCGTCGCTGTGATCAAGGGCGTGCGCCATCCCATCAGTGTCGCCAAGGCCATGCTGCATGAGGAGCCAATCCTGCTGGCGTCGGACGGCGCCAGGCGTTTCGCGGCCGATAAACAACTGGAGCTTTGCGATCCGGCTGATTTGGTCACGCCGCAGCAACGCGATTTGGCCAGCAAGTCGGAGGCGAAGGATACAATCGGCGTCGTTGCCCTTGACCAGTATGGGGATCTCGCCGTGGGCACTTCGACCGGGGGACTGGACGGCAGCGCTCCGGGCCGTGTGGGCGATTCTCCGCAACCCGGTTGCGGCTACTACGCCGACAACCAGCTGGGCGCCGTGGCCTTTTCGGGAGACGGCGAGCATATCGCGCGAAAGGCTCTCGCCGCTCGCGTCATGCAGGAGCTTTCCGCGCGGCGCGCACTTTCCTCTGGACACGCAGCTATGGCGGGCATTGAGGAGGTGCTGGAGCCCTCCCTCATGGAGGTTGAGGCGATCGGCGGTGAAGCGGGAGCCATCGTGCTTACCCCAACCGGGAAGTCCGGGTGGGCGCACAACAGCCGGGAGTTCGCAGTCGCGTTCATGACCAGCGAGGACAACCATCCGCATGTCTTCGTGCGCAAGAGAGACGAGGGCAGATGACCGACAGGAAGAAAAGGCGCCCCTCCAATGGCAAAGCCGGAACGCTTGTCATTATCGGTGGCCACGAGGACCATGACGGCGATCGCGTCATATTGAAGGAGGTCGCAAGTCTGGTTCCGAACGGGCGCCTGGTCCTTGCGACCATCGCTTCGCATGAGCCGGATGGCTATCTCGAGAAGTATCAGAAGTCCTTCGGCGAGTTGGGCATCAAGGAAGTCGTCGAGCTCTACGTCAACGACCGTCTCGAGGCGGCGCATGAAAAAAAAATAAGCGCGCTCGCAAACGTGAGCGCTGTGTTCTTCTCCGGTGGTGACCAGCTCCGCATCACCAGCCAGATCGGCGACACCCCCATCGACGAGCGGGTGCACGAAATTTATGAAGCCGGAGGCATAATTGCCGGCACCTCCGCGGGCGCGTCGGTCATGAGCGATACCATGATGGTGAAGGGGCCGAACGCTGCGTCCTTTCGGATCGGCCATATTCGCATGGCGCCGGGGTTGGGCCTGCTGCCGAATGTCATCATCGACCAGCACTTTGCGGAGCGGGGCCGCATCGGGCGGCTCATCGGAGCGGTGTCGCAGAACCCACGGGTCCTGGGCATCGGCATCGATGAAGACACGGCGATCGTGGTGAATGGCGAGATGTTCAAGGTCATCGGCAGCGGCGCTGTCTATCTGGTCGATGCAGCCGGCGTCACGCATTCCAACATCGCGGAAGGTGAACCTGATGCCGCCCTTTCCATCCATGATCTGAGGGTTCACGTGCTGAGCTCCGGCGATGCCTTCGATCTCGCGATGCGACGCCCGGTCGGGGTTCCGTGAGGCTTCGATACCCTGATGGCAAAGATGCGGCGGGACAGGCTGACCGAAATTGGCGACGTCGATGCCGATGCACAACCGCGACGCGCTCAACGGTGGGCCACCGTGCAGACCCAGCGCAGGAGTCAGTATGTTTTCAAACCGGATAAAACTCGCCACACTGTTTGCGGCTGCCGCCCTGTCGCTGGCGGCATACAATAACGCACGCGCCAGGAAGGCCTTGGCTCCCCGTTCGAGGGGACGCACTCTGAGGATCGATGGGGTGGACCTGAGTATCATCGAGAAAGGCAGCGGGCCTCCTTTGCTCCTGTTGCATGGCAATGGCTCGGTTGCGGAGGATTTTGCGGTCAGCGGCGTGCTCGACCTGGCGAGTGCCAACCATCGGGTCCTCGCCTTCGACCGGCCAGGTTTCGGCGGAAGCTCGCGACCGGCTCGAAAGCGCTGGTCGGCGTGCGAGCAGGCCGATCTCTTCCACGAGGCCGCCGCCAAAATAGGCATTCACAAGTACCTCGTGCTCGGACATTCCTGGGGCGCGTGGATCGCGCTGGAGATGGCCCGCAGGCACGCTCCCTCGGTCGCCGGCCTGGTCCTCGTCTCTGGATATTACTATCCCTCACCGAGGCTGGATCTCGCTCTTGCAGCACTACCGGCCATACCGCTGATGGGCTCGGCATTTCTTCACACCTTGCTGCCGCTCGCAGTAAGGCTCGGCTGGCCGTCGGCCATGCGAAAGATATTCCGGCCCGGGCCGATCTCGAACGTTTTTTCCGTGAGCACAAAGGAGGTCGCCAGCCGCCCCTCTCAGTTGCGCTCAGTCTGTGTGGAGACAGCCCTGATGCTCAGCGCGGCGCTGTTTACGAAACCTAGCTATCGGGACATCGACGTGCCGACCGGAATCGTGGCTGGAGCAGGGGACAGGCTGTTCGACGCTCGGCGTGAAGCGGAACGCTTGCATGCCGAAATTTCAGGGTCACTGATGGAAATAATCCCGAATTCCGGGCACATGGCCCACCACAGTGACCCGCAGGCGGTGCTCGGAATGATCGACAAGGTCACCTGTATGCCTCGTCCACCAAAAGAAGGTGGCAGCAGCGACGCGCTCTCGCCAGCTGCGCGCTGACCATCATCGATCAGGGCAGCCTGCGCCTTGTCGTATTGGCAGGGCAGGGTACTTGCGCCGAGCCGGTACGCCGGGCGTCGCCCATTGCCCCCAGGCTGAGAGCCTACAGAAGATTCCGATTGCGCCCGACACCAAGCGGCCGAACTGCCTCCTGAAGGCACGGGTCACGCCGGCGATGGATCCGCAGCAGAGATCGCCGAACGAAAGGACTGCGGGAAACGCGGTCGCTGATTTGCTCAGGCCTGCCGGTAGATGTGGCCTTCGTCGACGGTGGTCAAACGGCGCTATCTCGACTGCGGCCGGACGGCGACCTCGCCGAACCGCTCGGCAACACGATCGAGGCCCCGCGGCATGCGGGAGCGCCGTGCTCGGTGACGACAAGCTCGGGCTGCAATGCCGCAAGTTGCCACCGAAGTCGCCGACGATGCATTTCGAAGCCGTGCACGGGCGACGTGGATAGACGTGTCGTCGGCAATCAAAGTCCCGTCAGCCTCCCGCCACAGAGGTGCTCCGGCGATGGCCGGGAACCTGTGCAACCATAGCCACCCGGTATGTAGGAACGGAACGAGGCAGTCTGCGGCTGGCTCCATCGCCGGCCATTTGTTGGGCGCAACGATGTTGCAGACCGTGACGAGGGAGACGAAGTCCGGTGCTACAAGGCGAACCAGTCGATCGAAGGTCGCGAAATCATCAGCCAGAAGATGGCGAGCACTGCCGCGAAGGCAGGAAAGCCAAAGGCGAACCAGAGCCGAAACAAGGTGTCATAGCGCTGTGGTGGAGGTTGCTTCTCTGCCGCGGCCTGCATAGCGAGATTGCGCATCTCGATCTGCATCCACACGACTGGAAGCCAGAACAGGCCGGTGATGAGGTAGAGCAGGATCGAAAGCACAATCCACCCCTCGGTCAGCGGATAGCCGGAATGCCAGGCGAGGAATGCACCGGTGACAGGTTGGGCGACGACGGCGGTTGCAGTGAAGATGAAATCGGCGATCACGACGATGCGTGCGACCGCCGCGATGGTCGCGGAATTTCCGGTCCGGTGGGCGAGCAGCATGAAGAAGGCGATGCCGGCGCCGGTGCCCAGCAGCACGGCCGCGCCGACGACATGCAGGAACTTGAGCATGAAGTAGGTCATCAGCGTTCCTCCAGGACCGCCAGCGCGACAAAATGCAGAACCAGGATCGGCAGGATCTTCAGGAATGGGCCGAGCGGCTCGTTCCACAGTTCTGGTCGCAGCATGGTCCCCGCGATCGCATAGAAAAGAGCCACCGCAATCGCCCCGAACAGCCCCAGCCGACTGGTCGGTCGCCAGGCGATCAACGCGCCGACCGCCATGTCGGCCAGCGCTCCGGCGATGACCGCCGGTTCCGCCAGCGGACCGATGGCCGTGCCGACCAGCAAGTCGACCCCGCGGCGCCAGCCGGTGGTCAGGGAAATGATGCCGGTCATGATCCAGAAGAAGGGCAGGACAGTAAAGATCGCCGGCTTGACGAAATAGAGACGGGCGAACCATCGCTCCTGCACCGTCGCGGGATTGAGCTTTAGCGCCGCTTCGAGGCTGGATGGTTGGATCCCTGTCGCTGTGATCCACGCCTGCGGGTCGCCGACAGCGCCCCGCACGATTTCCTTGGCCGCATTGCTGCGCATCGGCGGGCGCCAGCCGAGCAGAGCCGCCGCATCGCCGACCCGGTACAGGCCGGCCGCGACGCTACCGGGCAGAGTGAACTCTCCAGCCGGTCTCGACCCGAGCCAGCGGCGGTAGAGGCCGACCACCTTGCTCATCGGCAGCGCTTCAGGTCCGGCAAGGTCAAGCGCAAGGTGCGATGCGCTATCGGGCCGGAGAAAATGCAGGACAGTGGCGATCACGTCATCCAACTGTACGACCTGAAGCCGACCCGTGCTGGGCATCACCGGCAACAGTGGCAATGCGGCCAGTCCGCGAAACAGCGCACTGGCGCCGAACGCCGGCCGGCCCAGCACGACCGACGGGCGCAGGATGACCCAGTCCAAATCGCGCGCCATCAACGCCTGGTCGCCAGCCAGCTTGGTGGCCGAGAAGGCGGACGGCTGCAGCCGATCGACCCCGATTGCCGAGAAGTGAATGACTTTTCTCACGCCCGCCTGCTCACAGGCGGCAAAGAGTGCCGATGCGCCACCCGCATGCACACCGCCAGTGCTTTCTTGCGCGCTGTCCTGCAGCACGCCGGCGCAGTTGACGACCGCGTCGATGCCTATCAGATGCGGGCTCCAGTCCTGCGTCTGCAGCGCCTTTGCCATGTCGAACAAGACAGGCGGCAAGCCTCTGAAGGGAGCGGCGCCGGCACGATGCAGCACGCGAACGATTTCATATCCATCGGCGGCCAGGCGCGCACAAAGAGAAGCTCCGATCAGACCCGACGCGCCGGTGACGAGGACCCTCACCTGGCACCTGAAAACTGCAGTGACAGTCGCGCCTCATCCTGTCTGCACGCGGAGCCGGACGAAACAGCGGTGTCGCTGCGATCGGGCCGCACGATCGAGCGATTCCGCGCGCCTCGCCGAGGGCAGATGGAAGCGAGCGTCGCGGCGCTGCTGGCGCGTCCGGCCAGAGCTCCGACAGTTTCGAGCAACGATATCGAGCGGAAGCTCGGGTTGATTGTTCCTTTGGTTTCTACCATGGGCGCTGATCCCAAGCTGCCACGGATGTTCCTGCAACCATTCATGGGCAAGGCGAGTTGTTCGCGCAGGAATGACCGCCTCGGACGGTTCGGTGCAACGACCGTATCCACTATTTGCTCATGCACGCAGCGCCAGCCAACCTGATCGACGGTGTCGATGGACTCGATCTCCCTCCCGCCCAACGCGTTCAGCTAGATCTAGGCGGCATCTTGCAGCGCCCTTTCATTTACGCTGGTTTCTCCAAGCTGCGTCAACGCCTCGTCCGTTGCCTTCTCTTCGTCGAGCGTCTGCTGCAGCAGCGGAACCGCGTCATTCAAGCCGAGCAGCCTTGCCCAGGTTACCAATGTCCTATAACGGGCGATCTCATAATGCTCGACGGCCTGGGCAGCGGCAACAAGCCCGGCGTCGAGGGCCGGCGCCGCTTGGAACTCCTCCAGTATCTCCCCGCCCTCCTCAATGATGCCGTCGATCGCGGGACAGGTCTTGCCCTGCGCGCGCTTGCCGAAAATCTCGAACACCTGCTGCAGCCGCTCAACCTGACCCTCAGTCTCGTCGCGGTGCTTCTCGAACGCGGCGGTCAACTCTTGCGATTCGGCACCCCTGGCCATTTTCTTGAGGGCACTTAAGATCTTACGCTCCGCGTAGTATATGTCCTTCAAGGCTTCGTAAAATAGATCTTCCAGGCCCTTTGTGCTGCTCTGGGCGCTTTTCTTCGTCGCCATCTCCATGTCCCACTTCGAGTTCAATGCTTCGCGGCATATGCAGCTCTAACAACCAAGGCCATCGGTTGTTCCTCGCCCTCAAAGACATGGTGGGAACACGAGCAAGGACCGTGATCTCGCTCCGTTCTGGTCGGCACAACCGGCGCCATGTCGCCTCTGCGCCTGGCTAGCCTCGCGGCCGCTTGTCAAGCCGCCTGCCGCGCCTTAACCGGCGTTCTCGCCTATCGAAGTCGATTGCTGGTCACGCTTTCGCCGATCAATGTTGATAAGACGGCGGTCGGGGGCCGCGGCGCCGGAACGACCTCTTCAGCGTTTTGTGGGCAAGCTGCTGTGAGACCAGATCGCGCGCTTTTCGGCACATATTGCAAGCCACAATGGTCGCTCGGCTGCCTCTGCCGGTCTAAACGGGACCCGGCCCGCGGCATGCCCGGATGGTTGAAGCGGATTGTTTAAAAGGTGTGTCGGGGTGAACTAGATCATGCGCCGCCATCGGTTGCGACGATCGAGCGACGATTGCTCCTACCGGCCGCCCGACCGCCGTTTCGCTTCTTCATCGATCCTGCGACCTGAGAATCTTGAGTGCCTCGTCCTTGGTGAGGCCGCACTTTCGGGCAAAGTAGTTCGCTTCGATGGCCCTTTCGCGATCCGTCCGAGACGCGGTGTTCTGCTTGGCCTTCTTGCCCATCGATGCTATCGCCTCGATTATATCGCCTGCTGGTGATCAAGCGCCTACGCCGTGGGAGGGCTCACGCGGGGATCGGGTCACCAATCTTGCAGCTCCGCTGCCTGGCTCGAACTGTGGTTTGGCGCGATTGTTCCGAGATCGCAAAACTTCGCAAGAGATGCCTGGCGCCGGACTTTGCTGTGGCCATTCGGGATCTGTCATCCCATCGCTGTGACCTGCAGACGAATGCAGAGCCTCAGCAGTTTTTTCGCCGCTTTCATCGTGGGTTAGTCCCGACAACATGTTCGTTCCAGTACCCGGAGGAAAACGTGCGCGACCAGTCTTTCTCCCATCTGGAGGCGCTCATTGATGTGCGTCCCGACACGAATTTCACCCCTAGCGCGCCATGGCCTCGCGGATCGGCCACTGCGTCACTCGATGCAATATGGAACAATCCTCGCAGGCGGATGTTGGGCAACCCAACCCCCTGGAGGATTGCCAATGTTCATGCACAACAAGCGCCTGCAATACACCGTCCGCGTTTCGGAGCCTAATCCCCGCCTGGCCTGCATGATCATGGAACAATTCGGTGGCGCCGATGGGGAGCTTGCCGCGGCGATGCGCTATTTCACGCAAGGCCTCGGCGAGGATGATCTTGGCCGTCGCGACATGTTGCTCGACATAGCCACTGAAGAACTCAGCCACCTTGAGGTGGTGGGATCGATCGTCACCATGCTGAACAAGGGGCTCAAGGCACAACTTGCCGAAGGCCAGATGAAAGAAGCGGACCTTTATATGATGATCGGCGCCAGCGGTACGACAGCCAAGGAATCCATCCTGTTTGGCGGTGCTCCCGCGCTGTGCGACTCAGCCGGCGTTCCCTGGACCGCGGCCTATGTCGACTCACGCGGTGAACCTACCGTGGATTTGCGGTCGAACATCGCCGCTGAAGCGCGCGCCAAGATCGTTTACGAACGCCTCATCAACATCACCGATGATCCGGGCATCAAGGACGCGCTCGGCTTCCTGATGACACGCGAGATCGCTCATCAAAAGTCGTTTGAGAAAGCACTCTACGCCATCGAAAACAATTTCCCGTCAGGCAAGCTCCCGGGCATCGAGAGGTACGCCAGCATGTACGTCAACACCTCTCAAGGTGACGGCGATACCAATGGTCCATGGAATTCCGGCGAAGAGTGGGATCGGATCGATGACCTTGAAGAGGTGATGCCCGTCGACGGCGGAGACGGCTTGGCAACCGTCAAAATGGGCGCCAGAGACATGAAGGTGGTGGCCAAGATGGCCGACCGTACTCTTTCTGATCCGGCGTCCGATCCGATCACGGGCGCTGATCTAGGTGCCGGTCCGGGAGCTGGCCGAACCAAGAACGCGGATTTTGGCGGCGCGGCAAGCATTCAGGAGGCCCCGGCCGTGGCCGAGGCTGCTGTCAAACGCGCACGTAAGCGTTAGTTTGGAGCTGACGTCATTGCGGGCAACTATGTTCGGGGTCAGGAAGCTAACGACGAAAGCAGGGGCATCCGACTGGCAGCAGCGGACTGGCCGGAGTGCTCGCTATTTGCTGAGTGGGTGAAGCACATATGGCCACCGCCGCACCACGATCAGAGTCGGAACATGCGGGGCAGTCGGAGAAGGTCCGTGCCTACGGTTGCGAGAACCGGTGCATTGTCGCAATCGGAGCCTCGGCGGGGGGCCTCGACGCGCTGAAGAGACTTGTCCGGGATATTTCGCCGGACATTCCGGCGGCCCTCCTCATCGTACAGCACGTCGGTCTCACGAGTTACCTCGGCGACATTCTCGGTCGCGCTGCCAACATGCCCGTAGCGAATGCCGCCAGCGGCACGAAGGTTAAAAACGGGCACATCTTCGTTGCACCGCCCGGAGCTCACCTGCTTTTACATGATGATCACATGCTGCTGCGGCGCGGGCCGCGGGAGAATTTGGCGCGCCCTGCCATCGATCCCCTTTTTCGATCAGCGGCCTGCAGCTTTGGCGGCAGCGTGATTGGTGTCGTGCTCACGGGCAGCCTCTCCGACGGAACCGCCGGCTTGCGCGCCATCAAGATTTGCGGAGGGGTCAGCGTGGTTCAAGATCCCGACGACGCTGCAGTACCCGATATGCCGCTGAGCGCCTTGCAGAATGTGGAAGTCGACCATTGCGTCGCCCTGTCCGAAATGGCTGGCCTGTTGCGCAGGCTTGCGTCCGAACTCGCAGGGCCGACACCAGAAATCCCGCCTGTCATCCGCCTTGAGGCTGCGATTGCTGCTCAGGAGCACAGCACAATGGAACAGACAGAACGCCAGCTTGGCATCCCCTCGACATTTGTCTGCCCCGAATGTCACGGACCGCTTTGGGAGATCGAAGACGGGCCGATTACCCGTTACCGTTGTCACACTGGACATGCATTCGGAGCGGACGTTTTGATGCAGGCCCAGGCGGACGATGCGGAACAGGCCCTTTGGAGCCTTCTAAGAGCGCACCAGCAGCGGGCCGAGTTGGCGAAACGGACGGCGCAACGAGAAGCCGCTCGGGAAAGACATAGCTTGGCCAGCCAAATGGCTACGCGGGCCGCGGAACACGAAGCCGACGCGAAACTTATTGAAGAAATTATCCATCGTCGAAGGCCGTGACAAAACACACGCCCCGACAACCATGACCTTATTTCAGTCCGGGGCTCACAGTACGGGGTTGGCGACTTGCCGGAAACCATGATCCCCCACAGAGACAGCGAGGGTGGTCAACACGAGTCATTCTTCAAACATCCTTCAATGCCGGCGGCAAACAACGATATTAGGTCACATTAGCGTCAGGCGGACGACGTCATTTCTACCTCGACGGCAGAAGGCGCCAATCGCATTTTCAGGCGTCTTGCAGTTCGAAAGCAATGATGGCAGCCTCAGCGACCGCATGCCGCTGGCGTTGGTGCGCAGCCATAATGAATAGCTAGGGCCGCGTCCTCATCCGTCGGGCGGCTCACGCACCAACTCGAACGTGACCTTCACGGAGAATAGGAGCTTGCTGGTGTGATCGCGGACATCGATGGCAACCTCTCTGAAAGTGCCGTCCGGCATCCGGTCTTTGGCTATTTCAAGCAACGCTCTTGCTGCCTCATCTTCAGCGGCTTCCCGGCTCGCAATTTCGGTTCCTTCAGGATCGGGAAAGACTTCGCCATCGTCGGTTAAATCAAAGAAGAAGCGGGCCATGCGACCCTAATTCCGAGCCCCCAAAAAGGTTTCCTTGTAGCGCTACTTGCTGGTGATCCAATCCACCAGGCCGGTTTCCATCTGCTCGCACCCGGTGAATTCATGTACCAGGCTCGTGGCCAGATCACGCCATTGATACTCAGGCACACCCGTTTGCCTGACCAACTCTCGGAATGCCGATCGGAGAATGTCGGCGTCAAAGGCTGAGACGGCGACGCTTGCCACGCCCGGATCTTCCCACCCTCGCGCCATGTCATCGTGGTGACGTTGGCGAAGGCGTTTGAGCAGTTCGCGCGATGTCTCGATTGCGCGCCTTGAACGATCCACGTCTTGGCGAAACTTGGCAGTTCCGATCATGGAATTATGCCGAACAAGATAGCCGGTTGCGATTACGCCTTGTGCAACTTCTAAATGCGTTCGAACCATCGCGGCCTCCCTTCCAGCGAAAGGAATTGTTTACCCTGTTGTCCAGCATAACCCCAACGGATTCGCTGTACGTTTTCAACCAATCGGCTATTCGGCGATTGTCGGCCAATTGCTGGGTTTTAGCTCCAGTGAGCGGCACTTCACCTCAAAGTGCCGTGGCGGCCGGCGCAGAGGTGCGCGAACGTTGGCGCCGACCAACAGAATCTGAGCGGTCATGCCTCGCGCTGGTGGAGTATATCGGCCCTTCGGGAACCACAGTGACGCCAAACGCAACGACCCGGAGAAGTCGGTGCGCACAGTCATTCATTTACAATATTAGCGCAGGCTGAAACTCGGACATGCAGGGTAGCTCGTACATGCCCTTAGCCCCGGTGAAGACCCAGCGCCGGCGCTTTTCTGTTTAGCTGCTGGGTAGGCCTGTCCGCACTCCTGCTTGACTGCGCGACTGCGAGAACAACGCCTCGCGGGTTCCCAATCCTTGCAAGTTAGATCCGGGAGCTAAAGTGCGGCATAGGCTGGTAGGGCAGGCGACCAAAGCGATCTTTCGAAGAACGAAGTCGTCCTCTCGCACGAATCGGCTGCCTGAACGTACACTTTCCATAGAAAACTCCCTTCTGACCGCCGAGCAGGTTGCCGCTTCGCAAGTACTCTCAGAGAAAAATATTGGAGGATCTTATCCCAGCTTGACGCATCAAGGAACTCAAAGGGGGTGGTCTCTAAGGCGACCCTACGCGACATTAGCGGCTGCTATTGCGTTCGCCAATTCTTCTTCAGTAAACGGCTTGCTGAGAATTTTGATGTCGCGAGTCCCCGGGAGTTCGGCGTAGCCCGTTGCTATAATGACGGGTACGTTCGGCCACTGGACTTTGATCGTATTCGATAGCTGCAGGCCCGTCATCTTCGGCATAGCATGATCCGTTATGACGAGGTCGAACGGCTGCTCCTCCAGCAACCTGAGGGCTGCCGCCGCAGAATGCGCCTCCGCGACAGT
>NZ_RZQL01000096.1 GCF_003997935.1 Mesorhizobium sp. M7A.F.Ca.US.006.01.1.1
GCTGTAGGTGGAAGTGGGAAGACGGCTGACCTTACGCAGTCGGAGGTTTTGGTGCTGATGTGCATCGGCTACTTCCAGCCGATCACCCGCGCCGAACTGTCGTCTTTCTTCGGCAAGGAGATCAGTCGCGATTTTATTGGTCATCTGCGCGGTGCCGGCCTGATCGCTTCCGGTCCGCGCAGCCCAACGCCGGGCGCGCCCTACACCTATGTGACGACGAAAGAATTCCTGCTGGAGTTCGGGCTCGACACGCTGCGCGACCTGCCGGATTTCGAGGCGCTCGAGGATGCCGGCCTGCTGAGCAAGGAAAGGCTTCTGGCTGGCGACATTCCAATTGCGATAGGCGGGGTGCTCGAGGAGGACGATGAAATCGAAGGCTGTGATCTCGATGTCCGTTCCGAGGTGCCTGAATGAGGATCCTTCCAACCCACCCTTAGGCGGCATTCGGCACGCGAGCTCGACGTCGTCATCGTGGCGTCCGGGGGCAATCGCGCCCCCGCAGCGGCAACAGGATTATCCTACTGCATTGCTCTCAAATCTGAGGCCTTCACCCAGCAGCCAATTCATGTAGGCGTCGCCTTCCTCTAGATCGACGTCTTCCGCCTTTGCGTGCTCGTAACCCATGAAGCAGCGGGCCTTCTCAAAAGAACATGGAACGGCTTTCATGAGCCATTTGGCACGAGCCAACTTTGCAAGGGCATCGCGTGCGTGCCCGTGATACTCGTCCACGGCTGCAACAAGATCGCGGTTGTTCCGCGCCGTCTCGATTGCCCACTCATAGTCGACATCGTGCATCTGATTAGGGGCAATTGCGACGATAGCAGCCTCTACCTCTCCGAGCGTCAAGCTCGACTCCTCAAGCGTGCCATCACGACGCTGGACCTCAGAAATGATATGCCGGCAGTCTTGGCAGATGAGCACAGTGACATGGGAGCCGATTACCATTCCACCCGTCATGTCGCCACCGCGCCAGTAGAGGTTGCTGACATCCTCCTCCGCGATCCAATCCCGGATGATGTGGATGCGCGCCGTCCATTTTCCCTTGTTCGACTTCCTGCATATCTCCCGCTTGGAGCGCTTACAGCACCCGCACGTCCACTCCTCGCTTACAGCATTCCAATGCTTTTGTTCGCCGTTCTGGCTCCCTACATCGGCGAACTCAGCATCGCTGGGCGGCTTGCCGGCAGGCTTCACCTTCCGTTTCGCTGATTTGCCAACGGCGTCCCGTGCAACCGATCGGGCAAGTACTTTCATGCCGATGCTGCTACGGTCTAGGTGCGGCAACGCGTCTGTAACCTGCGCCCATACCAGCGCCCGGTCATCGATCCAGAAATCGGCCCGCACCCCAATGGCCACTTCGCGACGGTTCTTCCCCTTGGCGAACCGTATTGCCATCCGCTCAGCAAAATCGAGGCGATCCGCGATGTCTGGCTTCACCCGCTCCCACGTCGTGCGTGCGGCCTCAAAATCGACTGTATGGACACCGTTGTCGGTGGCGCGAATAAACCCGGTGATTTCTTTTGGGGAGAAAGTGAAGTCCCAATCCACGGCGCTGTCGAGTGCCGCCTTAGCACTTCCCTCTGCCAGATTGCAGTCGATACAGATGAGCGTTCGTTCGAAGCGTTCCACGAACTGGAGCATGCCGTACTTGGCATGCGACACTTGGATGTTGAACTCGCGATCCTCCGACTTCTGGTTGATTTCCTCGAATAGCTTCCCGGCCTTATCGCCTAGGTGGTCGTGGTGCAATTCAAGTTGACATAGCAGGACGCCGGATGTCGTGAGTCTCGCAATCTGCGGCTTTGCCCTCTGGCAGCATGGGCATGTCCAGCCCTGCCAGGTGCCAGCCCATGCCCGATTGAGATTGAGCTTATCGGTGTTGAACCTGCGCATAAGCGCTTTGGTCTGCGCGCTCCATCGGCCGTCTCGCATTCGCGCAAGCTGTTCCAACTCGTCGTCGGTCATGCTTTCGATGTCTGGGATGGTGATCGTTATGGAGCTGCCGTGCACGTCGATTTCGAACCATAGTTGGCGATGTAGAATTCAATTTTCCTCGTATAGAACAATTGAGGAACGTCGCCAATCTGAACACCTTGGCTCGGATGATGGCCTTCGGGCGATGACTGCCGTAAGATTCCACCGGTGTGGGCGGAGGGGAACATGGCAATTGATACTCTTGAGAAGGTGCCGCTGCTCTATCACTTCACTGATCGGAGGAACCTGCCGCTGATTAAAGAAATGGGAGGACTCTATCCACTCGCGCAGCTTGACCAGAAGAAGGTCAAGGTTCCGGCACCGGGCGGCAATGAATGGAGTCGGGACGCCGACGCGTTGAAGGGAATGGGCAACTACGTCCACCTTTGCTTTCGTAGCACCCATCCGATGGAGTACGTTGCTCGGCAGGATGGGAGGATCACGGACACGATCTTTCTGCAAATACACCCCTCGGTGATGCAGTTCATGGGTGTTCGTTTCACCAACGATGTCGCGAACAAAGCTGGCGTCGAATCGGTTGCTATCGGAGAGGCTGAACCGCTAATCGATTTTGGGATACTTTACACCCGAACGGACTGGAAGGACCCGGCGATAAAGGCGCGTCTCACGCAAGCGGAGAAATACGAGGTGTTGGTTCCCCATGTCATCCCGCTCGGCTTAATAAGGAACATTTAGAATGGCTGAGAGACCCGTTTTTATCCCTGCGACTGAGGACGAAGGTTACGTCAGGCGATTGGATTTCGAAATTCCGTGGGCCGGTGGCTTCGCTGAAGTTCAGAAGAAGAAGAATATCCGGTCGCTGCATGAGGCCGCCAAGAAAGCCGGATATGTGCCGCTGCTAGAAGTCTCTAGCAAGTCTGATGAAGTCGCCGGTCGGCATCTTAGCGCGTTTCACCTGCGCGTGATGACCAGCATCGGCGAGATACCGCTGGAGAACGCCTTTCAGGGAAGTAAGGTATTCGAGCGCGGCGGGCCGTACACCGATCTGTACGAGGTTGAACCGCGCGATGCGAAGCGCGAGCCACGACTCCGCGATTCCGGCGCACTGGTGGGCTTCAAATTCGACGGCTTAGAGTTCCCGCTAGAACCCACGACCGTGTTCTACGATTGGCTTTATCTCAATGCCATCTTTCCTCACCGTGTATGGCTCAAAAATCGAGTGGATGGCGAAATGCAGTATGCCGGTTTCACTGACATAGAGTTCAACCCTACCAAGTCGGTCAATTGTCAGGCGAAAACGTGCGCTCTGTTCGTAGTGCTCATGAGGGAGAACAAGCTGGAGCGCTACCTGAAAACGCCCGAGGTTTTCATTGCCGCGATGGCTGCTCATTCGCTTCGGCCGACCGAGCACCAACCTCATTTGAAGCAGGCCAGACTTAGGGTCGGCTAGGAGGAGGTATGCGCAATTTCTTCCGCAAGAGCAGCAAGGTCACTGCCGAGACCGCACGCCGGGTAACCGGCATCAGTACACCTGTCTTCGGCGTGTCTTGGTCGGACCCCAGCCCCTCAGAGACAGAAATCGTACGCCGCGTCCTCGTGTTTCTCGAAGATCGACGCGTCCTTTCCAATCCCTTCGATAGCGGCGGCAAGCCCATCAATGCGTCGACCGTCGCTAGACGTTGACAGCATGCACAGTTCCTCCGATCAAGCCGCCATCGGCTGGGCTGTCGGCCCGACACCGATCACCGCACCTGTGGTCATTAGCACGATCAGACCGCGCTCGGCTCCGGTCATGTCGAGATAGGCCCGAACCTGCGCGCGGTAGTGGTCGAGTGTCTGAGGGGCGGGCGCCACATCGCTCTTCCAATCCACGACGACGGCGGGACGGCCTTCAGACGTCAGAGTTAGGGCGTCTGCGATCCCGGCCGTTGCCGTTTCCGCCCCGTCGGCCGCATACGCGGCATAGACGGGAAATTCGGCGAAAAGATCCGGTCGTAAGACCACGATGGCGGGTAGTGCCAGGGTCCGGACAACACAGCCCGCCAGCTCTTCCGCCGATAGTCCCGTAACCGGATCGGCGACCGAAGTCCGGCCGAGGGCACGGATGAGTTCGGCGGCCCGTTCGGCAAGGGCGGCCTCGGCCTCATGGGTTTCGCCGGTTAGCACCTCTTCCATGAGCTTGTGTAGGATCAGTCCGCGTTCGCGGCCTCCCTGAACCAGAACAACGGCTTCCAGTTCGGGTGGCTGGCCATCAGCCGATCCGGTCCAGATCCTGGAGTCGTTTTCCTGCAGCAAGGCTCCGGCGGCGTTCTCATCGCGGCTGGGCGCAAGCCAGATCAGTCGCGCCTGCCGCGCGGCAATGGCTTCGGCTTCCGTGGCGAAGATCGCGCGAGTCTGGGTATTGGCCGCTCCAGTGCCAGCCGACGCGACGTCGGCGGGCAAATGCGAGAGGTCCAGGCCGGGGAGTTCGGCCAGCGACAGATCGACGAGACCGATCCAGGCGGACTTCGACGGCGTTGTGTCGAGCCGGGGCAGGATGAGAAGTTCGCGCGCGCGCGTGGCGGCCACGTACCAGAGCCGTATGCGCTCCCGATCCAGCTCGTCTTTCTCAGTCTGATGCGCGGCTTCGTAACCGTCCGGCGCCACGCCCAGGACAGGGCAATAGAAGGTGTCCGTCTGTCGGTCGGTGATCGCGCTGTCGGGCGCCATAACGCCGGTCATGGTGTTGACCGGAATGACGATCGGCCATTCGAGCCCCTTGGCCGCGTGCATGGTGAAGAGCGCGATGGCTTCTTCCTGTGCGTCGGGCCGGCCCTCGACGGCGCGCGCCTCGTCGGCCCAAGCTGCCGTCATCGCCTCGGCGAAGGCGCGGAGGCCGCGCACAGCGTAGCCGGTCGACAGGCTGAGATAGAGATCGACATTGGCAAGCGCGCGCTCGGCCTGACCACGATGGCGCTCAAGGAGGAGTGGGCGTACGCGCATCACATCCACGGCCTGAGAGAGCAACTCGTGCGGCGTCGTGCTGTTGCCGCGCCGGTAGAGTGATTGCAGTCTCTCGATGATCTCGCGTGCGAGTGGGTGCCCGATGGCAGCAGGGTCGACGCCAAGGTCGAGGCGCGGGATCCGAGCAGGTTCCTCCTCGGAGCGCGGCAGTCCCCAGATGACATCCAGCAGCTCTTCTTCCGTGAGGCCGACCAAGGGCCCGCGCAGCAGGGCGCCGAGCGCGAGTGTGTCGCGACGATCGGCGAGGACGCGCGTCATTGCGATCAGGTCCTGAATTTCCTGGCGACGGAACAGTCCCTTGCCGGCCTGGGTCGCCACCGGAATGCCGCGGCGTTCCAAGGCTTCCTCATAGCGCCACAGCTCCGCGCCGGTCGGCGCCAGCAAGGCGATTTCGCCCGGCTGGCAAGGGCGTTCCGCTCCACTGCGCCTGTCGATGATGGGGTAGTTGTCGATCAGCCGGGCGCACAGATCGGCGATGGCATCGGCCTCCGCATCACGCTGCTGCTCGGCGCTGGCCTTGCCGTTTTCGTCGGCGACCGCGATGTCGAGGGCCGCCACGCACAGGCCGTCGCGATCGTCGTGGAACGGGTCTAGGGCGGAGAAGCCTGGCTGCCCCTCAGCCGAGAGCACGGCCTCGAAGCGCTCGTTAACGAAGGTGAGGATCGAGGCGCAGGAGCGGAAATTGGTAGAGATCGACAGGAGGCTGTCGGGGTCCTGGGCGCGGAAGGCGTTGCGTGCCTGCACATAAGCACCAACATCGGCGCCCCGGAAGCGATAGATCGCCTGTTTGGGGTCGCCGACCAGGAAGAGCGCTCCCGGCCGGATTCGGAACCGCGTCCAGTCGTCATCGCGATCGGGCTCGCCGCACAGCCGCCAGAAGATCTCGGTTTGCAGTGGATCGGTGTCCTGGAACTCATCGACTAGCACATGGGCGAAACGCTGGCCCAGTGCGCGGCGTACGGCGTCATGATCGCGCAGCAAATCGCGCGCGGCGAAAATCAGATCGTCAAAGTCGAGTTGGGCGCTTGCACGCTTGTGGTCGCGATAGCGATGCAGGATCGGACGCGCTTCTTCGATCAGCGCCTTCAGACCCTGACCTGCCGCAGCCTGGAGAAGCGAAACCCAGGCGTCGCAGCATCCGGTGTAATGGGCGTCGGAGGCGTTGTTCAGCCGGTCGCCGTCGGCCTTGGAGAGACCAGCCTGTCTTGCCGCGGAGAGCCATTTGCCCTTCTTGCGGTAGGAGGCGAAGGCACCAGCCTTGGTGCATAGGTCCGGGTGTGGACGCGAGGTCAGGAGCCGGACGAGGCCCGTGGGCGTTGCGGGATCGGAACCGTTCGCCAAGGCGGTTGCCATCTCGGTCAGCCGCTCGACGATCACCACCGTTTCCGGCTCGTCCGCCGCCGTGGCGCCCATGAAACCCGCGAAATCCGCCGCGGCCCGCCGGAACGCCTGCAGATGGTCGTCAAGCGGCGAGACGGGCGGAGCCATGAGCGTGCGGCGGCGGCGCAGATTCTCGGCAATCATGTGGAGGAGCGCCACGGTTTCACCGGGGCTGTGCAACACCATCTCGGCAAGAACGCCGCCCTGGCTGCCGGACAGGCTCTCGCGCAGCCAACCGTCGACAATTTCGAGGAAGGTGAGATCGGCCTGGTTGCGATCCATGACGCTGGCGCCGGGATCGATGTCGGCCTCCGCTGGATAGGGCTTGATCAGGCGCTGGCAGAAGCCGTGGATGGTGGCACAGGTGATTTCGTCGATCGCGGCGCTGGCTGCAGCGAGATTGTCGCGATGGGCCTGGGTCAGCCCATCGGGCAGCGCCACGCGCAGTTCTGTCGCGATCTTGCCAGCCGAGAGGTCGGCGACGAACTCACGGACACGCGACAGCAGCTCACTCGCGGCGAGTTCGGTGAAGGTGACGGCGGCGATGGAACGCGGCGAGACGCCCTCTGCGAGCATGGCGGCGATGCGGCCGGCCATGACGGCTGTCTTGCCCGAACCCGCGCCGGCCTCGACCAGGATCGAACGATCATGAAGGCTGATCGCATCGCGGCGCGCCCCGTCATCCTTCAGCTTCTTGGACAACTTGCTCATTATTCCACCTCCCAGACCTGAGCGACTTCGCCAAGCCGTTCTGTCGCGGCGGCCATCTTGCGTTTGTAATAGGTGGCGCTGGCATTGGCCGGTAAGGCGAAGGCGAGGTCGTCATAATCGCCCCCGGTGTCGGGGCCTTGCAGGGCCGCACCTCCAGCAAGACTGGTCCTTGCCGCGCTGAGATAGCCCGTAATCTCCGCGAGCACGGCCTCGGGATCGTCGAGCTGCAGATCGACGGGCTCGCGCGGGTAGAGCAGCGAGGCGCTGATGGCGACGTCGTCGCCGAGGAGCGCCTTTACGGCGAACGCGTAGAGGCAGCGCTGAAGCTCGCGACCGCCGTTGAGCCGGATGTCACCCCGCGGCGGGCGGCCGGTCTTGTAATCGCGGACAAGCGCGCGCTTACCGTCGCCCGAGATGTCGAGCCGGTCGATATAGCCGGCGATGTTGAAGCCGGTGTCGGGGATCGTGACGGGCGCGCTCGCATCCCACGGCGTCTTTGCGTCGGATTTTGGTGCCGAGCCGCCGAAGGGGACTTCCCCATAAGCGCGCGCGCCGGGCAAGACATCGTCGCCATAGGACAGGGCGCGGCCAGCCATCACGCGGGCATCCTCGAGACTGCGGCCCCAGATGACGGCGGGAGGAAGCGGACGCTCGCTTTCCCAATCGGCGGCGACCGCTTGCGCGGCACGGGCCACCGCCGCTTCAACGGTCTCCGCGCCGGCGGATGCGAGTCCGTCTCCGGCTTCGAGGTCCCTCAGCGCACGGTCGAGAACCATGTGGACAAGATCACCGGTCCCGAGCGCGTCGAGCACGAGCGGTTCGGCGGTGTTGTGCGGTTCGCGCCATCCGAACGCATAGACCCACACGAAGCTGAGAGGATTGCGCAGCAGGCGGCGAAGCGAGCTGGCCGACTGGGTGCGACCAAGGATGGCGAGCACCAGCGGATGGTCCGCGCGCACGAGCCCGTCATGGGGGGTGATCTGCGACTGCCGCCAGTCGCGCCAGCAGCCTTGTGCGCCGATAGACTGCGGATCGGCGGCGAACTCCTGAGGCCGGGCCATGAGGCGGTCGGTCTCACTGAAGGCATGAACCGGCGTCGCGTTGCGGCGAAGGTAGGTTTCATCGCCATGTCCAGCGAGCAGCGGGCTGCGTCCCAGGAGGCGCCCGTCGCTGTCGCGCCGGGCACGAGAGAGGACGACTTCAGCAGCCGTCGTGGCGAGGATCGTCTCGAAGTCGCGGCGGTCGGCGAGATTCACTGGAAGCGGATCGAGCACGGAGGTCGGGATGATGTGGTCCGGGATCAGCCGGTCCTCGGCAAGCCCTCGCGGCCAGCGCGAGGAATTGAGCCCGAGGAGCCGAATGAAGCGGCGGGGCGACGCCGCGAGCGCACTGGCCGGCATCCAGGCGACAGAAACGCACGCTTCCAGTCCGTCCTCCCGTTTCAATGTCCGCAGTGTCGCGTCGATCGAGGCGGCGGGGCCGGCGAGCAACGCCTTGCGCCATATTGCGAGCGCGCGGCCCTTGAGGAAGACGTCACCGATCTCGCTGGCGGCGTCCGGTCCTTTTGCCAACGTCTCGACCGCTGTGCGCAGCGCCGCGGCATGGTCCGTGCCGCCGGGCCAGTCTTCCGGCGTCAGCCGGGCCAGCAAGCGGTTCCAGGCGCCGGTCGTCGAGAGCGGGGCATCTGCCGGCAGGACGCGCAGCCAGCCTTCGGGCAGCACCTCGAAAGGGCCCGTGTCCCGGCACAGTGCCGCGAGGCGCCGTAGGCGCGACTGCGACAATCCGCGAACGACGATGTCGGCCAGCGCCGCAGCCGCCTGCCCCTCGCGGGTGGTCACGGTTCCGACGCCGTGGACGAAATGCAGGTCGATATTGGCGTCGGCGCGCAGGGCCAGGAAATGATCGTCATACTCGGCGGGAGACGTGGTCGCGATGGCGATCTCGGATGGCGACACGCCAGAGGCGAGCAGGCGCCGGGCGCGGCGCATCGCTTCGATGGCCTCGTGATAAGCCGTCGCCGCGCTCACAGCACTGATCTCCGGCGTTTGCGCCGGCGCGCGTGAAACGGCAACGCCGGTGCCTTCCAGCCACGCGGGGGCGCTCCTAGGGCCGGCCGTCCACTGCACCGGGATCTGCGCGGTGAGGGCTCGGAGCAACGGCCTCCAGCAGGGCGAGAGTTCGGTCAGGCCGATGATTTCCATCGGACCGATGATAGCCGGCGCATGGCCGACACGGCCGGTCGCCGCGTCGACGATGTCGACAGGGCGCATCATGCCGGCGGGAAGCTGGTCGAGGACCGCAGCTTCCAGGCGTGCGATGGCCTCCAGGCGCGGATGATCGACCGCTCGCGCAGCTAGGTCCATGCCCGCGCGCCACGCCTTGTGCAGGGTACCCGCAGCTGCGTCGATCATGCCGGGCAGCGATTTGATGCTCTCCAGTTCGCCCATTGGCGTTGCCGGCAAGACGGCCTGGATCGCGGCGCTTAGGCTTTCATCATCAATCGGCCGGACGAAACCTCCGGCGAGCCGCACCGCCGCCTGCTCGAATGACATGACCTGCAGGCCATGTCGGCGGTCGCGCGCCGCCGCCAGGCGGCCTTCCCGCATGGCGAGGCGGCCGTGAACGACGAGGGTGGATCGGCCCGAGATGGCCATTGGGGGGTCGCCTCCTTTCGAGGTCAGTTCTCATTCGGGCACCGGCCCAGGGCCGGCGCCGCCTCGCGCGTGACTGTTACGTTGCGATATTTTCTGACGGGCTATTTTGTGAGAAGTCTGTCAAACCCGTTCATGAAAGCTATCTATAGCAGGCAAACACTAGAATTCCGGGCGAGATGCTCTGATGGAATGTAATCCACAAGTTTATCGTTAGAATCGACTGGATATCCGGTTCCAAAGGCGCTGCCAGAAGCCTGGTGCCACCTTGGGCGGAACGGGTTGAGCGGGAGATTCGGCCATGGGCGGTTGCCCATAGAAATGAGCTTTGGCGGCGCGATCACGCCGACGCTCGGCGTCCACTTGCTCGTCGCTCCAGGGGCCGGCTTCGACCACCTTGCCGCGGTCGATCACATAGTGCGACCGGCACGGCAACGTCCAGTTGCCGATCGACGGATAAAGCGAAATGGTCTCACCGTCGAACGTCATCTTCCAGTCCGTGGGCGTGAACGGCGTGACAACTTCCTCGCCGCAACCGCAGCAGCAGCTGTGGGCCGATGTCGCATATTCCATCGACACGTACAGCACGCCTGTCCCAAGGCGCTCGGGAATGTGGTCGACGAAACGATGCTCGAGTCGCTTGTGGCGTATCACGTGAGGTCCCCATTGATCAGCATGTTGCCGTCGGTGGTGTAAGTGCAGTTATGCTCGCGCTCGAGGTCTCGGTAGAAGCCGCGGATTTTCTTCCACTTCACCACGGCAAGGACAGCATTGAGGGCATTGAGATCTGCAACCTGAATGTTGGACGCATAGATGTCTTCCTCGCCCCCACCGGCGAATGAAATGCGCTGAGGCACATGATCCCGCTTCTGAGGCGTGCTGGCGGTCACCCGCAGGATGCCGCCCAGTGATCCTTCGTCGAGCTCAAGGCCCATGCCGACATCGATGAACACAGCGCCGGTCGCCTCGAGCTTCTCGACGATCAGCCGCTTCGCATCGCTGGCATCGAGCGACAGGAACGCGAAGGTAACGCCGTCGAGAAGGTGCAGGTTATCCGGCCCGAGCGCCACGTCATGCGCCACGATATTGCGATGCATCCGGCTATAGATATCCTTCAGATATTCGACTTTCTTTGGCGCTTGTCGCAGTTCGTCCAGGCTCGGAGCGCCCGGTGCCCGAAACGCGTTGTGGGTCAAGAACTCGTCGCTGTCGAAGAGGCGGATCTCGCGAACCGGCGTCTTGGCGACGAAATCCAGGATGTAGCCGCCAGTGCCGCCGACGCCAATGAAGGCAACCCGGTCGCTGGCCAGCCGCTCGGCCAAGGCGCCGATCCCGACACGGTCCGAGGCGGTCTCGACATAGTTGAAGACGCTGTCTTCCTCTGCTTCAGGCTCACGGATGGTGCGAGCCGTCATGCCGGGGTTCAGCACCGCGGCCGGACCGGCGATGATGTTGGCGTAGCTGGTCATCTTGTGGTGATAGTCGGCGTAGCCCTCGGCCGGTTTGCTTGAGAAGGCATGCGTCGCCTTCAGGCCATGTCCGAGATCGAAGGCGCCGGTTTGGTGCGCGATGGCCTGGATGGGCGACCCGTCGGCGTGACACGGGAAGTCGCCATCCCAATGGGCAACATGGGTGTCGGGCTTGCGCGTCCGGTCCCCGGCCAGTGTGAGGCTGGAGATCAGGGTGCCAATGCGCAGCTGCCGCTGTGCATCGACATAGGGCACCTCGCGCATGACGAGATATCCACCGCGCTGCTGGACGAAGTAGCCTTCGTCCCTCAGCCGCTTGAGGTCTGGGTTAAGACTGAACAGTGCGTGTGACATTGAACACGGTCCCCTTTTTCTTGACATCGACAGAGCCGCCAGCCCCGAGCTCACCGGCGTGCGGCGTTGATGCCGCGTGGCGGTAGGTCATCGAGAACACGACGTTGGGCTCGTGCTGGCCCGGAAAGGCGAGATGGACGATCTGCTCGAACGTGACCGTGTCGTCGTTCACCGTGCGCGGCCGCGAATTGACGATGATCTCGAACGTTGGCGGCCGCTTCGGCGCGGTGATGAAGCGCTCGATGCCGGGTTCGGCTAGATCGATCAGCTCCCCATGTTCGATCTGGCGATCTTCGCCGCCGGGAACTTCGAGGAAAACGCCTTCGCCCTCGCCAGGTTTGGCCAGGCTATAGAGCACCTCGCCGCTGATAACGGGCTTGCCCCAGCGCAGCTCGTCGTCGTTCAAGGTCAGCTTGAAGTCGCGATCCGTCAGGAAAGCGACGAACCGCTCGGCGCCGTGCTCGCGCAGATCGAAGGGTTCGTTCAGCAGCACATCCTCGAAGTCGCCCGAGGGCAGGATAGCGAAGAGGCTGTAGCCGTCCTGAGGGTCCAGGGCGCCGGCCTCGAGCAGCTGACGGCCAAGCGGCACGGGATCGCTCACCTGACGGGACAGGAAGTTGAGATCGCCCTGGGCGAGGAGGAAGCGATATCCCCGCGCCGGACGCAGAGACCGCCCTTCGCGCAGGGCGTCACCGACGTCGTCGTAGTCGAGAAGTTCTTCAGTGTTCATTGCGATTGGTCCTTAGGTTGGGGCCGGGGCGGGGCCACGGCTCTAAGCGACCAATCGGATTGAGTTTCGCCGACCGGTAAGGTCAGGCGAACTTTTTTTGCAAGGGTCCGTCGGGTGTCGGTCCGCAGATGAAGAAAGCCGGGCAGTTCGGACAGGTGCGCGATGAGATTTCGGCCGGGAACCGTCCAGCGCGGATGTCGCCAAGAAACTTTGAAAGCTTGTCCGTGCGTCCCTTCAACTCGCGGTCTGAAAGGGAAAGCTCGGATGCCTCGCCGTCGGAGAGATGGACGAGCTCGGCAACAGCGCCGGGATAGGCCTGATTGACCGCCAGGATCAGCGCCGCGGCGCCGACATCCTTGCTCTCGGCCG
The DNA here is from genome assembly GCF_003997935.1 of Mesorhizobium sp. M7A.F.Ca.US.006.01.1.1. Classification (GTDB taxonomy): domain Bacteria; phylum Pseudomonadota; class Alphaproteobacteria; order Rhizobiales; family Rhizobiaceae; genus Mesorhizobium. Next base: position 12,603 of record NZ_RZQL01000096.1, read on the forward strand.
ATCGCATGTGACCCGTGCGGACGCGACGCACGGCGCGGATACCGTCAGGCCGCATCAGCACCTCGTCCGGCTCGACGAGGATTTCTTCGCCGCCGAGGTTGATACTGACCGCCACAGGCGCCTCAGCGATCGCTCCTGCGCGGCCCGACAGAAAGAAACGCAGCATCGCCAATGCGAGATCGCGGAATTCAGCGCGGTAGCCATGCTCCCCCAGTCCCTCACCGGCAAGCGCTGCATCGGTCCGATCAGTGAGTTCCTGCTCGGTCACAGGCAAGTCCGACGCGATAACCGCCTTGACTACCGAGCGAACCGCCTCGTGCAAGTGCATAAAGGCCGTAGTGGTCCGGCGCCCACCGACGTGCAGGACATGAGTGTAGAAAAAGCGGCGCGGGCAGGATTCATACAGAGCGATTTGCGGAGCTCCGAACTGCAGCCGTCCCTCGACGATCAAATCGATGCCCTGCGCTTCCGCCGCCATAGGAAGCGGTCGCGCCGGTACGACCGAGCCGCGCGTCAGGGTGGCTCCGAGACGGTCGAGGAAGGGCGACAGCGCACGATTGTAGCCGTTGCTCTTCTCGGTCGGTGCATAAAGGATCAGGCGATCGCGGGCGCGCGATTGCGCCACATAGAACAGGCACTCCTGCTCCTCGGTCTGGCCCGCGTGGAACGCCTCCAGCGCGTTGCCTGCGGCCCCCGCGATCATGCCGTCGGGCGCCGGACAGGGCGGCACCGGCGGTGTGCGCGGGATGGTGTCGCTGTTGAGCCCCGGAATATGGACACCGCCGAACTCCAGGCCCTTGGCACCGTGGATGGTCATCAGCCGCACGGCGTCGAGATGCTGGGCGGCTGCCGGAAGCTGACGCAGGTCGCGATCGTCGCCGAGACGGACAAGCCTGCGCACCCGGTCGAGCACACGCGTGATCGGCAGGCCGCGGCCGGCCGGCTGGACGCGCATGAAGTTGAGAAACTGCCAGATCGCGATGCCGCGCGTACGGTCGGCGAGCTCTGCGGATGCGCCAAGGCGCGCGACCATGCGGGTACGATCGAGCAATAGCGTCGCGAGCACGGTCCAGGGCGAGGCTGTCTGGTCGAAGCCGTCGAGCGCAATCGCAAGCCTGGAGAGTGCCTGACGGCCGGCGTCGCTTACGCCGGGGATCGCATCCACCTGCTGGAGCCAGGCGCCCGGCGCGTGGTCGGCTGCCCGCAGGTGCTCAAAGATCGCCGCCACGTCAGAGAAGGAAGTTGTGAAGTCGGGCCAGCACGCGATACGCAGCAAGCCCATGGCACGCCGATCGACGAGAATGGACAGCAAGGCCAGGAGATCCTTGACCTCGGCCCGCTCGAACAGGCTGCCCAGAAACAAGACGGGAACACCAAGCCGTTCGAGATCCTGCCCGATCGTCGACAGCTTCTCATTGCCGGTGCATAGGACCGCCTGGTCACGGTACGCAAAGCCCTCACCGCGAAGCTGCTCGATCGCGTCGGCAAGAGCAACTTGCTGCTGATCGGCCCGCTGCACAGTCCGCAGTTCGGGCTTTTGACCTTTGCCGTCGCGATGCGCTTCAAGGCCGCTGTCCGCATCTCCGGCGCACATGGTGGTAGCGAAGCTGGAGAAGCTTTCGACAATTTCTGGCACCGAACGATAGTTGCGCTTCAATCGGCCGCGCTTGCCGTTAGCGAAGTCCTCTTTGCCGAACCGTGCCATGTTGAAGGAAGAGGCGCCGCGAAACCGGTAGATCGACTGCTTGGCGTCACCGACCATCCAGAGATTTCGGCCATCTGGGCGCAACGCATGCAGCAACCGCACGCTGCTGCGGTTCACGTCCTGATACTCATCCACCAGGACATGGTCATATTGCGCTTGTAGCGTTGCACAGATGGCGACGTCCTTCTCGAGCAGTTGCACCGGCAATGCGACAAGGTCGCCGAAGTCGATGCAATGTGCGTTGCGCTTGAGCTGTTCATAGGCGGCGTAAACGCGGGCTACCTCGCCAGCGCGTTCAGCGACGTCGCGCGTATCGGAGTCCCCGGCTTTCGCAAGCATTGCGTCGGCGAGTGCGGCGTAGGCTTCGGCGTCGGCCACCTCGTCTTTTGCCCGGGAAACGGCGGCCAACATGTCGGCGATGATCTGGGTCGGATCGTAGAGATTGCGGTAATGAGTAAGCCTCAGGCGCGGGAACTCCTCCTCGAGGAGCTCGGCCGCCTCGGTCCGATCCATCATCCGCGGATCTTTCGGCAGGCCGAGTTCTGCATGGAAACGACGGATGATATCGAGACCGAATGCGTGGAACGTGCCGATCCACATCGCGGCGGCAGCCTCGGGTCGCTTGCGGGCGATCCGCTCCGCCATCTCTCCCGCCGCCTTGTTGGAGAAGGTCAGAAGCAAGAGGCGCCGCGGATCGACACCCTCCTCCAGAAGGCCTTCGACGCGAGCGATCAACGTCTGCGTCTTGCCGGTGCCAGGACCCGCCTCAAGCAGATACGCCTCGCCGCGATGAGCCGCCGCCGAGGCTTGAAGCGAATTCAGCGGCCGCTCGATATGCGTCGCCGCCGTCACAGGTGGCACTAGCGGCAGCAGCAAGGCGTCGAACAGCTGTTGCGCGACCATCTCGAATGGCGCGCCGAGCTTCGCGGCAATGGCGGACGCGGAGAGCCCTTCGTCGATATGGTATGCGCGCGCCAGGGTGCGCGGGAGCAACAGCTCGCGTGCAAACAGGTCCATCTGGACCTCACGGCGTTGCCTGCGGCCATAGTCGACCACCCGATCCATTCCAACCGGCGATGGCTCTGCGGCGCGGCTGGGATCAAACGTCGGTACCGGCTCGCCCCCGGGATCGTCGCCGAGCTCGACATGACCAATCTCGTGCGCGACCAGGAAGGCTTGCTCGAACGGCGAGCCGGCACTCTCGTGAAGGATCAGATCGTCGGCGGCGACGAACGTCGCACGGCCGCCGTTGAGGACGGCTGCCCCAGCGGCCGTCGGTTCGACATCAATCCCCCGTCGCCTGGCCTCGGCGACAGCAAAGTCATAAGGCGACCAAGGATCGGTGCCGGAGGCAACGAGGCGAGCATGAAGCTCTGCGGCGACTTGCCTGGCCAGCTCCACGCTGTCCATATCAATCCGCCTCTGCCAACAACCGAGCGCGCTTCTCTACCGAGATACCTGCGTCGATCAGCACCTGCTCGAATGTGACCTGCCCGCCAATCGCCGGCTTGCCGTCGGCCTTGTAGCTCCGCCCGGCCGCCAGCTGCGCGGGGCCCCAGGACAATTCCAACTGTGTTACCGAACTGCTTACCGCCTCGGCCAACATCCCGAGAAACCGTCGCGGGATACTGACGAGGGAGATCCGTCGCTCTCGTAGCGCGGTCACGACCTGCCGAGGCACGTCAAGACGCTGGGCGACGGCACGCCAATCGGCGACCGTCAGCGCCGCGAAGGGGTCGGTCATCGGCGCCGGCATGGCCGCCGCGTGTTGCGACCAGGCAGCGTCGAGGAGGGCCTGATCGGCAGCGGCCAGCGGCGCGTCATCATCGTAGACTTCGCGGCTAAGCTCGCGCGACAGGTCGACGAGCTCTCGGGCATATTCCGGATAAAGCCGCAAATAGCGCTCCAAGGTTGACCGGCCAGGCTCGCTCTCGACCGCGAACGCGTCGAGCACAGACTCGCGGGTTGGACGTTCTCCTGCGGGGCTCACCGATCTTCTCCATCGGCCATGGCCGCCCGCAGGGTGGCGAAGGCTTTGTCGCGATAGGTTCGGACGGTTTTTTCGGAGCGGCCCAGGGCCTGGGCGATGGTCATGACGTCCGGCTCCTTTGAGTCGATGGGGAAGCCCTGTCTCAGCATGTGAATGATCCTGCTTTGTTCTATCGGTAGAGCCGCAATCGCCGCATCTAGGCGCAACCGGTAAGCCGGATCGTCCAAATCCGACAAGGCGAACGGGTCGTGAACCCCGGCAGCCGCCTCGACCTCCGGTGACAGCTCACCGTTTTCCTCGTCATATTCGAGCGGTCGAGAACGGTTCTCGTCGCGCCAGGCCTGCTCCTGAGCATCGCGCCGCAGGCTAGCCAGCGCGCCGTCGAAACGCACCTCGAAGTAGTCGACCTTGTCGACATAGGCGGCGCGATCCGCCGACAGCAGCTCGACGAACCGGCCGAACACCTTGTCGCGCACGACCCCGCGCGTCAACGATTCCGTCTTGCCATCAGGGCTTTCCGCCCTGGACAAACTACGCATTACCCGTTCAATCAGGATCCGATAGAGGCGCTCAAACCACATCTCGTTGTTATCCTGACGGCTCGCGCGGATGAAATAGACGAGACATTCGCTGGGGACGTAAGCTGAGTCGGAGCGCTTCCTTATTGCAGCCCTGGCGATCAACTCGTCACGCGACAGGGCCGCCAGTTCGGCGATGAGCGCTTCTACCCTCTGGTCGCGCTTGTAGAGTTCGCCGCTCAGGCGCCGCTTGCGGAGCGGTGTTACTGTCGCTTGGCGCGTGCGCTGCGCGTCTGCCCCTTGCCCTGCACCGGCAGGTCCCTCAAACTGGTTCATCGCGCCGCCTCGCTTTCCATATCGCGCCTCTTGTTCAGACGCGTCTCGAGCGAGCGGATGCTGTCGAGCACCGCCTCAAATTCCGGAGGATCGCCGAAGATCATCCCCTTCATGGCTCTGTAATCGATGCGCAACTGTTCGATCATGGCGTCATTCGGTGCAAGCGCGAACGAGCCAGGCACGGCGCTCGCGAGATCGAAGTCCGGTCGATCGAAGAACATCCGGGCATGCGCGACGCAGTCCGCGCCGAGCGCGCTGTTAGCGATGGCGGCGTCGCCCACCGGCGTCGCGGCGAGTTGGTGCAGATCATAATAGTGTCGAGACACGCGCTGGCCGCCCCCACGCAGCTCTCCTCGCTTGTCGAACCAGCGTTGCAACCCATGGAGGATGACGATCTTGTCCCAGAAGGTGCGCTCAGGGTCGACCGTTCGCACGGCCGGCACGGTCAGGTCGAGCGCCGGCAGATCATCATCGACATAGGGTTTGATCGGCACTTCGCTATTGGGATCGAGCGCGGATTTCGCGCCAGACTCGATCTTGATCGCCGCTCGCACATAATCCGATCGCGGCGTCGCCGCTGGATACCAGATCAGCAGCGTCTGCCCGTCGGGATCGGCATCGTCGGCGTCCACCCGTCCCGCCCCGGTATCGAGGCCGGCGGCCTTGAGCCTTTCTTGCAGGATCAGAGTCAACTCAGCGCGCAGCGGGCCGTTGATGTAGGCTTGGCAGGCGTCCTTGATCGTATCGAGGCGCGCCTTGCGTTTCTTACCGCTCAGAGCGTCAAGCTCCTCGATGGTCGCCGGTTCGCCAATGTCGTCCCGAAACACCGTGACGTCGATATCCTCTGAGAAGCGGTTGATCAGACCGAAGCCTTTGGACAAGGAGGTTCCACCCTTGAAAAGGAGGCGGGGTCCCCCGTCTTTCAGTCCATTGAACAAGGCATCCAGCGTCCAGCAGACCCAGAAGTCCTTTTCGATATTCTGGGATGCCGTGCCGAGGCGCAGCGCCGTCGTATCGAAGGCGCTTAACATCGTGTCCGACCCTGCCGCGAGGACCTCGTCGAAAGCCGCATTCATGTCTTCGCGGTCCGGGTTGCGCCGCGCTTGGCGGTTCGTGTCTTGTCGGCAGAGTGCGGTTTCGGCTTCCGTCGGCCGATGGCTGCGTGATCGTCGTCGCCGTCCCTCGTTCGTTGTCGCTGACGATCATGATCAGCATCGGCACCAGCATGATCATCATCACCGACATGCCAACGACCAACGCCAGCGCCGTTTTCGACAAGCGGCTTGAGAAACACCCACATCCAGGTTGGCAGCGCCGTCATTCCCGCAGTGATGTCAGCTTTCAGCGGCGGGCCCGCAACGGGATCCTCGAAGAGTTTGGCGAGCTTGCGCTTGACGTGATCACTCTCTCCTTCACGGACCAGGAGATCGCGGAGCCAGTGAAGCGCCTGGACGACGCGCATCGCCGGTCGCCCGGCCCAGAACAGCTTGCTGGCCGCGGTCGGACGGAAGGTGATCGTGACGTTACCGAGCTTGATCGCACGACGGCGGGCGTCTGTGTGCACCACGATTTTTGCGGGGACCGCGTCGGTCAGGCCCAGATCGTTTGCTGCGGTCATGCCATCGACAAGCATCCGGGTTTGGTCGCGTCGACCAACGGCGTCGATGACCGAGCGCGGATCGGGCGGGTTGGTTTTTTGGGTGAGCTTGTTGAAGCCAGGCTGATCATAGAGCCCTCGATCGATTCGCCTGAGGGTTTGCGCCTTCGTCAACCGCTGCAACGCCTTATCGACGGCGTCCCGCGATGCGAGATCCACGAAATCACTCGGCGTCCACACCTTGCGCGGCGCGTCGTCACGGATGCGGTCAAGCATGGCTGTCTTCAGATCGGGTGAGTCGCTGCTCATGTCCGAAAATTGTAGAGGTTTTTCGGACGATCAACAAGCAGCCTGTCCGAAAGATATATACAAATTTCGGACAGGGCCATCTCATCTCCACTTAAGACCGACTCGGTTGCCAGTCGCTCATCTGCAAAATGTTTCCGCCGAGTTTTGCGAACGCGCGTTGGCGGCAGGAGAAAACGAGAATCTGCTGATCGCGTGATTGACGATGCAAAGCGTCGAACATGCGCTCAATGCGATCGTCATCGGAATAGACCAACGCGTCATCCAGGATGACCGGTGTGGGGCGCCCGTCGCGGGCGAGCAGACGGGCGAAGGCCAGCCGGGTCAGAACCGAAAGCTGTTCTCGCATGCCGCCACTCAACCTCTCGACATCCTCGTCCTGACCATTGCGACGAACGGTCTGCGGCAACAGTGTATTCTCATCGAACACTATGGAGATGTCGTCGAATAACAGTCTGAGTAGCGGCCGCAGCTCGGACATGACCGGCTTAAGATATAGATCGCGTGCCGCCGAGCGTGCAGCACCCAGCGTTGTGCGCAGCCGGTCGAGAACGGCCTTTTCGATTTCGAAGCGTCCCACTCGCTCTTCAGCGACTTCCAATTTTTCCCTGGCCTCGCGCCACGCTTCTTCCACCGCGTCGTCGGACCGAGTGCGAATATGGCCATTGAGATCGGCAAGAGTAACACGCAACTGACCTGCCTCCTGAGTGGCGGCATCCTGAACCGAGCGGGCACGGCGCAGAACGGCCTCGGCGCTGGTGAGATCGTGAGCGCCGTCGCGCAGGGGCGCGGCGCGCATTTCGGCCGCTTCGCGCAGAGTTTGCCGTGCGTTGGCTTCGGTAAGCAGCAAGCGCTCCTTTTCCTCGCGTGCTGCTTCAGGTCCCAATATGACGTCGAGGCTGGTCAGTTCCGCCTGGATGGTCACGTAAGCAGTCTCCGCGGCCATGACAGCCTCGTCGGCATGGCTGCGCAGGGGCAGGGCCTCGCGCACGTTGTTGCGTGTTGTCGTCACACGCTGCTGAGCTGCTGCATGATGTTGTCGTATCTGTTGCCAATCGACCTTAAGTTCGAGGTCCCCGGCCGCGAGGGCACTCAGTCGGGCAAGCTCTTCGTGCAATTGCTGTATTCCCTTGGGCGCGAGATCGCCGAGTCGCTGACGCGCCAAGCCCAGTTCGGCGTCCCTGTCGCGCGCTTCAACCAAGCGCTGGCGTGCCATCATGAGGCTGTCGACACCAAGGGCCGCAAGCAGGCTGTGGTGCTTCGCTTCGGCTTCTTCGATTGTCCGGTTGGCTTGCTGGGGCCGATTTGAGCGCAGGGTCAAAGCTCCGATGCCGGCAATATCTATGCGCACGGTGCCAGCAAAGCTTTGATCTTCTGCATGGGCCAAAGGCTTGGCATTGATGGTCACCAAATCGGCGGCGCCGTCCCGGTATTCCATGCGTAGCGTCGGCAGGGTTCCCAGTTGCGCTGCACGAAGGCCGGCAAGGTCGATTTCGAGCGCTTGGAGTTGCTCGACAGCCTGTTCCGGCACCGTCAGCATAGCTAGCGCTGCCTCTCCGTCTTCGATCTGGGTTCTGGCGACTTCGGCTTGTTTTAACCGGTTGTGTAGGCTGGCCAGTTGTTCGGCCGCATCGCGCGCCAAGAGGGTCGCATCCAGCCGCGCGAGCAATTCGCGTGCTTCGAGCTCTTCCCGTTCGGCTACTTGAACTTCGCCCATCGCTTGTTCGTTTTCGGCAATGGCAGAAGCGCGCCGATCGAGAACCTCACTGCGGCGAAGCTGCGCAATCGTCGACTGCTCGCGCAAATCCGCGGCTCTTTTGAGCGCGGTCCGAAAACTACCGAGGGCCTGCTTGGCTGCGTCGTGGTGAATTACGGCCAGGGCAGCTTCCGCTTCAGCAGCTTTCAGGGCTTCGCTGTGCGACTTGGCGGCCTCGACGGAGGCTTCGGCGGCCGAGATACCCTCCCGCCGGATAGCGCCTTCTTCGGGGTTTTCAAGCTCAGACAGACGTGCCAACGCCATGCGCCGCTTGTCGAGTGCATCGCGCAGACCGGCAACTTCGGCGCTGAGGCGCAGTTCCTCTTTCAGCAGCTTGTCACGCTCATCGAGCGCCGCTGCATAGAGACCGCCGCTCTTGGGACGCAGCGTTGACGTAACCAGGCTATAGAGTTCTTCTTCACATGCGGCGGCGATTTCGGCCATGCGTCGCCCGCCGGTCAGGGCTTCAACTTCCCCCTGAACCGAGGACAGTAGGCTTTCGCGTACGCGTTTTTCGCCATCCTCCTCGCTTTTGCTGCGCTTTTCGATGCCGGTGACCCCTTGGCGAACCCAGAGCAATCCTGCCGGTCCTGCGGTTCCGCCGTGGATTAGTTTGCCGATAAACGCTTCGGCCTCGTCCGCTTGAGCCAACAGTCGCCCCCGATCGAGGTCGATAACGCTGGCCAGCTTTCCTCCATAAAACTGCTTGGTAAGCCGATATCGTCCGTCTGAAGTGGTGATGTCGGCCTCCACCACCGGATTGCCCCCACTATAGGGCCGCAGCAGTCTTACGCCTTCGGGCGTCCCGGTGTGGGACTGGAAAAAGAGTGCATGGAGTGCTTCGAAGAAGGTTGATTTGCCGAATTCATTGACTGCGCAAAGCACGTTGACGCCGTCGCCTATGTTCTCGATAGCGACGCCTTGCCCAGCGAACCGTTTGACGTTGTGGAGCCGAAGGGCTGTAAGTTTCATGATCCCATCGCCTCGCAATAACTGAACAGCCGAACCAGTGCTTCTCGCGATATGTCGCGTTCGACAGTCGACCGCCTTTCGTCGGTGCTTTCATCCAACAGTGCCTGCGCTGCCTCGCGAAGGGCACCGGAGCGATCGATCCGATCCAAATCGCCGCTTTCGCAGTCGGTCGCGAGCCCGTCCCCTTGCAGCTCCAGATAGGCGTAGTCGGGCGCGGCTGCCGCGACCGCCGCTTCGAGGGCGGTTCGTCTGCTTACCCGTACCCGGCCAGACGCGACAATTCGCAGCAAGGTCTGACGCCGCAAGTCTGCCGGTGGTAGCAACGCGTCAAATGCCGCCGCGCTGTCATCGCCAGACAGCAAATGCAGTGGAGCGGTTTTCCAGGAAAAGCTGGCTGTTTCGACGGCTACGATCTCGGGCAGGGCGCCAGGCCCAGCAATGGAAACGAGAAGGGCCTGACCGGGTGTATCATGCTTGAAACGGTCAGGTTCGGGCGCACCGCTGTAGCGGCTGCGCGCATTGATGGTGACGGGCCCGTGCCAGTCGCCAAGTGCCAGATAATCGAGGCCGGCCTTGGTCGCGCGATCTGGTGCAATGACATCGGACGCTGCTGAATCTTCGGAAAAGTTCTGAATAGCGCCATGAGCAAGGCCGAGCCGGATGGCGCCTTGCGGCGTCGCGGCGCTGCTCATCCACTCGGTAAGGTCGCGACCGGGTCTGCGGGTGGTGCAAGGTGCAGGCAGCAGCGCCACGTCCGCGCCAATGGTCAGAATTTCGGGTCGGATCGCCAGTATGACATTGTCCGGCACAACGCTACCCGCAGCGCTCCACAATTGATCAGCTAACAGTGAATCGTGGTTGCCAGGGAGCAATATCCAGCGCAAGGGCGCGCTTTGGCTCATCTCGGCAAGGGCCTGTCGCAACATCGCTGGTGTAGGCGTTTCGGTGTCGAACGTATCGCCGGCCAGAAATATGGTGGATGCACCATGGACGCGTGCCTGTTCTGCCAGCCGGCTGATCGCGCTATGGCGCGCTTCACGGAGCCGCCCGCGTAGATCCTCCGGCATGTTGCCGAACCGCTTGCCGATATGAAGATCGGAGCTGTGGATGAAACGAAACATGGCGTCTCCGAGATTATGTCGATGCCAGGTAGCGCCGGGCGCGATCGATGGCCTCATCCAGCCGGGAGCGTGATATCACCGCAAGTCGCTCGACGCCGAGCATACGTGCAAGGTCGAGAGCGGGATCCGACTGTTCCAGAACGTCTTTGTTCGCGACGACGACAGCGGCTAGCTCGGCGATTGGAATGTCGGCAATGGACCGGCGGGCAAGGGCGTCAAACGGCATGCGATAATCAAGCAGATCGACCACCGTCCCCTTCTTCCATAGGAAGCTGCCGCTGGACTCATCAGTTCTATCGAAATCGCGCAGATGCAGATCGATCCGCTCCCGAATCTTGTTGCCCGTTCTGAGCCAGCCATGCGCCCGTGCGATGCGCTGCGCAAGGACGTCTTCTCGCAGCGGGCCTTCCTGTTCGATCACCGCGTCGACCATGGTCCGCAAAGTGCCTCGGTAGGCGAAGTCGTAAAAATGATCCGGGCTGATAGTGAATGCTGATAGGTTAGTGAGGCGATAAAGGCCGCCCATCGGTACAGAATCACGCATCGAATTCGCGGCAGCGGGCAAAACTGCTCCAGGTGCTGATGGGTGCTCTACCGTCGCGACGGGAGCGGCGACAAGTTCTGGCTCTGATATTAGCGACAAGTTTTCAGGTTCGCCGATCGATGCAAACTCTTCGGCTGGCAATGGGTCTATGGGGTCGACCTTATGTCCCATGTCCCATTGGATCGTCGCTTCACTTTCCTGTTGTTCAGCTTGCTTGCGACGGCTTTCCTCGAGCAGTGCGGCTAGGCTGGCATGAAGCCTCTCGGTGCAACCTTCGAGATCAAACCACCAATCGGTTGACCATACCCGGACGATGTTCCACCCGAGGCCCCGTAGGACCTGCTCGCGGACCTTGTCTCGATCTCGCGCCGTGGCAGAACTGTGATAGGTCGCGCCGTCACACTCGACCCCCGCCAGATAGGCGCCGGCGAGATCGGGATGCCGAATCCCTATATCCACTCGAAAGCCAGAAATGCCAACTTGTGGCACGATGGTCCATCCGCGCTTCTCAAGCTCGGCGGCTACAGCCTCCTCGAAAGGGGATTCCAAGGTCCCGACCGATCCGCGTTCCTGCGCTGGCAATGCCACGGCGCCGCGCTCGGCAAAATCAAGGAAGGTTTTGAGATGCTGTACGCCGATTGCCTTGGTCCGGTTGGGGTCGATCTGGTCGGCGGTAAAACCTGAAAATACTATTAGTTCCTGCCGCGCACGCGTCACCGCGACATTCAGCCGGCGTTCGCCGCCGTCCCGATTTAG
>NZ_RZQL01000097.1 GCF_003997935.1 Mesorhizobium sp. M7A.F.Ca.US.006.01.1.1
GAACTCCGTAGGGCGGCGTTGCTGCCAGCTTGCGTTCCCCGGGCCAGCCGACCCCTGGGAAGCGCTGGACACGCCCACCTCCGGCGCGCCGGCGCCGGTGTCGTGGTCTTCCACTGTCGTTCCTTCCGGCGCCGCGCGAACCTATGATGGACGCAGCAGGCGCTTCAGTGTTTTAAGTTGCCGCCAGACTAACAGCGCCGCGCCCGATCACCAAGAGCCGCATGCCGAATTTTGCCCGCAGGCCGCTGACCGCCGTTCCGGCGCGGCCGCGTGACGTATCCGCACGCCGCGATTGCCGGCGCAACGCCTGACGGCCTCTCTTCGGCCGCTCACGACGGACAAATCTTGCCGGCCGCCGCTGCGACAAGGGTTCGCGGTTGAATAGCCGGCTTCGATGAGGCATTTCTGAAATGAGCGGAAGAATCCGGCATAGCCGGCCTCCCACCAGCCACGGAAAAGGAAGCGGACCCGCAACGCATGGCAGTCAGGCAATGAACTGGAGACGCTATTTCTGGCCGGTCGTCGGCATCGCCGCGGTGATCTTCTCGCTGCTGCTGCTCTGGCACGAATTGCGCGGCGTTTCGCTCGACGATGTCTGGGACGGCATCACGGCCGTTCCGACCCGCGGCTGGATACTCGCCGCCCTGTGTTCGGTCATCGCCTATGCATCGCTCGCCGGCTACGACCACATCGCGCTCCTGCATATCGGCAAGCGCGTGTCGTGGCTGTTCGTCACGCTGTGCTCCTTCACCACCTATGCGCTGTCGCACAACATCGGCGGTTCGGTGTTTTCGGGCGCGGTCATCCGCTACCGCGCCTACGGCACCAGGGGCCTGACCGGACAGGATGTCGGCGTGCTGGTGGCGGTTTGCTGGATCACCTTCGTACTGTCGACGATTTTTGCCTCGGGCCTCGTTCTGGTGTTCGAGCCGCAGATACTCGACCGGTTTTCCGGCATCGCCCATCATGGCCTGTCGGAAGCGGCCGGCATCGCGATGCTGCTGCTCGTCGCCGCCTATGTCTTCGGCAGCTGGCTGCATCTGCGCCCGCTGAAGATCGCCAGCTTTCAGCTGCATTACCCAGCACTGCCGATCGTCGCACGGCAGCTGCTGATCGGCCCGATCGAACTGCTGGCCGCCGCCGCGATCATCTTCTTCGCCCTCCCCGTAGCCCACAATCCCGGCTACTTCGTCATATTGGGCGTCTTCCTCGTCTCCTTCTCGATCGCGCAGATCTCGCACGCGCCGGGCGGGCTCGGCGTGTTCGAGGTGGTGTTTCTCGCCGGCCTGTCGGACATGGATCCGGTCGGCGTGCTGGCGGCCCTGCTGGTGTTCCGGCTGTTCTACCTGATCATCCCGCTGATTCTGGGCCTGGGCGTGGTGCTGTTCTTCGAACGCTCGCAGTTCAGCCGGACGGAGCCTTGAGGAGTGGGATTGGACTGGAAGCCGCGCACCGGCATCTGAAGTGCGGCGTTGGAAATCACCTGACGAAACGTGCCATTGAACCACAGAGCAGGCTTGACTATTTTCCGCTGGCGGCTACAAGGCAGCGCTCACAGCGGCTTGCCCGCTCGGCCCGCACGGTCCATGATCGCGCTTGCTGGGGAATAGGTTAACGGTAGACCCACGGACTCTGACTCCGTTAGTCCTGGTTCGAATCCAGGTTCCCCAGCCACTCCTCTTTTCTCGATCAAAACGATCACCAACGTTCATCATCGTGAAATGCTCCCTGGCGACCACCTGACGGGATTCCAGCTATAGTGGGTTGCGGCGGGGTGACATTTATAGGATCGTCAAAGGATCGAAATTGTCGAAGGAAGAATGGAATGCGCGCTTTGGTCTTCATCGCATTTCTGATGTTCGTTACTTTCTTGGTTGGCTGCACGACAGACGAGGGGAATGCCAGTCAAACCCAGACTGCGGAAGACAAGGCGCAGTGTGCCGGCTTTGGCTTTAAAGAAGGCACAGATGCTTTTGCCAATTGCATGATGAAGCTTTCGTCGCAGGGACAAAGCCAACAGCCCCAAGATCACGATGCACTCGTTCGCCGGTATAAGTCCCTAAGTATGACTCGGCGCGGTGATGATCGGTATCCTGTATGCAGCGCCTCTGACATGGACAATGAACTCGACACTTCGGCAAATAAATGGATTGGCCCCAATTGCCAGATGGCACCAGATTAAGCGAAGTGGAGCGCCAGCGCCCCCGTCGGACGCGCCAAGCGTGAAATTCAAGACAGCGCCAGCAACACCAGTCGATCCGACGAGCCCATCGGCATATTTATTCCAGCGTTCGCCGCATCGCGCGCCGTGTCGTCACATACCCTGCCGCTTCGCCTGCGTGATTTCCCTCGATGAAGCCGAGGCCGATTCCGGTCGCGCCCACTCCCGGCACCTGGCCGCTGCAACATCGAGGAGCATGGAGCAAACGCGTCATGCTCACTGATAGCCGGTACATTCTCGAACGCATCAGCCAAGGCTGCGTGACGCTCTCGCACGACGCGTTCGTCATTGACAGGCTGGTCAAGTATTTCGGCAACGGGAGGATCCGCTGGCATGTCGAATTCCGTGGGCATCGCATCGAGCTGACGACAGGCCAGCTCAAGAAGCAGCCGACCTTCCGCAGGAAGATACTCGAACAGGCTGGGGTGCTGCCACCCCAGCGTGCCGGGACCGACTACAGGCGATGGGCACTCGATCTGAGGAAGAATGCGGTCGAGCTTCCGTGGCGGGATAGGCCGGTGGACGTCGGCTTCGCCATCGACAGGCTCGCCAGCCATGGCGATGGGCGCTGGACGGTCGAATACCAGGGCAAGGCCATCAAATTCACGACGACCAAACTCCGCAGGCAAGTCAGTTTCCGCAAACGCATGCTGGCCAAGGCCAAGGTGCTGCCGCCCGAATTGGCCCCCGCTGCCTATCGGAAGTGGATGGACTGGCTCATTCAAAACGCCAGCGAGGCCGCTCCGCAGGCCGACGATGCCCTGATGACGGAGAAAAGCTGGCTTGACGACCTACCTGAGCTCGCCGGCTGGCAAAATGAAACGTCGCCCCGAGAGACCAGCTGAGAGCGGCGATAGTCTCCAATGCAGGAAGCGATGGCACTCGTTGCGTTTGCCATGCCTGCCAGTTTCGGCAAACATTGATGGCGACGGAGTCTGACCAGAGCTGGCTCGCTGGCAATCAGAATTGAAATGAGACCACATGGACCGCTTCAATCTCGGCACCTACCGCCGCCCCATCTCCACTCGCTCCACAGAAACCCAGCGTTGGTTCGATATTGGCCTCAACTGGTGCTACGGCTTCAACCATGAGGAAGGCATCAAGTGTTTTGAGAAGGCGCTCGAAACAGATCCTGAGTGTCCGATGGTGCATTGGGGCATCGCCTATGCCGCCGGGCCTTTCTACAATCTGACCTGGAAGGAACATGGCGAGGCGGAGGCCAACAGCGCGGCGAAGCGCTGCTTCGAGCATGTCCAGCTGGCGCGGGCCAATGCGGCTGCCGCCAACGAGATCGAGAAGCGGCTGATCGAGGCGCTGGCCGCCCGCTTTCAAAAACCACACCGGGTGAGCCCGGACGAATTCGAACGGTGGGATGACGCCTATGCCGCCGCGATGCGGCTTGTGTATCGGGACTTTCCCGACGACCATGATGTGATGGCACTGCTGGTCGAAGCGCTGATGATGCGCACGGTGCGGCGGCTGTGGAACCTCAAGACCGGCGCGCCGGCGCCGAATTCCGATGTCGTCGAGGCGCTCGACGTCTGCGAGCGGTCGATCCGGCTTGCCGACGAGGCCGGCGCAGCACAACATCCGGCGATCATCCACCTGCACATCCATCTCCTGGAAATGTCCACCATGCCGGAGCGCGGCATGCGGTCAGCGGATCTGCTCGGCGAAATGTGCCCCGATGCCGGGCATATGAACCACATGCCAGGGCACATCTATGTGCTGTGCGGCGAGTATGAGAAAGCCAAACGTGCCAGCGAAAAGGCGGTGCGCGCCAATGACCTCTATCTCGGCTATGCCGACGAGCCGACCTACTATCTGCTGGGCTGCTGCCACGATCTGCATCTGATGATGTTCACCTGCATGTTCCTGGGCCAGTACCAGCCTGCACTGTGGGCCGCCGACAGAGTGCGCAGCCTGGTCGCGCGCGACGTCATCGCCATCCAGGGCCGGCCCAAGCTCACGCAGACAGTGGAAGGCTACCATGCGATGAAATCGCATGTGCAGGTGCGCTTCGGCCGCTGGCAGGAGATCATCGACGAACCGGTCACCGAGGAGCCGGGCCTCTATGTGCTGACGGCGGCCATGCAGCGCTACGCCAAGGGTGTGGCGCATGCGACGCTTGGGCAATTTGCTGAAGCCGAGCGCGAGCGCGAAGAGTTCCATCGGCACCTGAAAGGTATTGCGCCCGAGCGGCGCTTCCTCAGCAACCCGACGCAAGCCTCGCTGGCTGTCGGTGCCGCCCTGCTCGACGGCGAGCTTGCCTACCACCAGGGCCGCCATGACGAAGCCTATGGCCATTTGCGGCAGGCGGTCGAGCTTGACGACAATTTGTCCTACACCGAGCCGTGGGCCTGGATGCACCCGCCGCGCCATGCGCTGGCGGCGCTGCTTCTGGACCAGGGCCACGCGCAGGAAGCAGAACAGGTCTATCGCGACGACCTCGGCCTGAGCGGCACGGTGCAGCGCTGCGCCCAGCATCCGAACAATGTCTGGGCATTGCACGGGCTGGTGGAATGCCTGAAACGGCGCGGCGAGACTGATGAATTGCCGACATTGCAGACAAGCCTTGCCGCGGCGCTGGCCAAGGCGGACGTGCCGATCACCTCGTCCTGCCTGTGCAGGACGAGCGCGCAGCAAGGCTGCTGTCACTGACGCGAAGTCAGCCTGTCGCCACTGTTGCGGCCGATCGCCTAGAGCAATTCCAGGAAAGTGTGAAACGGTTTTCCGTCCGGAATTGCGTCAAAACAAGGAGTCGCCGTTTCCGTGAAACGGTGAACTGCTTTAGCCAAACAAATTGTCGGCCAGATCGTCGTTGGCGGTGGAAACCGCGCCGCCCGGTCGTGTCACCTGCCGACCAGCCAAGGCTCCATGCCGCGTCGTTCCACGCCTTCCTCGATCAGCACGGAGCAGTCTATCTCATCGTGAAGTTGGGCATTTGGGTCAGACGAAAGCCAGGAAGCATAGGACCGAAGCTGCTTGAGCCTGGCTGTTTTCTCAAGCCGAGCCTGGCGCTCGTCCTCGGCAGGTTGAGCCGGTCTTTTGTTCTTCTGGGCAGGAGATTGCATCCTGGCTCTCCTCGGTCACCGAGCCTATGGAGACAGACGCTCAATGGGACCTTGGCCCATTGTCGCTCCGGTCTCCGCGCATCGGCTTGAACCCAACACAGGCGCCGACGAGAGTCGCCATCCATCTTGATGATGGCGGACCCTTATCAACAATGCACCCGCGCCACCGCCGGGTGCTCCCGGTCCAGCTTCGCTGCGGCGCATCGGCACTCCGCAGCCGGACGCAGCTGCAGGGAGATGGAACCAGATCGGCCGTACGACGTCATAGAAGCAGGTGCTCATACAGGAGTGTGACCTCCATGATCAGGCTCGTTCTTGCCGCGGCCGCCATGCTCGTCATCGCATTCGATGCAACGGCGGCAAAACTGGACGCGGCCACCGTCAACAATGCCCAATTCGACGGCAGCGAAGCGAAAGGCGTCAGTGCGACCGTGCTGAAGGCGCAAATCCTCCTGGATCGTGCACGCTTCTCGCCAGGCCTGATCGATGGCCGCCAGGCAGAGAACTTCACCCGGGCAGTCAGTGCGTTCCAAGCGGCCAACGGATTGCCTGCCGACGGCATGCTTACCCGCGAGACATGGGACAAGCTAATCGCGACCTCCTCGCGCCCGGCGCTTGAGACCTACGAGTTGACGCGCAAGGATGTGCATGGCCCCTTCACCAAGCGAATTCCGGCGCGCATGGAGAGGATGGCCCGCCTGCCCAGGCTGGCCTACCACAATGCCTTGGAAAAGATGGCGGAGCGCTTCCACATCAGCGAGCAACTGCTTGAACGGCTCAACCCCGGCATCGGCTTCAGGAGGGCGGGGCAAAAGCTGCTGGTGCCAGCTGTCACCCGAGGTGATCCGCCGCAAGACATCGCGAACGTCGAGGTCGACAAGAGCGCTCGCCAGGTCCGCGTGGTCGACCCTTCCGGCAAAGTGCTTGCGACGTACCCCGCCTCGATCGGGAGCCAGGAGAAGCCCGCGCCGAGTGGCCAGGCGGAGGTGAAACGCGTGGTGCACCACCCAACCTATCACTACGATCCCGAGTTTGCCTTCAAGGGGGTGAAGACCAAGCGCCCCTTCACGATCGCTGCCGGGCCAAACAATCCGGTGGGATCGGTCTGGATCGACTTGTCCATCGATAGTTATGGCATTCACGGGACTCCGGACCCAGGCAAGATCGGAAAGACCTTCTCGCATGGTTGCATCAGGCTGACCAACTGGGATGCCGAAGACCTCGCCTCCGAAGTGCAAAAAGGCACAAAGGTCATCTTCAAGGACGACGCGGCAGGATCGGTCGAACAAGGATCGCAGTAGGTGGCCCGTACGGGCGACCCACTTTCGACCGTGTGACTGGCGTCACCGAGGGCGTGGGGCGGCGCCCCTTACCCCAGCCACTTCTCGTAGTCGGATACCAGCAGGTGGACCGGGGCAACGTCTTCGTCGATGTTGGAAAAACGGCCGATCGGTTCGCGAAACACATTATCGGTGAGATCGTCATTGACGGTCGAGACCTCACCGATCAGCACATCCTTGCCCTCGGCCCAGAAGGCATGCCAGACGCCGGGCAGCAGCGTGACGCTCTGGCCCGGGTCGAGCTTCAGGAGCCCGCCCGCGGGCAGCCTGTGGATGGTTCCGTCGACCGGCACCGAAACCTCGGCCTTGGGATCGATGCCGCCGTCGCGATCGTGCATGAACAGTTCCAGCACCAGCTTGCCGCCGCCACGGTTGATGATGTCCTCGGCCTTGATGTTGTGGCGGTGCATCGGCGACAGCTGGTCCTTGCGCGAGATCATGATCTTCTCGGCATAGAGCATGCCCATGCCCTTTTTCATGTCCTCGTAGCGGCCGTTGCGGACAGTGAACAGGAACAGGCCGAGTTCCCTGAATTTCTCTTGCCCGTAATCGGTGATGTCCCAGCCGAGCCGCGAGCTAAACACCGCCGACGAGTCGGCTTGGCGCGCTTTCGCCTCTTCCGGCGACCAATAGGCGAAGGGCGGCATGATGTAGCCGAAAGAGCGGATGAAAGCGTCGGCTTCGCGGATGATGTCGTTGATGGCGGAGCGCTTCATGATCATGATCCCTTCGTATCGATTTGTCTGGCAAATCGCATAGCCGAACGTCGATGCGGTGTCGATCCATCTCGCCGCCCTGCCCGGCGTTGCGCTTAGGCGCATGGACCACAGATACGCTTCGCTGGCCGCGTGACATCACGGATTTTCAGGGCCATAAAACCCGCGGATTCCTCATGGGGTGAAAGATGATGCCGACCATCCACGATCTCGATACGCCATCCATCCTGATCGACGCCGCGCGCGCGGAAGCCAACATTGCCCGCGCCCAGGCGCATGCCGACAAGAACGGGCTGAAACTCAGGCCGCATATCAAGACGCACAAATTGCCCTACTGGGCGAAGAAGCAGGTGGCGGCCGGCGCCGTCGGCATCACCTGCCAGAAGATCGGCGAAGCCGAGGTGATGGCCGATGCCGGGCTGACCGATATTTTTCTTCCCTACAACATCCTTGGGCGCGCCAAGCTGGAGCGGCTTCTGGCGCTGCACGGACGCGTCACCCTGTCGGTGACAGCGGACAGCGTGGAGACGCTCGAA
Source organism: Mesorhizobium sp. M7A.F.Ca.US.006.01.1.1 (assembly GCF_003997935.1). Lineage (GTDB taxonomy): Bacteria > Pseudomonadota > Alphaproteobacteria > Rhizobiales > Rhizobiaceae > Mesorhizobium. Next base: position 7,888 of record NZ_RZQL01000097.1, read on the forward strand.
GGGCTGGCAACCACCTTCACCGATGCCGGCCATCGTCTGCCGGTGCTGGTCGAATGCGACACCGGCATGGGTCGCTGCGGCGTGCAGTCGGCTGATGAAGCGGTTGCGCTGGCAAGGCAGATCGACAGAGCCGGTGGCCTCGCCTTCGGAGGACTGATGACCTACCCGGCCGCCGGGCGGGCAGCGGAGGCCGAAGCCTGGCTCGCCGGGGCCAAGCAGGCGCTGGCCGCGTCAGGCCTCGCCTGTGAACGCATCTCCAGCGGCGGCACGCCGGATATGTGGCGCTCCAGCGATACATCTGTGGTCACCGAGTATCGTCCGGGCACCTACATCTATCTCGACCGCTATCAGGTCGCCAAAGGCGTCGGCGGCCTGGACGACTGCGCGCTGACGGTGCTGTCGACAGTGGTCAGCCATCCCACGGCGACGCGCGCTATCCTCGATGCCGGCAGCAAGGCGCTGTCCAGCGATACGCTGGGTCTCGCCGATTTCGGCGAGTTGCTCGGCGTCACGGGAGCGCGGGTGACTGGCCTGAGCGAGGAGCACGGCACCGTCACGCTTGCGGGCGACGGCAAGCTGCGCATCGGCGAGCGCGTGCGTGTCGTGCCCGACCATTGCTGCGTCGTCACAAACCTGTTCAACGAGGTCAATCTGGTCGACGGCGACAAGGTGCTGGAAACGCTGCCGGTGGCGGCGCGCGGAAGGATGGGGTGAGACCTACGCGCCCGAACTGAAAGTCAGATGCACTCAGCGTTGAAGAACTGGACCCAGCGCCGCTTTCAATGGATCGAGGGCGTCGCCGTACAGTTTCCAGCGCTCGACGGAGGACGAATAGATCGGCTGGCGCACCTGCCAGCGGCTCGGCGTCCGCACCGTGCGCTCGGTTTCGTGGAAACGGAGGCAGGCTTCGTCCCATTCGATCCCGAGGAACCCGATCAATCCACGCGCGCGGTTTTCGAAATCGGCCACCGTTTCTTCGTAGGGCATGTCGTGGATATCAAGCGGGACGACCTTGGCCCAATGGCGCATCAAGCGGTCATATTGCCGGTAATACTGCCCCAGCTTGGTCAGATCGGCATTGTAGCCATGCGCTTCGGAAAAATTATGCATGAAGCAGGACGTGCAATTGTCCATCGGGTCGCGCCGGCAATGGATGATGCGGGCATTTGGCAAGATGAGGCTGATGAAGGCCAGCATTTCGAAATTATGCGGCATCTTGTCGACGACCAGCCGCGCCTTGCTGTTGCGCTTGTTGAGATCGTCAAGATATTTCGAGCCAAGCTCTTTCGCCTTGGCCGGAGTGAGCGCCGCCATGGCCTTGGTGAAGACAGCAGGATCGAGTTTGTCGAACCCGAGTTCACCGGCCAAGGAACGAATGGTCGGCAGTTCGCCCGCGCCATAGATATCGCGATGACTGGCGCATATCTGCTCGGTCAGTGTTGTTCCCGACCGTGGCATGCCGACGATGAAGACCGGGCGTCTCGACGGATTTCCCAATTTCGGCCGCGCCGCGAAGAAGTCGGCATCGAAAGTGTCGATGAAGCTGTTGTAAAGCTGGGTGTGCCGGTCAATGTCGAAATCATTGCCGGAAATTGCCTTGGCCTGCGCGAAATGGCGGATGGCCAGGCGATACTCGCGCTGATCGTTGAGCATTTTGCCGGCGGCGTGGTGCAGCACCACCCGCTCGCGATCGGTTGTCATGGGCCATTCCAGGCGAGCCCGTATTAAAGGCAGCGCCGGATCGTCCTTGACCGCCCGGCGCGCCAGCGCCATTCCGGCCAGCGCCTCGACATGGCTCGGGTCGATGGCAAGCGCGCGGCCAAAACATTCGACCGCCTCGGCCTGCCGGCCGATGTCGGTGAGCAGATCGCCCATACCGGCAAGGGCCGTCAACGATTGGCTGTCGACCGCCAGCGCCCGGCGATAGAACCCTTCGGCGATGTCGCCCTCGAGCTGGCTGCGGTAGGACCGGCCGAGATTGCACAAAGCTTCGATGAGCCGTCCGTCAAGCGCGATCGCCTTCTTTAGATGTTTGCGGGCGCGCTCGATGTCGCCGGTGACATTGTAGGCGTTGCCGAGATTGTTGCGGAAGATGGCGTTAACCGGTTCGAGCTTGACCGCCCTTTCCATATAGGCAATGGCGGCGTCATGATGCTCGGCCTCAATGGCCAGAGTGCCCATTAGGTTCAGCGCCATGGCATTTTTGGGCAGCGTGCGAAGCACCGTCTGGTAGCAGAACTCGGCTTCGCGAAAACGCTTGCGCCGTTGCAGGTCGATGCCGCGCTGCAATATCTTTTCCGCCGGTTCACCGGCGGTCGGAAGAGAGGCTGGGATCATTGCCGGCAGACCCAGGGGCTGCCGGCGTGGCAAGAGCGGCATCCGTTAAATCCCGGTCGCGGGCTGCGACAGCCCGATCAAATCAGAACTTGAGGGTAACGCCCAGTTGGAGATTGTGGGAATACAGCTTGGCATTCGCGTATGTGCCGCCGCCATCATTATCGTCTAGATCCACGCTTGTCACCGCCTTGAACCGGTAGCCGAAGTCGAGGTCGACATTCTGCGTTACGGCGTAGGTAACACCGGCGCCCAGCTGGCCGGCGAAGCCCCAGCCACCAGACCCATAGCCATAGTCGTTACCATCGAAAGTCGTGTCTGCGGTAACGTAGGCGGCGCCGATACCGCCGCCGACATAGAGCTTGGCATCGCCAAAATGCGCGACGTCGGCCCAGACATTGGCGAGCAGATAGGTCGCTGACAAATTGCCGGCCGCATCGCCTGAGTTAAAGACAACACCGTCATAACTGCCGCTAAACGAACTTGCTTTGTAGCGCGCGTAGGACAATTCGCCTTCGACACGAAACACGTCGTTGATGCGCCGACCGGCAGCGCCGCCGATCACGAAGCCAGTATTAAGATCGACTGAATACCGAGAACCATCGTAGTCCGTCTTCACATCATTGGGAAAGCTGGCGCCGCCAAACAGCGTGACATACCAGAGATCCTCGGCCCTCGGGGCGTCGACGATAGCATCGGCCGCGTGCGCCGAACTCCAGCCAAGCCCCAATGCGAGTACCGATACCCCAGCCAGAAAACGCAGTTTCATCGTCGAATCCCCGCTCAACAACAGTGATTGGCACTTGGCTCGGCTCAGGGGAAGATGTCAACGGACGGACGAAGTCGAGGCGACCTTTTGCGACACCTCGTTGCTATGCAGCAACACAGCAGCATTGTCTGGCGAAAGCAGGAGCAAGGTTTCTGCTGGTTGCAATTCGAGTGGCGAGGGGAAACCTAGTCGCGTCTCTCCGCCTGCCGAGCCGCGACCCTGCGCATGGCGATGACCCGGCGGCGGCGGATTTCGGTGCGCATCGCCATCAGGTGCAGCGCGAAGAACAACACGGTGAAGCCGAGCGCCATCACCAGAAGCGGCCAAAGCAGGCTGGGGTCGATGGTCGAGCCGCCCATGCGGAACACCGAGGCCGGCTGATGCAGCGTGTTCCACCAGTCGACCGAGAATTTGATGATCGGGATGTTGATGAAGCCGACCAGCGTGATGATGGCGGCGGCCCAGGCGGCGCGGCTGGCATCGTCGAGCGCGCGGGTCAGCGCGATGATGCCGAGATACATCAGGAACAGCACGAACACCGAGGTCAGACGCGCATCCCAGACCCACCAGGTGCCCCACATCGGTTTGCCCCAGATCGAACCGGTGATCAGCGCCAGCGCGGTGAAGACGGCGCCGATGGGGGCGGCTGATTTCAGCGCGACATCGGCCAGCGGATGCCGCCAGACGAGCGTGCCGAGCGCCGAGACCGCCATCAGCGTGTAGCACATCATGGCGAGCCAGGCGAAAGGCACGTGGATGTACATGATGCGGACGGTGATGCCTTGCTGGAAATCCTCAGGCGCGGCGAAGCTCATATAGAGCCCGACGGCAAGGATGAGCGCGGCGACGGACGCCAGCCACGGCACGAGCCTGTCGGCCAGCCCGACGAAGCGCGTCGGGTTGGCAAGATCCATCCAGCCGGTCAGGCGTGAAGTCGTGTCGCTCATGCGGTTCTACATAAACCGCCAACGCGTTTGGGGCAATCGAGCGGTGGTGTCGCAGGGCTGCAGAACTTTGCCTTCTCCCCTTGCGGGAGAAGGTGGAGGCGCCAAGCTCAGGCGGCCGCTTCCTGCTGTTGCTGCACGGTGCGGCTGAGGCGGCGGACCTCTTCGTCGTTGAGCAGGCCGCCGGCGCGCAGCAGGCTGGCAAAGCGGCCATTGCGCAGCGACAACTCGGTGAAGCCGCCCATCTCAACCACCCTGCCCTTGTCCATGAACACGACCAGATCGGCGTCGCGAACGGTGGTCAGGCGGTGGGCGATGATGAAGGTGGTGCGGTCGCGGCGCAGTTCGTCGATCGCTTCCTTGACGCGGTCCTCGGTCTCGACGTCGAGCGCGCTGGTCGCCTCGTCAAGCACCAGGATCGGTGCGTCCTTCAACACGGCGCGGGCAATGGCGATGCGCTGACGTTCGCCGCCCGAGAGCTGGCCGCCACGTTCGCCAACCACCGTGTCGTAGCCATTGCTCTTGGACAGGATGAAGTCCTGTGCGGCAGCCGCATTGGCAGCGGCATGGATCTCGTCATTGCTTGCATCGGCGCGGCCAACACGGATGTTGTCCTCGATCGAGCGGTTGAGCAGGCCGGCATCCTGGAACACGGTGGCGATCGAATGGCGCACCGACTTGCGGGTCACGGTGCGGGTGTCGATACCGTCGATCAGGATACGGCCATGGGACGGCGAGAAGACACGCTGCAGCAGGTTGATGAGCGTGGTCTTGCCGGCGCCCGTCGGGCCCACGATGGCGACGGTCTGGCCCGCCTGCACCTCGAAGGACACGTCGTCGATGCCTTGGCCGGAATTGGCGAATTCGAAGCCGACATTCTCGAAGCGGACATGGCCGGTGACGTTGGCAAGATCGCGCAGGCCGTCCGGCTCGGCGGCATCAGCCGCGGAGTCCTCGAGATGGTAGAAATCCTCGAGCTTGGCACGGGCCTCGGAAATCTGGTTGGCGAAAGCCGACATCTGGTCGAGGCGAGCGATCAGCATCGTGGCAAAACCGGTGAAGGCAATGACGTCGCCGACACCCAACTGACCATGAGTGACAAGATAGGAGCCGATCGACAACACGATCAGCATCGAGATTGCCGACGACAGACGGTGCAAGGCATTGGCCAGCGCCCACCAGTCGAGGACAGGGTTCTGCGCGTCGAGCAGGTTCTTGACGTAGCGGCGCAGCGTATCGGCCTCGTGGCCGAGGCGATTGTAGCTCTGCAGCACCGCAACGTTGCTGACCGAGTCGGTCACATGCGCGAACACCTTGTGGTAGTGGCGCTCGACCGCGGCCTGGCCCGCCTTGGTGCGGCGCATGACCATCCGGCCGATGCCGACGTAGAGCAGCCCGAGGCCAAGCAGCACCAGCGACATGCGCAGGTCCATGCTGATCGCGGTCGGAACCAGCAGTACGAGGGCGACAGCCGTGGACAGATGCTGGCGCATGAATTCGAGCCAAAGGCTGAACAGGGTTTCGACGGCGCGCAGCATCGTGTGCAGCGCATTGGAGGTGCCGTGCTGATGGTGCCAGGCGAGCGGCATGGTGATCACGCGCTCGAAGGACTCGCAAAGCACTTCGCTGCGCCGCTTGTGAGCGAAGCGGTCAGCGCCGCGCGCCACCATGACGAAAGCAACGATGTTGAAGGCGCCGAGACCGGCCCACATGACCAGCGTGGTGAAGACAGAGCCACGCTCGGAAATGGCGCCGATGACGCGACCGAACATGATCGGCTCGAGAAGCGCTACGATGGCGAGAGCCACGTTGGCCGAACAGATCAACGCAACGCGTTTCCTGTCCGCGGCCAGATAACCGAGAGCTCGCCAGTAGATTTGCAGAAGGGTCACCCCAGTTACTCCGCCACGCTGTTTATTGTGCACTGCATCATTTTATTCGTACCGGTTGATACGTCGCAAAACAATGGCCGTGTACCCCTTCAGTTCCCTCAGAGCGAACAAAAGATGGCGACGTTCCGAAATCTGCCGTGATCACCTAACGGTTTGAGAAGACAGGTAAAATGTCAGGCATGCGGCGAAATCATGGCAGTTGACGCGCGCTGCCACAATTTTAATCAGCAACAATGTCGGGCGGATGACTAAAGGCCGAAATCGCCTTTCTTGAAGTATAGAGCGAAACAAAGCTGCAGGATGCCCTCCGGGCGAAGAGTGGCCAAACCCTCACTGCTCGTGGCGGCCCATTGGGGGGCGCCTCAAGTCTTTGATTTCATGGACCTCTCGGCGACATGCCCTTCAATCGGCAGAAGGCAATGTCAGGCGGGTGGGGTCTCTCTCATCCCGCCGTGGTGACAAAAGTCGCGCCCCGGACCTCAGCCCCGAGCGCATGCGTTTTGGGCAACATGCCTCAGACCGGGATCCTGATGACAACCTCGGCGACTTCGCCGTCCTTCAGCTCGACTGCCGAACCCTTGGTCTTTGCCCCATTTACCTCCAGCGACAAGGCCTTGGCCTTATTGTCGCGGATGACGCGAACCTTGAGTTCCGCCCCCAGCATTTTGAGATTTGCCGAGTACCCGTCCCAGTGGCTCGGCAGCTTCGGCTTGAACTGGACACGCTTGCCGCGCCGTTCGATGCCCAGAATGCCTTCGACCGCAGCCCTGTAGAGCCAGCCGGCGGAGCCGGTGTACCAGGTCCAACCACCACGGCCGCCCTTACTGTTGCCGGCGCTGTCGTCCGCGGCATAGATATCGGCCGCCACGACATAGGGCTCGACACGATAGTGCTCGGCCGCGGCCTCGTCGGTCGCATGGTTGACCGGGTTCAGCATCGAGAAACAGCGATAGGCCTCGTCGACCTGCCCCATCTCGGCGAGCGCGATGACGAACCATGTGGCGGCATGGGTGTACTGGCCGCCATTCTCGCGCACACCGGGCGGATAGCTCTTGATGTAACCCGGATCCTTCTCCGTCTTCGAGAAGGGCGGCGTGAACAGTTTGACGATCTTCAGCTTGTCGTCGACGAGCAGCTTCGTTGCCTGCTCCATCGCGGTCGTCGACCGCGCCGGATCGCCCTCTCCCGAAAGCACGCTCCAGGACTGGGCGATCGAGTCGATCTTGCACTCCTGCGAGTTGCGAGACCCCAAAGGCGTGCCGTCGTCGAAACTGCCGCGCCGGTACCATTCGCCGTCCCATGCGGTGCTCTCAAGCGCCCGCTTCAGAACATCGGCATGCTTTGCCCAGGCCTGTGCTCGCTTGGCGTCGCCCTCGCTCTTGGCGACGGGGGCGAAATCGCCCAGCGTCTTCAGCAGGAACCAGCCGAGCCAGACGCTCTCGCCCTTGCCGTGCTCGCCGACGCGGTTCATGCCGTCGTTCCAGTCGCCGCCGAGGATCAGCGGCAGGCCTGCGGGGCTGCTGCGCTTGATGGCGAGATCGAGCGCACGCGCGCAATGGTCGTAGAGCGTCGCTGTCTTCTTCGAGATTTCCGGGGTGAAGAAGGCATCGTGCTCGCCCTCGCCCAGCGGCTGTCCATCGATGAAGGCCAATTGCTCCTTGAGGATGGAGGCATCGCCGGTGACCAGCAAATAGCGCGCCGTGGCGTGGGCGAGCCAGACCACGTCGTCAGAGATCAGCGTGCGTACGCCAGCACCCGTGCGTGGCAACCACCAGTGCTGCACGTCGCCTTCGGGGAACTGCCGCCGCGCCGCATTGAGGATCTGGTCGCGCGCCAGCTGCGGGTCATGCGCCAGCAATGCCAGCGTATCCTGCAACTGGTCGCGGAAGCCGAAGGCACCGCTGGCCTGATAGAAGGCGGAGCGGGCACGGATGCGGCAGGCCAGGCTCTGATAGGGCAGCCAGTGATTGACCATGGCGTCGAGCGCCTTGTCCGGCGTCTCGACCTGGATGGTGTCGAGGAAGCCGCGCCATTCGCGCTCATTATCGGCCAGCCGCTGGTCGAAATCCTTGACCCGGTGCTCCTGCACCAGCGCGCTCGCCTCCTCGGCGGACTCGGCATCGCCGAGCAGCCAGAGCAGCGTCACGTCGCCGCCAGCCGGAATCTCGACGTCGCGGGCAATCGCTGCGCACGGATCGTCACCGGCCTCGACACGGCCAGACAGCGCCGCACCACTCAGCACCGCCTGGGGCAGCTCGCTGGAGCCATGCCGGCCCAGGAACTCCGATCGATCTGTTGTCACCGAATGGACGCCGCCGTCGGCCGCCAGGAACGCAACGCGCTCGCCGAAATCCAGCCCATAGGGGTTTTGTGCCAGCAGCGCACCGGTTGCCGCGTCCCGCGACGGAACGATGGTTGCCGCAGTGCGCGACCGATGCCCGCCGAGCACCCATTCGGCATAGGCATAGACACGCAGCCGCGCCGGCACCGAGCCGGAATTTTGGATGCGCAGCCGCGAGATCTTCAGCGGATCGACCGGATCGACGACATGGGTGAGGTCCATCGACAATGGTCCGCGCTTCGAGCGGAAGGTCGAGAAACCCTGGCCATGCCAGGCCTCGTAGGTCATCGAGGGATCGCGCACCATGGCGGCGAGCGGCGAGAATGCCTTGCCGCTGGCCTGATCATAGATATAGAGGCCCTCGCCCGGGCGGTTCGAGACCGGATCATTCGACCACGGCGTCAACTGGTAGTCACGGCTGTTTCGGCTCCAGGTGAAGGCAGCGCCCTCGGCGGAGGTATGGAAGCCGAACGAGGCGTTGGAGACGACGTTGATCCAAGGCTGCGGCGTCGTGCGCCGGCCGGCCAGGCGCACGACATAGTGCCGCCCGTCGCCGTCGAAACCGCCAAAGCCGTTCCACTGGCTGAGCCCGCTGCCATCGGCGCTGACATTGGCCACTGCCTGTGAGGCAGATGCATGCGTCGTGGGCATCAGCGACAATGATTCACGCGGAATCGGCAATGCTGCCAGAGCGTCGCGCGCCTGCAGAGCCGCCGCCTCGGCGCGCTCGATCTGGTCGAAGATAGTGCCGTTGCGCGTGTGCAGGACGACGCGGGCGACAGCGAGCAGCGTCTTGTAGGTGGTCTCGTCCATGAGATCGCGGCGCACCGCGAAAATGTGCTGGCGCGGCCCGAGCTCCTTGCCGCGCAGGCGGCTGTTTTCGCACAGCGTCTCGACCGCCCGCTGCAGGTCCTGGACATAGGAGGACGCCTGCTCGTTGACGACGACGAAGTCGATCATCATGCCGCGGGTGCGCATATATTCCTGGAAACGCAGCGCCTGGGCAACGATTTCGAGATCTGCGACATCACCGATCCTGACCAGGAAGATCGGGAAATCGCCGGAAATGCTTGTCGGCCACAGGCTCGACTGCTTGCCCAGCCCCGAGGCGATGGATTCGGCGGGAAGACGCAGGAACGGATCCGGATAGATCAGATAGCGCGCCAGCTTCTGCACATTGGCGGCATCGGTCAGGCTGAGGCCCATATGGCGGGTCTGCACCTGGCTGCGCGTCCAGGCAAGCATGGCCTGGCGGGCAAAGCTCTCCGGATGGTCGAGGCGCGCGATGGCTTCGTCCAGTTCGGCACGGCCGGCGCCGACAACCGTCCAGAAGGTCAGCGATATCTTCTTGTTGGCCGGCACGCGCACCTGGCGGCGCAGCGAGGCGACGGGATCAAGCGTGAAGCCCGAATGGCCGCCCAGCCTGGCGCCCGGGTCGAAAGCGGCTGCGTCGACGATGGTGCGGCCACGGCCGATGAAGGCGCGCCTGTCGGTCTCGGCCTCGGCATCGCGCGCCGATCCGGACGGATCGGTGACGAAATGGACCATGGCGATATCGGGCTCGCTGGTCTCGCGCTTGCGCCGCGTGGCGAAGATCGCCGCATTGTTCGCGGAGATTTCGGTTTCCACGAACATCTTCGAGAAGGCCGGATGCGCGTTGTCGGACGCCTCCAGGCCGAGCACCAGTTCGGCAAAGGAGGTCACTTCGATGTGACGGTCGGACGGACCGTCATTGTAGAGCGTGACCCGACGGCCCTCGCCATTGCCTTCCGAGATGACGATGCATTCGACCTCGGAGCGCAACGTGCCCACCGATTTGACGAAGCTCGCCTTGTCGTCGGAGAACAAGGTCTGCGCCTTTTCCTCGGCGGCGCGCTTCGGTTCGGCCGTAGCCGACCACCAGTCACCTGAGCCTGCGTCACGCAGGAAGATGTAGGAGCCGAGCCGGTCCTCGGTCGGATCCGGCTGCCAGCGTGTGACGGAGAGATCGCCCCAGCGGCTGTAGCCCGAGCCGGTCGCGGTGACCATGACCGAATAGCGGCCGTTCGACATCACGTTGGTCGACCGCAGCGACTGCAGCGGATTGAGCACGATGCGGGTGTCGGGGCTGTCGACCTCGGTCTCGTCCTTGGAGCGTTCGTCGGCCTCGGTCCTGACGGTCGCAGTCGGGATGTCGCGCGGCGCCCTCTCCTGCAGCAAGAGTTCGGCCGATTCGATGACCGGATCGCTGTGGAAGCGGTCGCGCATGCGACCTTCGAAGATGGCGTCGGCAACCGCCGCGATCGACATGCCCGAATGGTGGGCCATGTAGTTCTGGACGACGACATGATCTGTGCCTTCCGGCACGCGCTGCGGCGTGAAGTCGACGGCATCGTAGTAGCCGTGGCGGCCAAGCGCCCCGATCTCCCGCAATCGGGCGAGATTCAGCACGGCTTCACGCGGATTGAACTGGGCCGCCAGTATGGTGGCGTAAGGCGCGATCACCGTGTTCTGGCCAAGGCCGCGCTTCAGCCCGAGGCCTGGAACGCCGAAATTGGTATATTGGTAGGTCAGTTCGCGGTCGCGCGCATTGTAGGCGGCCTCCGAGATGCCCCACGGCACGTTCTTCTGGCGGCCATACTGAATCTGGCGCTTGATGATCAGCTTGCTGGTCTGGTTGAGGATCGAGCCCTGCGGCTCCTTCATCACCAGCGGCGGCATCAGATATTCGAACATCGAGCCGGACCAGGACATCAGGGCGCCCTGGAAACCGATTTCGACGATCGGCCGGCCAAGCCGGAACCAGTGCTCGGTCGGCAGGTCGCCCTTGGCGATGGCGAACAGGCTGGTCAGCCGCGCTTCGGAAGCCAGAAGGTCGTAGCAGCTTTCGTCGAGCTGGTGCTCCTCGACCCGGTAGCCGATCGACAACAGCTTGCGCTCCGGCCGCATCAGGAAGGAGAAATCCATCTCGAAGGCGTAACGGCGCGTGCGCTCGCGCAAGGTGAGTAGCTTGGCACGCAGCGCCTCGACGGCATTGTCGTCGCTGTGTGCGTCATGGACGTGCGCTTCGCAGGTGGCTTCCAGCCTTGCCGCCCAGTCGACGATGACGTCGCTCTGGGGCGACACCGCTTCGGTATGGATGGCGGTGGCCAATTTGCGGATCTCGCCGGCCAGCACAGCCAGGTTGATGGTGCGGATCGACGCCATTTCGGGCTGCGCCTTGATGGTGTCGACAGCGCGCCGCATGCCGTCGAGGCGGTCGGCTAGGCGCTGGCGCAAGGGGCGCAGCTGGCGACGATCATCGGGCAGCTCATCAAGGCTTTCGCTGAGGATGGTGACCGTGTCGAGAATGCCTTCGAAATCGCCCTGGAGATGGACGGAGGGCGCCTCCGCCCATTCAGCGCAAGCTGCCGCTACCGCCACTAGATGACCGGCTAGGTTGCCGCTGTCGACAGCCGAGATGTAGAGCGGATAAAGCGGCTTCAGCGTCGTCGTGTCATACCAGTTGAAGAGATGGCCGCGCTCACGTGGCATGCCCTCGATCGTCGCCATGGTGGCGTCGATGCGCGTGATGGCGTCGGACAGGCTGATCCAGCCGAAGTCGCGGGCGGAAACGACGGACAGCAGGTAAACGCCGATATTGGTCGGCGAGGTGCGAGGTGCTACCACCGGCGCCGGGCTTTCCTGGAAATTGTCCGGCGGCAGATGGTGATGCTCTGCCGTTACGAAGCTTTCGAAATAGTGCCATGTGCGCCGTGCCACCGTGCGCAAAGTATGGATATCAGCCTGCGATATGCGCAAGCGATCCTCCGTTTCAGCCGAACGGCTGATCCAGCTGGCGATGGCGGGCGAGCCAATCCAGAACAGCGCGAAGAAGAAGGCAACGAAAGCGCCGGTCGAATCGGCCAGCACCGGAATGGCAAGGCCGACAAAGCCGATGATCACGGCGCCATACATCATGCCGTAATACGAACCGACATCGTTGTCGCCCGCCTTGTGCGCCTGCGAGGCGGTGCGCCATTCCAAAAGGTTCTGGCGGCTGACAAACAGCCGGTAGAGGGTGCGCACGATGGCATCGCCCATCATCCAGGCGTTGTGCGCCATCAGCACGATCTTCAGCGCCACCATGGCGGTGCCGAAGGCGACGTCGCGCGCCAGGGCCGAGAAATGGCCGCGTGGTGTCTGGTCGCCGCTCTTGGGCAGGATGGCGTTGACGATGTCGAAGGTCGGCGCCATGAACAGGCTGAGGATCAGCAGGGCCTGCCATTGCGCGGCCTGCGTGAAGGGCAGCAGCGTCCAGCCGGCGATCGCCGCCATCACCCAGAAGATCGGCGTCAGCGAGCGGCGCAGATTGTCGATCATCTTCCAGCGCGACAGCGCCGGCACGCCGGAGCGCGGATCGAGCATGAAGCCGAGCAACTGCCAGTCGCCGCGTGCCCAGCGATGGTGGCGCGAGGCGTCGACCGAGTACCGGGTCGGATAGTCCTCGACCAGTTCGACATCGGTGACCAGTGCCGAGCGCGCCAGCGCGCCTTCCAGCAGATCGTGGCTGAGGATGGTGTTTTCCTCGATGCGGCCCTGCAGGGCCGCCTCGAAGGCGTCGACGTGATAGAGGCCCTTGCCGGTGAAGGACCCGTCGCCGAAGACGTCCTGATAGAGATCGGACACGGCAAAGACATAAGGGTCGAGGCCGCGATTGGCCGAAAACACCCGCTGGAAGAACGACGCATCGTCGCCTGATGTCAGCGATGCGGTGATGCGCGGCTGCAGGATCGCGTAGCCGGCGGTGACGACGCGCTTGCTGGCATCGAAATGCGGCCGGTTGAGCGGGTGGCAAAGCTTACCGACGAGAGTGGCGACCGCGTCACGGGTGGTGCGCGTGTCGGCATCGAGCGTCATCACATGGACGACGTTTTCCGGCAGCGGCACGTCGAGCGGCAGGAAGGTGGTGTCGCTGTCGCCGCGCAGCAGAAGATCGAGCTCGTGCAGCTTGCCGCGCTTGCGCTCCCAGCCCATCCACGACCCTTGCGCCGCATTGAACAGCCGGCGCCGGTGCAGGATGTAGAAACGTGGCGCGCCTTCGGAGGGATAGCGGGCGTTGAGGCGAGCAATCTCGGCACGCGCGAATTCGAGGATTTCGGTATCCGCCGCATCGATCTCGGTCTTCGAGTCTGGCCAGTCCGACAGCAGCGCGAAATGGATTTCATCGGCCGTGTTGGCGAGATGATGCACCTCGATGTTGCGGATGTTTTCCTCGACATCGTCGCGCGAGCCGATCAGCGACGGCACCACCACCAGCGTGCGCGCCTCTGGCGGTACGCCGTGCCTGTAATCGTAGCCGACGAGGCGCGTCGGTTTGAGGAACAGCGAAACGACAGTGTTGAAGAAGGCAAGCGCGCCCTCGCTGGCAGGCACGGCAAACAGCGCCAGCATCAGGACGATCGACGGCACCGACAGGCCGAGATTGGCGAGTGCATTGCCGGAGAGGACGAGAAGCAGGGCCGTCAGCGCAAATACCGGTACGACGATGCCAAGCCACCCGGTCTTACGGAAGGCACGCTTAACCACCTGGCTGATGGTGGGCCGGTAGCCGATCGCCTTCTCCAGTTCCAGCCGGCGTGGGCCGACGAGAAAGAAACCGACATCAGTGTGGACGGATCCGGTTAAAACGGCGTCGCCATCGCCATCGCTGGCGGCGTGGCCGGCCAACTCGATAGCCTTCTCGGCGACGCGATATTCGGAAAGGTTCGAGCGGCGCGCCAATTCCTCGATCGCGGTCCGGTACTGGTCGCGCGAGAAGAAGTCCAGCGCGGCGAAATCGGTGCGCTCGCGCAGCACGGTGTCGATGCGGCTGACGCCTTCGAACCACACCGTCCAATCGACGTCGTTGATGAGGCGCAGGCCGCGGATGATGTTGCCCGTCGTCACATTGCCGCTGGACAGCGTGTGATGTTCGGAAATGATGATTTCCTCGGCATCGGAACCGGTCTTTTCGAGCTCGCCTTCCAGCCATTCCAGAGCCTTGCCGGCATTCTGCGAGCCATCGCGCAGGCGGTAGAGCAGTTGGGTGGCAAAGGTGGTGTCCTGCGCGTGGGCGCCGAAGTTGGACAGGATCGACTGCCGGTCGGCGCTGTCGTCGGTGGCCAGGACCTTGTCGGCCACATCATTGGCGATCTGGCGCATCTGGCGGGTCCGGTTGACCCGGACAGCCAGCCGGCGGAGATTTTCGATCAGGACGAAGCGCAACAGCGAAGGCAGCGCCCAGAGTTCGCCGATCTTCAGCGGCTCGACCGACTGAAAACCCTGGACGATGGACTTGAACATCGTCGCCGAAACGGAACTGTCCGAATGCGCGACATAGGTCCAGGCCAGTGCCAGCGCGCGCGGCACGCTGCCGCCGTCAGGCAGCTTCAGGGTCGGCAATTGGCGATAGAAGCGGCGCGGCAAGTCGCGCTTGACCTGGAAAATGGTCTCTTCGACCAGGTAATTGTTGTCGAGCAGCCATTGTGCCGCCGGTGTGATCGTCTCGCCCCTCGCCTGCGCCGCATTGGTCGACCGGTAGACGTCCAAAATCTTCTTGGCGCTATCCCGGATACGGGCCTGAAAATCGAAGGGCGTCAGACCGAACAGATCGGTGAGGTCGCCTTTTGCCAGGCTTTCACCGAGCAGCCGAAGGCGCTCTTCGGGCAGGTAATTGGAGCGAATCGGCTCTTCCGTGATGGCCGGGAAGCTCGCGCTTGTCTTCTCGATTTGGGCAGGATTCGTCTGAATATTCATTGAAAATTCCGTAAGCGGGCACTGAGCGGCGTCACCGCCACGGCAATGGCCCTAAAACCGGTTCAAATGCAATTGGTTGCATAAACCCCACTTGCCGAAAGTTTGTTTCCGCACCGCGACAGGGCGTCATCTCTCGGCAAAACTCAAAGACAAGCACCCCACTTCCCGCCAGCCAGATCGGCGGAGAGGATTCAGGCTTTTTCGTGATGCCGCCAGCAGCTTACGCTATATTTCGCCCGTGCCGCGATCATGTTTGGAAACAAGCGTTAACCGTTGCCGGCGATGGCGCCGATCCGGATCACGAACAGCGTTGCCTCATGGGCGGGTTGGACAAGCAGGCCGGTGCTGACCGGACCGGACAGCAGCGTGTCGAGCGGCCCGAGGCGGACCGGTTCAGCGGCGGGCACGCTGACGTCGCCGTCCAGGCACAGGATGAGCGTTGTGCCGGCTTCAGCCCGGATTTCCACGGGGGCCGAAATCACCAGGCGTTCGACCGAATGCGTCATCCGGCTTCGGCGGGTCATGACATTGAGATCGGTGATCGGTCCGCCAATCAGCGCGGCCGAGGTCTGCACGTCGGCCGGGAAGGAAAACAGGGCGGTCGTCCTGTTTATGGATGTCGGCGGGTAGCCGGCAAGCTCAAGGACGATGCCCTCGCCTTCGAGCACGGCAAGGGTGCGATCGATGCCGGCGAATTGCGAGAACGGACCGCTCAATTCGACACGCGCCATCGAGACACGCCAGTCGAAATCGTCGAGCCCGGCGCCCGTGGGCGAGACGGCGATTTCCGTCGTCACGCCGCCGCCGTTCTTCCACGGCATCGACCGATATTCGGCTGCCCGCAGGATGCGCATCGGCTCAGCCAATCATCCTAGAATGCCGGGCAGGTTGAGCT
>NZ_RZQL01000098.1:0-10000 GCF_003997935.1 Mesorhizobium sp. M7A.F.Ca.US.006.01.1.1
ATGCGAGGCTGATCGTCGAGCATTTTTCTGGTACGACGCGAACGCAGGCCATCGCGGAGCCCGAACGCAGGCTCGGCGCCGGCGTTGTTGCCGAAATCGATGCCGCCCTGAGACGCCGCGCTGGCGGCGAACCGGTGCATCGCATCCTCGGCTATCGTGAATTCTACGGTTTGCGCCTGTCGCTGTCGCCGGAAACGCTGGAGCCGCGGCCGGATACCGAAACGCTGGTCGAGGCGATATTGCCCTTCGTCAAGGCAGTTGCGGCGCGGGAAGGCGAGTGCCGCATCCTTGATCTTGGCACCGGCACCGGCGCCATTGCGCTGGCGCTGCTCAGCGTCGTGCCGACGGCGATCGCAACCGGCGTCGATCTGTCCGCGGGTGCGCTGGCGACGGCGGCCGGTAATGCCAGGCAACTGGGCCTTGCAGGCCGGTTCACGACGCTGCAGTCGGACTGGTTCGAAAAAGTTTTCGGCCGGTACCATGTAATCGCCGCAAACCCTCCCTATATAAGCACGGAAGACATTGGAAATCTGCAGGACGAAGTCCGCAATTTCGACCCGCGCCTGGCCTTGGATGGCGGCGCGGACGGTCTGAACCCCTACAGAACCATCGCCGCGGAAGCGGTAAGGTTTTTGGAAACTGAAGGCAGGATTGCGGTCGAGATCGGCCATACGCAACGCAACGAGGTCTGCGAGATATTCGCTGCAGCCGGCTACGTGCCGAGTGGTGCTTTTCGTGACCTCGGTGGAAACGACAGGGTTATTGTCTTTGAAAGGATAAAGCCTTGACGCAGTGCAAAAAAGCGCTTGGCAATGCCGGGGAATGCGGCTAGGGTCGCCTTAACCGGATGAGACGAAGCAGGCAGTGCTCTTAGCGATTCGGTTTTCCTTGGAAATAGCTGCCTTCTTGCGCAAACGATGCCCAAGCTTCGTGCGGGAATCGTCCGGCAAAGTGATGTAACCGGAACAGGATGGCACGTGGCGCCAACGCAATCGATGCGGGCGAACGCCGGTGAAGAGACGAAACGGCTGGCTGCATGAGCGCCTCCGTTCGTGAAGAGTTTTTCGAAAATTTCAAAATGAAGAGAGTTTGATGAGGCCACAACAGCAGAACAGGCGCATGCGCGGTCGCAACAATAATGGCGGCGGCGGTGGTAACAATAACAACAATAACAACAACAACAACCGCAAGGGACCAAACCCCCTGACGCGCAACTACGAGAGCAATGGCCCGGATGTGAAGATCCGCGGCTCGGCTCAGCAGATCGCTGAAAAATACGCCACCCTTGCCCGCGATTCTCACAGCTCCGGCGACCGGGTCATGGCGGAGAACTATCTCCAGCACGCCGAGCATTACAATCGCATCATCGCGGCCGCACAGGCGCAGATGCCGATCCAGAACGCGCAGCAGAATCGCGATGATTTCGACGAGGACGGCGACGAGGATCGCGACGATTTCGACAATGCCGGCAACAACAGCAACACTGTTTCCGATGTCCAGGTTCCGGTGATCAACCATGGCGCCGGCCCGCAGCCGGTCATCGAAGGGACGCCGGCCGAGGTTGCGCTGAACCGGGAAGGTGGCCGCGAGAGCCGCGACAACAATGGTAGCCGTGACAACAACGGGCGCAACAATGGTGGCCGCGACAACAATGGCGGGCGCCAACGCGATCGTCGCCCCAATGGCGGTTATGGCCAGAACGGCCAGCGCGACTTTGGTTCGCCTGTGGAGCAAGGTAGTCAGCCCCAGAGCAACGAGCCCCCGGTTCAGGGCGAAGCCGTTTCGCCGACCGAATCTGTAGCGCCGGCCGAACCGGCTCCGGTGTTCGAGAACCTTTCCCCGGCAGGTCTTGCTGCCCAGGCCGAACTCAACGAGGCGGCCGCCGAAAGCGGGGCTGCCCGTCGTCCGCGTCGTCCGCGCCGCCCGCGCGTCAACGCCGATCAGGTTGATGGCGGTAGTGACAATGCCAATTCCGTGGCCGACGCCGGCGAGGTGGCTGCGGCCCCGGTCGACAGCGGCAACGCCCAACCGGTCAATGTCGATATCGACAACTGATCGAACGGCATTTCAAGGCATTGAACGGCGGAGAGAAATCTCCGCCGTTTTCGTTTGGGCGGCTGTGCAATATTATGCGGTTGCCGATATCGAGACGTCTTGAGGGTTCGGGGCCTGTGCACCATATCAGCCTCAACTGGACCCGGCTCGAATGGGCGGGTCCGTCACCGCAATCGGATCCGGTGCCGCAAAGCGGGCCGGTGATGGAAGGAGACAGATATGAACCTTGAGAAATACTCAGAGCGTGTGCGCGGCTTTATCCAGTCCGCGCAGACTATGGCGCTGTCCCGCAACCACCAGCAATTCACCCCTGAACATATCCTGAAAGTGCTCGTCGACGACGACGAGGGCCTGGCCGCGTCGCTGATCGAACGCGCCGGCGGCAATGTCCGCGACGTCAAGCTTGGCGTCGAGACGGCGCTCGAGGCGATGCCCAAGGTCGAGGGTGGCAATGGCCAACTCTACCTGGCGCAGCCGCTGGCAAAAGTGTTTTCGACCGCCGAGGAACTGGCCAAGAAAGCCGGCGACAGCTTTGTCACGGTCGAGAGGCTGTTGCAGGCGCTCGCCATGGAAAAATCGGCCAAGACCGCCGACATACTGTCCAAGGCCGGCGTCACCGCGCAGGCGCTCAACCAGGTCATCAACGATGTCCGCAAGGGCCGCACCGCCGATTCGGCGAGTGCCGAACAAGGCTACGACGCGCTGAAGAAATACGCGCGCGACCTGACCGCGGATGCCCGTGCCGGCAAGCTGGACCCCGTGATCGGCCGTGACGACGAGATCCGCCGCACCATCCAGGTGCTGTCGCGCCGCACCAAGAACAATCCCGTGCTGATCGGCGAACCGGGCGTCGGCAAGACGGCGATCGCCGAGGGCCTGGCGCTACGCATCGTCAATGGCGACGTACCGGAATCGCTGAAGGACAAGCAGCTGATGGCGCTCGACATGGGCTCGCTGATTGCCGGCGCCAAATATCGCGGCGAGTTCGAGGAGCGGCTGAAGGCCGTGCTCTCCGAAGTCACCTCGGCCAACGGCAACATCATCCTGTTCATCGACGAGATGCACACGCTGGTCGGCGCCGGCAAGGCGGATGGCGCCATGGATGCGTCGAACCTGTTGAAACCGGCTTTGGCGCGGGGCGAGTTGCACTGCGTCGGCGCCACCACGCTCGATGAGTATCGCAAGCATGTCGAGAAGGATGCAGCGCTTGCCCGCCGCTTCCAGCCGGTGTTCGTCGATGAGCCGACGGTGGAAGACACCGTCTCGATCCTGCGCGGCCTGAAGGAGAAGTACGAGCAGCACCACAAGGTGCGCATTTCGGATTCGGCGCTGGTGGCGGCGGCGACGCTGTCCAACCGCTACATCGCCGACCGCTTCTTGCCGGACAAGGCGATCGACCTGGTCGACGAAGCCGCATCGCGGCTGCGCATGCAGGTCGATTCCAAGCCTGAGGCGCTGGACGAGATCGATCGCCGCATCATGCAGCTCAAGATCGAGCGCGAGGCGCTGAAGGTCGAGACGGACGATGCTTCGAAGGACAGGCTCGCCCGCCTGGAAAAGGAGCTCGTCGGCCTCGAGGAGGAATCGACCGAGATCACTACCAAGTGGCAGGCCGAGAAGCAGAAGCTCGGGCTGGCCGCCGATCTGAAGAAGCAGCTCGACGAGGCGCGCAACGACCTTGCCATTGCCCAGCGCAAGGGTGAATTCCAGCGCGCCGGCGAGCTTGCCTATGGCAAGATTCCGGAGCTGGAAAAGAAGCTGAAGGAGGCCGAGGCCCAGGACGGCAAGGTCGGCATGGTCGAAGAGGTGGTTCAGCCCGACCATATCGCCCATATTGTCTCGCGCTGGACAGGCATTCCGGTCGACAAGATGCTGCAGGGCGAGCGCGACAAGCTGCTGCGCATGGAAGACGAGATCGGCAAGCGCGTCGTCGGCCAGGGCGAGGCGGTGCAAGCTGTGTCGAAAGCGGTGCGGCGCGCCCGCGCGGGCTTGCAGGATCCGAACCGGCCGATCGGCTCGTTCATGTTCCTAGGGCCGACGGGCGTCGGCAAGACCGAACTGACGAAGGCGCTGGCGAGCTTCCTGTTCGACGACGAGAGCGCGATGGTGCGCATCGACATGTCGGAGTTCATGGAAAAGCACTCGGTCGCCCGGCTGATCGGTGCGCCTCCCGGCTATGTCGGCTATGAGGAAGGCGGCGCGCTGACCGAAGCGGTGCGGCGCAGGCCCTATCAGGTCGTGCTGTTCGACGAGATCGAGAAGGCGCATCCCGATGTGTTCAACGTGCTGTTGCAGGTGCTCGATGACGGCCGCCTGACCGACGGGCAGGGCCGCACCGTGGACTTCCGCAACACGCTGATCATCATGACGTCGAACCTGGGCGCCGAATATCTCGTCAATCTCGGCGAGGGCCAGGATGTCGATGAAGTCCGCGACGAGGTGATGAATGTCGTCAAGGCATCGTTCCGGCCGGAGTTCCTCAACCGTGTCGACGAAGTGATCCTGTTCCACCGGCTGCGCCGGCAGGATATGGGCCGCATTGTCGAGATCCAGCTCAAGCGGCTCGAGAGCCTGCTTGTCGACCGCAAGATCACGCTCTCGCTGGACCAGGAGGCGGTCGATTGGCTGGCCGCCAAGGGCTACGACCCGGCCTATGGCGCGCGGCCGCTGAAGCGGGTGATGCAGAAGGAATTGCAGGACCCACTGGCGGAGAAGATCCTGCTCGGCGACATCCTCGACGGCTCGACCGTCAAGGTGACAGCCGGATCCGACCGGCTGAACTTCCGCTCGAAGCCGACGATCGTCGCGGCGGAAGTGGCAGCCTGATCCAGCGCCGTGCGTCCTTCCTGGACGCGCGGCGTTTTCATATGAAACGTGGGGCGGATGACACTGGACGACTACAACAGCTTCTGCGACTCGCTGCCCGCGACGACCCATGTCGTCCAGTGGGGCGGCGCCCACGTCTGGAAGGTGGGGACCAAGGTCTTCGCGATCGGCGGCTGGGACGATGGCCAGCAGCTCTTCGTCACCTTCAGATGCTCCGATATCGCCTATGATGTGCTCAAGGAGCAGCCGGGGCTGCGGCCCGCGCCCTATCTAGCCTCGCGCGGCATGACATGGATCCAGCGTCGGACAAGCCAGAGCATGGATGATGCCGCGCTGAAGGACTATTTGCGCGAGAGCCATCGCCTTGTCGCCCTGAAGCTTACCAGGCAGGCGCGCAAGGAATTGGGACTTGCCGGAAGCTAGTCTATATTCCTTGAGGCGCCGGAAAACCGCCATCTTCATGCCCGGTTCATGTTGGAACCATAGGATGGGGTAACTGGTTTGCTGGCGAAGGGGTTCGCCAGAAGACAATGCCGGCGGCGGCAAATTTACGGACCGGAGAATTTGGCCACCATGTTCCGCACGATCTTTGCCCTCTCGGCGCTAGCCGCCGGGCTTGTGTCTTCCGGGGCGTTCGCCGCGCCGACGACGGACAATGCGCCAAGGGTTGTCCGCGCCGCCGATACCGGGGGCATCCTTGTCGCCCAGGACGGCAATCTCGACATCTACTACGACGCCAGGGGCAACCGCGTCATCGTCGATGCCGATACCGGCAAGGTGATCGCCATCCAGCCGCCGCAGACCCGGCTCGACCGCCGCGCCTTGCGCCGCGAGACACGACTGCGCGAACTGGGTCGCGCCCCCGACGGCGACGACCGCTACTATCTCGACGATCCGGAAGACATGGCGCGGTTCCGCCGCAAGCAGTTGGAAGAGGAAGGCCGCGTTATCCCGCCGCCGGCGGACGAGTACGATCCCTATGGGGACAATTCCGTCGAGGCCTATCCTCCCGCACCGCAGGACGATGGCAGCTACGACGACAATTATCCCGACGCGCCGCAGCCGGCAAAGCCGGGTACCATCAAGCGCCAGCCGCTGAACGAGGCCTCAATAGACCCTGCCCAGCCGGCGACGTCAGCCGATCAGGCGGCTCTGCCGCCAAAGGCCGGCGACAAGACCACCGCTGCCCCGGCACTTTCGCTGGGAGCGCGCCAGGATGTCGCCGCCCTTCAGGTGCTGCTCGACCGGGGTGGCGCTTCGCCTGGCGTCATCGACGGGCGTTTCGGTTCGAATGTCGACAAGGCGCTCGCCGCCTACAACCAGATCACCGGCGCCAGTCTGCGATCGACCGACGCGGTCGCCATCCAGGCGGCACTTGCGCAATCCGGCGGCGATGCCTTCGCCAACTACACGATCACAGCGGAGGACGCGGCCGGTCCCTATGTCGCGTCGATCCCGGAAGACTACAGCCAGAAGGCGCAACTCGACCGCATGGGTTATACGTCGGTGACCGAGGCGCTCGCGGAGCGCTTTCACATGGACGAGAATTATCTCAAGGCGCTCAACCCGGAGGTCGATTTCAATCGTCCCGGCACGATCATCAAGGTCGCCAATTTCGGCAGGCTGGTTTCGACGCCGGTGGCGCGCATCGTCGCCGACAAGGACAAGAAAGAGGTTTTCGCCTATGACGCCGGCGGCAAACTGGTCGCCGCCTATCCCGCAACCATCGGCTCGTCGGATACGCCGTCACCGTCCGGCATACACACGGTGTCGCGCGTTGCGCTCGATCCGAACTACACCTACAATCCCAGCATCAATTTCAAGCAGGGTCAAAACGACAAGGTCCTGACCATTCCGCCGGGCCCGAACGGTCCCGTCGGTTCGGTCTGGATCGCCCTGGACAAGCCGACCTACGGCATCCACGGCACCCCGGACCCGTCGAAGATCGGCAAGACCGAAAGCCATGGCTGCGTACGCCTGACCAACTGGGATGCGAGGGAGCTGGCCAAATTGGTTTCGCCGGGTGTGACGGTGGAGTTTGTCGGCGGACCTTCAGCCGATAACCTTGCGCAGCAGTGAACTGTGAAGTGCGGCGGCATGGACCAGCTGCACGATCAGGATGAAGCCGAGCTTCAGGGGTCGCCTTATCGAAATTCCCGCCGGCCGCACGCAACGAGGCTAGCATGACCGTGCCATTTGCACCCTGAAAGAATGCGACCCTGGCCAAACGGCTGGTTTCAGCGACAGCAAGCCACTGGCCGGTTGTTGCCGGTGCGCTGGGGGTTTAAGCAAGGTTTCATGCATTCACCGAGTAAAGCTGCCGCCGTCCCGCTGACCAGCCCGGTCGCGAATGGAACGTTTTGTCCGCAGTCGCAGCGGCGATTTGTGCTGATCGCGGCAATCCTGGCCTCGGCGCTTGGCTTCATAGACGGCTCGATCCTGGCCATCGCCACACCGGCGATCCGCGTCAATCTTGGCGCCAGCCTTGCCGAGGCGCAGTGGATTTCCAATGGCTATGCGTTGACGCTGTCGGCGCTGATCCTGGCCGGGGGTGCTGCCGGCGACCGATTCGGCCTGCGCCGCGCCTTCGTGGCCGGCATTGCGCTGTTCATCGTCGCTTCGCTGGCCTGTGCATTGGCGCCGAATGCGGTGGTGCTGATTGCATTTCGTGCCGTCCAGGGCATTGGCGCAGCGATCATGGTGCCAGGCAGCCTTGCCATTATCGCCAAGGCCTACCCGAAGAAAGAACGCGGCCGCGCTATCGGCATCTGGGCGGCGGCTTCGGCGCTGACCACGGCACTTGGGCCGGTGCTCGGCGGCTTCGTGCTGTCGGCCTTCGGCGACGGCATCTGGCGGGCGATCTTCGCCATCAACCTGCCGCTGGGCTTGATTTCGATCTGGCTTCTGCTGGCCAAAGTTCCAGCCGATACACCGACGGAGAAACGCAGCCTGGATCTCGGCGGTGCAGCGCTCGCGACATTGGCCTTCGGCGCGCTTGCCTACGGGCTGACCTCCATGAGCGCCAGCGGCGAGGCCCTCATGGCAGGGCCGAGCATTGCCGCAGGCGTCGTATTGCTGGCTGTCTTCATCGTCTTCGAGCTTCGGCAAAGCGAGCCGATGATCGACCTCAGCCTGTTTCGTGTCGGTGCTTTCGCCGGCGCCAATGTGGCGACGTTCTTCCTTTATTTTGCGCTGTCGGCCAACCTTTTCTACCTGCCGATGCTGCTGATCGCCGGCTGGGGGCTGAGCACGGCCGAGGTCGGGTTCATCTTCCTGCCCCTGTCGGCATCGATCGCGCTTTTGTCGGGACCTGTCGGCAAGCTGTCGGACCGGATCGGACCGCGTTTTCCGATCGCCTGCGGCAGCCTGGTCGTGGCTTTTGCGTTTGCCGGGCTGGCCTTGCTCACCTACGCCGGGATCCACAATTTCTGGACGGGAACATTCCCGCTGATGGGGCTGATGGGGCTCGGCATGGCTCTGGTCGTGTCGCCTTTATCGACCGCGATCATGACGGCGGTGGAGGACAAGGACACGGGGGCGGCCTCCGGCATCAACAATGCCGTCTCACGCATCGGTGGTTTGATCGCGGTGGCGGCGATGGGCTCGCTTGCCGCATGGGTCTACGCGAATGCACTGGACGCGAGCGCAACGTCCGGCATCCCAGGATTTGGTGAACCGGCGCCAGCCGGGCTTGCTCCGGCCATCGATGCGACAAGGCTCGCCGCCAGCGACGCCGCGTTTGCCGCTGTTTCTTCGGTGACCGCGCTGCTTTGCCTGCTTGCGGCTGTCATCGCCTGGGCGACCATTCCCGGTGAGCGATTGCCATGGCCGCGACAGGCCGAAGAGACGCCAGGCTGAAGCGGATCAACCGTCGATCTTGGCGCTCGCGACCTTCAGCGAATCGCTGTCTTCCTGCTTCAGCAGTTCGTCGATGCGCTCGCGCTCGCGTTTGAAGGCGACGAGGTCATCGCCCTTAAGCACCTTGCCGACCGGCAGGCGGACACGCATCGGATCAACCTTGGTGCCGTTGACGATCAGTTCGTAGTGAAGATGCGGGCCGGTGGCGAGGCCGGTCTGGCCGAGGAAGCCGATGGTCTGGCCCTGGCGGACGTGCACGCCCGGTTCGATGCCTTTGGCAAAGGCGCTCTGGTGATTGTAGGACGTTTCGTAGCCATTGGCGTGGCGGATGATGATCTGCTTGCCGTAACCGCCGGCCCAGCCGACCTTCTCGACCGTGCCGTTGCCGGCGGCGATGATCGGCGTGCCGATGGGGGCTGCCCAGTCGACGCCGGTGTGCATGCGGACATAGCCGAGGATGGGATGCCTGCGGGCGCCGAAACCGGAGCGGAATTTCCCGGCGGGCAGGGGATTGCGCAACAGGAACTGCTCGGCGCTCGATCCGTCCTCATCGAAATAGTCGGTGCCGCCGTCCTGCATCTGGAAGCGGTAGAAGTTGCGGGTCTGGCCGCCGAACGTCGCCGAGACGTAAAGAAGCTCGGAGCTGTCCGAGGTCTGGTCGTCGCCGTCGGGCTGCGAGAACAGGACTTCGATTCGATCGGCGGGGCTGAGGCGGGACTGGAAGTCGACGTCGGACGCCAGCAGCTTGATCAACCGTTGCGTCATCGCCTTGGACATGCCGTAGGAATAGGCGGCGCGGTAGATGCCGTCATAGACGTTGGGCAGGTTGCCGCGCACCACGACCGGCGCCGACGAATCATCGAAGGCCGTCAGCAATTCGGGGTTCGGATCCGGTTCCTGTGCCGGCACATACTGGCCGCGATCGTTGAGCGCGATGGTGACGATGTGCTGGGTCCGGTCGTAGACGCTTGTGCGCACGACCTTGGCGGCATCGCCGTGAACCTCGAGGCCGACACGCAGCACGGTTCCAGCCTTGAGCGCTGTCGCATTGAGCAACTTGGCGATGGCTTCGGCCATTCCGGTGGCATCTTCACCTGTGTAGCCCGAATCAGCAAAAGCCTCAGTGACGTCGAGATCCTTGGTGAAGGGGATGATTTCCTCGGCGAAAGCCGGCGCCTGGTCGTCAACGGTGGCTCGCGGCGCCACCGAGACGTTTTCCGGCACGATCTTGACGTCGTAGGAGCCGGCCATGCTCTCGGCA
>NZ_RZQL01000098.1:15000-23816 GCF_003997935.1 Mesorhizobium sp. M7A.F.Ca.US.006.01.1.1
AAAATGTAACGGGGCTAAAGCCATACACCGAAGCTTAGGGTTTGGTCCGCAAGGGCCAAGCGGTAGCGGAGCGTTCTGTAAGCTGATGAAGCCATACCCGTGAGGGGTGGTGGAGGTATCAGAAGTGCGAATGCTGACATGAGTAACGTAAGGGGAGTGAGAGACTCCCCCGCCGAAAGACCAAGGGTTCCTGCTTAAAGCTAATCTGAGCAGGGTTAGCCGGCCCCTAAGACGAGGCGGAAACGCGTAGTCGATGGGAACCACGTTAATATTCGTGGGCTTGGAGGTAGTGACGGATCATTGAGGTAGTCCAATCTTATCGGATTGAACGGGCTGCTGCGTGGTTCCAGGAAATAGCTCCTCCTTATAAACCGTACCCGAAACCGACACTGGTGGTCTGGTAGAGTATACCAAGGCGCTTGAGAGAACTATGCTGAAGGAACTCGGCAAATTGCACGCGTAACTTCGGAAGAAGCGTGACCCTTTTCTACGCAAGTAGAGGAGGGTGGCACAGACCAGGGGGTAGCGACTGTTTATCAAAAACACAGGGCTCTGCGAAGTCGCAAGACGACGTATAGGGTCTGACGCCTGCCCGGTGCTGGAAGGTTAAGAGGAGGGGTGCAAGCTCTGAATCGAAGCCCCAGTAAACGGCGGCCGTAACTATAACGGTCCTAAGGTAGCGAAATTCCTTGTCGGGTAAGTTCCGACCTGCACGAATGGCGTAACGACTTCCCCGCTGTCTCCAGCATAGACTCAGTGAAATTGAATTCCCCGTGAAGATGCGGGGTTCCTGCGGTTAGACGGAAAGACCCCGTGCACCTTTACTATAGCTTTACATTGGCATTCGTAGTGGCATGTGTAGGATAGGTGGTAGGCTTTGAAACCTGGGCGCCAGCTCAGGTGGAGCCACCCTTGAAATACCACCCTTATTACTATGGATGTCTAACCGCGGCCCGTTATCCGGGTCCGGGACAATGTATGGTGGGTAGTTTGACTGGGGCGGTCGCCTCCTAAAGAGTAACGGAGGCGCGCGATGGTGGGCTCAGAACGGTCGGAAATCGTTCGCTGAGTGCAATGGCATAAGCCTGCCTGACTGCGAGACTGACAAGTCGAGCAGAGACGAAAGTCGGTCATAGTGATCCGGTGGTCCCGCGTGGAAGGGCCATCGCTCAACGGATAAAAGGTACGCCGGGGATAACAGGCTGATGACCCCCAAGAGTCCATATCGACGGGGTTGTTTGGCACCTCGATGTCGACTCATCGCATCCTGGGGCTGGAGCAGGTCCCAAGGGTATGGCTGTTCGCCATTTAAAGCGGTACGTGAGTTGGGTTCAGAACGTCGTGAGACAGTTCGGTCCCTATCTGCCGTGGGTGTAGGAATATTGAAAGGATCTGTCCCTAGTACGAGAGGACCGGGATGGACGGATCTCTGGTGGACCTGTTGTGGCGCCAGCCGCATAGCAGGGTAGCTATATCCGGACGGGATAACCGCTGAAGGCATCTAAGCGGGAAACCCACCTTAAAACGAGTATTCCCTGAGAACCGTGGAAGACGACCACGTTGATAGGCCGGGTGTGGAAGAGCGGCAACGCTTGAAGCTTACCGGTACTAATAGTTCGATCGGCTTGATCGTTCTCATTCCTTATGCTCATCGCTCCAAATCGGAGGGTGACAGGCACAAAAAAGACCAGCGAAACAGCTCCGACAGAGCCCCAGGCCTTGCGCCTGATGCTATGTTGCGGCCAATCGCAAAAAAAGCTTCTCGAACAACGTGCGTTTTGCCGACCTGGTGGTTATGGCGGAGCGGCTGCACCCGATCCCATTCCGAACTCGGCCGTGAAACGCTCCAGCGCTGATGGTACTTCGTCTCAAGACGCGGGAGAGTAGGTCGCTGCCAGGTCTGCAAAACGCACGTTGATCTCACATCCAAATCGGATGGAGAGAAATCTTCTCTTTATGAAATGGCCCGCCAAGGGATCACGGGCCGCGTAAGCGGCCCTTTCATTTGGTCAGCCATCTACCTATCTGTAGGTCTCGGCTTGCACAAAAGGTGACGCGGGGTGGAGCAGCCCGGTAGCTCGTCAGGCTCATAACCTGAAGGTCACAGGTTCAAATCCTGTCCCCGCAACCAAACTTCACTAAACAAACAGCCCGCCTCGTGCGGGCTCTTTTGTATTCTGCCGTGCTGCCAGCCTGTCATCAGGCGCCCCCAAGCAGGCCAAGCCAAGCCGCCAGACAAAAAGCCAATCCCTCTCCCCAAAACCAAAGCAAAAACAGCCCGCATGGCACCAGCCGGCGGCCGTTCGCGTTCAAGGGACAGCCGAAGCTTCTCGGAATACGCCGGATGGTCCGAAGGCTGCCGTAAGCCGACGCAGCGGCTGACTTCTTGGGCCAAGCGACATGGAGAGCGTCACGCCGCGCCTGGAACAGATGCTATCAAAGACAAGACCGGGGCTTCAGGCGATAAAGACGTGGCCGGCGGGAGGGCACCACGCGAGCTTCTGGGTGCCGATACTCCAACCACACTCTCCGGTTCGCGGCCAAAGGCAGGAAACGCCCTGCCCAGCCGGCACCTTGGCGGCCCGCGACCAGGGAGCGTATAAATCCCCGGAAGTAGGTCTTGAAATATATTTCACTATGTGAATTATATTGACAATGCGCGCCTGGGCTGTAATGTCCGGATCGTCGGCTTTCGGAGGAAGGTCGGCGTCATCAAATCCATATAGCAGCGCTCGTTGAGCGCCTGCGACGGTCATTGAGGATGGCTTCGGCCAAGGGAGGAAACTTGCGCAAATTTCTGAGCACGCTCGCAATCGCGGCGGCTGCATCGACCTGCTTTGGGTCGATGCAGGTACGCGCCGAAACCCCAAACCCGTTCAAATGCGAGCCGGGTGAAAAATACGTCATGAACGTCATGGTCTCGGGCGTCGAATACTGGTTCCCGGTTTATGAAATGTTCAAGCAGGCCGGCCAGCAGTTCGGCTGCGAGACCGCCTATACGGGTACGCCGGAATACGACGTCAACAAGCAGATCGCGACCTTCGACCAAGCGCTGGCGCAGAAGCCGGCGGGCATACTGGTGCATCCGATGAACTCCGATCCGTTCATCGAGCCGATCAACCGCGCCATCGAGCAAGGCACCGCGGTGGTGACCTTCGCCGCCGACTCGCCGAATTCCAAGCGCGTCTCCTACATCACCTCCGACAACAATGCTGAAGGCACCTATGCCGCCGACGCCGTTGCCAAGGCGATGGACGGCAAGGGCGAATATGCGGTGCTGGAGAATCCCGGCCAGGACAACCACGACAAGCGCGTCAACGCCTTCGTCGCCCGCATGGAAGCCAAATGGCCTGACATGAAGCTCGTCGGCCGCGCCGCTTCGAACCAGGATCCGACCAAGGCCTATCAGGCCGTTCTGAGCCTGGCGCAGGCGCATCCCGACCTCGGCGCCGTGTTCATGCCGGAGGCCAACTCGGCCATCGGTGCTGCCCAGGCCGCCAAGGAAGGCGGCGGCAAGATCCGAGTCATGCTCGCCGACGTCAACGCCAAGATCCTCGACATGATCAAGGCCGGCGAGATCTTCGGCTCGGTCAATCCAAACCAGGGCATGCAGGGCTATATGGGCTTCATGCTGTTGTGGATGGCCAAACATCCCGGCCTGATCGATCCGATGAACGACGCCAAGCGTTCGGGTTTCAACCCGATGAGCGTGCCCTTCGTCGACAATGGTTTCTCCATCGTCTCCAAGGACAATGCGGACGACTTCTACTGGGACAAGTACCTCAAGCGTCGCGGCACCAAGGGCATCGAGGAATAGTCTCGATCTCGCCGCCCGGCCTCGGCATGGCCGGATTAACCGGGAAGGAGGCTTCGGCCTCCTTCCTCCCCCGCAAGCACCGCAGGAGCATGGCGTGACCCAGGCGCCCATTCTTGAAATCCGCAGCCTGTCCAAGGCGTTCGGCGCGGTCAAGGCGCTGAGCGACGTGCAGTTCGAACTGCGGCGCGGCGAAATCCATGCGCTGTGCGGCGAGAACGGCGCCGGCAAGTCGACGCTGATGAACATGATCGCCGGTGTATTGCAACCTGACGAGGGCGACATCCTGATCGATGGCGAGCGTGTTTCGATCCATTCGCCCGCGGCCGCCCAACGCCTCGGCATTGCGCTTGTCCACCAGGAGATTGCGCTCTGTCAGGACGCCACCGTTGCCGAAAACATCTACATGGCCGCGATCAACAGCCGGCGCGCGCCGCTGATGAATTTCCAGAAGCTCTACGCTGACGCCCAGAAAGTCATGGACCTGCTCGCGCCCATTCCGGTGCGTACCAGGGTTGCCGACCTGTCCATTTCCAACCAGCAGCTTGTCGAGATCGCCAAGGCGCTGACGCTCGACTGCAAGGTGCTGATGCTTGATGAGCCGACCGCAGCGCTGACCGAAAGCGAAGCGCAGCGCCTGTTTTCGATCGTGCGCGGGCTCAAGGCTCGTGGCATTTCGGTGGTCTATATCAGCCACCGCATGGCCGAGATATTCTCGCTCTGCGACCGCGTCACCGTCTTCCGCGACGGCCGCTACGTGGCAACCGATCAGGTCGCCGCCGTTTCACCTGACGATGTCGTGCGCAAGATGGTCGGCCGCGAAATCACCCAGCTCTATCCCGATAAACTGGCGCCGCAAGAGCCGGGCCGCCTGCTCCTCTCGGTCGAGGGGCTTTCCGATGGGCGCCGCTTCGCCGACGTCGGTCTGCAGCTTCGTGCCGGCGAAATTCTGGGCATTGGCGGCCTCATTGGCGCCGGCCGTAGCGAGATCGCGCAAACGGTCTGTGGCCTCAGGCCGATGACGTCAGGAACCGTCGCGCTCGACGGAAAGCAGCTGCGGCTGAGCGGCTATGGCGATGCGGTCAAGGCGGGGCTGGTTTATCTCTCCGAGGATCGCAAAGGCTCCGGCGTGTTCCTCGATCTGCCGATCGCGGCGAACATATCGGCGCTCGACCTCGCCAAGCTGACCGGGCGCCTCGGCCTGCTCGACCGCAAGGCCGAGGATCGTCAGGCGAAGGAGCTGACCGGCAGGCTCGGCGTACGCATGGCCGGCATCGATGCCGTCGTCTCGACGCTGAGCGGCGGCAACCAGCAGAAGGTCGCCATCGCCAGGCAGCTGTCGGTCGATCCCAAGGTCATCATCATGGACGAGCCGACGCGCGGCATCGATGTCGGCGCCAAGGTCGAGATCCACCGGCTGCTGCGCCAGCTTGCCGGCAGCGGTGTCGGCGTCATCGTCATCTCGTCCGAACTGCCGGAGCTGATTGGCTTGTGCGACCGCGTTCTCGTGGTGCGCGAAGGCAGGATCGCCGGCGAACTCGCCGCCAGCGAGCTCGGCGAGGAAGCCATCATCATGTTCGCCTCGGGCGTCCAGAACAGTTCAATTCAAAGGCAGGCCCAGAATGTCGCCTAGGCAATCAGGAGAAGCGCTCGTGCACGCCGAGATCAAGGCCGCCGGGCGGCGGATCAATTTCGCTCAGCTCGCCTCGATGCGCGAGGCCGGGCTGATCGTCATCATCCTGGCGCTGTGCATCGCCATGAGCTTCGCCTCGCCGCACTTCCTGACATGGGGCAATTTTCGCGCCATGCTGATGAGCTTCTCAATCGAAGGCATCGTCGTCGTCGGCATGACGATCCTGCTCATCGTCGGCGGCATCGACCTGTCGGTCGGCTCGGTCGTGTGTTTCTCGATGGTGGTCTCGGGTGCGCTGTTCCTCGCCGGCCTCGACCCCTGGACGGCAAGCCTGATCGGCATCGGCGTCAGCGCGCTGATCGGCGCGGCCATGGGCTTCTTCGTCACGGTGATAGGCCTCAACCATTTCATCACGTCGCTGGCGGCAATGGTCATCGTGCGCGGCATGTGCCTGGTGGTCACCAAGGGCACGCCGCTGTCGCTGTTCACCCTGCCGCCAGCCTTCAAGGCCATCGGCCAGGGCAGTTTCAACAACATCCCCTATGTCATTCTGATCTTCGTCGTCGTGGTGGCCATCTTCGACTTCCTGCTGCGTCGCGCCACGGCTTTCCGCAAGGTTTTCTACACGGGCTCCAACGAGAAGGCCGCGCAGTTCTCCGGCATCAGGACCAATCAGGTGAAGTTCTGGGTCACGGTCCTGTGCTCGACGCTGGCCGGACTGGCCGGCGTCATCTACATGGCGCGCTTCGGCGCGGCGACGCCGACCTTCGGCGCCGGCATGGAACTCAACATCATCGCCGCGGCCGTCATCGGCGGCGCCTCGCTGAATGGTGGCTCGGGCACCATCTTCGGAGCGATCCTCGGCATGGCTCTGCTGTCGGTGGTGACGAGCTCGCTTATCCTGCTCGATGTCTCGGTCTATTGGCAGGACATGATCAAGGGATGCATCCTGCTGGCGGCGGTGTCGATCGATCACTTCCTGCACCGCAAGAAGTCGTGAACCTCAAGGCAGCGAAACAAGACCATGGCCCCTCCCAACACCCGCGACGACATCGCCGCTGTCCGCCAGATGCACCAG
Organism: Mesorhizobium sp. M7A.F.Ca.US.006.01.1.1; assembly: GCF_003997935.1. Lineage (GTDB taxonomy): Bacteria > Pseudomonadota > Alphaproteobacteria > Rhizobiales > Rhizobiaceae > Mesorhizobium. Next base: position 21,526 of record NZ_RZQL01000098.1, read on the forward strand.
GCGCTTGTCCTGCACTATGTCGAAGGCAAGACCCAGGCCGAGATCGCCGGGGAACTCGGCATCTCGCATGCCACCGTCAACCGGTTGATCAAGCGCGGCCACCAGCTCGGCCTCGTCGAGATCAAGATCAAGTCGCCGATCGACCATCTGGTCGACCTGGAAGCACGGCTGGTTGCGCTGGGCGGCATCGAGCGGGCGATGGTGGTGCCGTCGGTCTCCGAAAATCCGCACACGGCCCTGCAGCGGGTCGGCGAGGCTGCTGCTGGGCTGCTGCTCGACACCATCAAGGATGGCGACACGATTTCGATCACCGGCGGCAAGGGCGTCAGCGCGCTGGTCGCCGGTCTCAAGCCCGGGCGCCGCTATGACGTCGAAATCATCCCCGCCACCGGACTGGTGCAGGGCAAGCACTACACCGACGTCAATCACGTCGCCTCGCTGATGGCCGACAAGCTCGGCGGCCGCGCTTACCAGATCCACGCGCCGCTGTTTGCCGACACCGCGCAGCAGCGCGAGATGCTGATGGGCATCAGCTCCGTCGCCGACGTCTTTCGCAAGGCGCGCGAGGCCGATGTCGCGGTGGTGGGTGTCGGCTCCATCCTGACCGACGATTCCAGCTACTACGACCTGCATCCGTCCTCGAATGCCGATCGCCAGGCGATCGAGAAGTCCGGGGCGACAGGCGAGCTGCTTGCTCATCTCATCGATCGCCGGGGCAAGCTCTGCAACTACTCGCTCAACCGTTCGCTGGTCTCGTTGACGCTTGACGAGTTCGCGACCATCCCGCGCTCTATCGGCATCGCAAGCGGCCCCAGCAAGGTCGCGCCGATCCTCGCCGCAATGCGCGGCAACCATCTCGACACCATCGTCACGGACGAGGCCACGGGGCTCCAGATCCTCGAGCTGGCCGAACAGGAGGCAGCATGAATTCTCGACAAATCCAGCGGCAGATCGGCAAGTCCGGCATATCGGCGTCGGCTGTTGGCCTGGGCACCTGGGCGATAGGCGGATGGATGTGGGGCGGCACCGACGAGAAGGAGTCGGTCAAGGCGATCGAAGCATCGATCGATGCCGGCCTCAGCCTGATCGACACTGCGCCGGCCTACGGTCTTGGCCGCAGCGAGGCGATCGTCGGCACGGCCATCAAGGGCAAGCGCGACAAAGTGGTGATCGCGACCAAATGCGGGCTGAACTGGCATTCGGGCAAGGGCGGCCATTTCTTCGACCAGGACGACAAGCCAGTGCATCGCTATCTCGGCGCCGACGGCATCGCCTATGAGGTCGAGCAGAGCCTGCGGCGTCTGGGCACCGATCATATCGACCTCTACATCACCCATTGGCAGGACCCGACGACGCCGATCGCCGAGACGATGGCGGTATTGGAAAAGCTCAAGGCAGCCGGCAAGATCCGCGCCATCGGCGCCAGCAATATCAGCGCCGAGGATCTCGGCCATTATATCGACGCCGGCCAGCTCGATGCGATCCAGGAGCGCTATTCGATGATCGACCGCGACATCGAGGGCAGCCTGCTGCCGATTGCTCGCGCGCACGACATCGCCACCCTCAGCTATTCGTCGCTGGCGCTGGGCCTGCTCACCGGCACGGTCGAACCCGGCCGCACATTCGGCGGCGACGACCAACGCAAGGACAACCCACGCTTCTCCACGGCCAACCGGCAGAAGGTGGCAAAGCTGAAGGAGGCAATCGCCTCGATCGCCGAGAGCCACCAGGCGTCGACGGCGCAGATCGTCATCGCCTGGACGCTCGCCCAGCCGGGCATCACTTTCGCCCTGTGCGGCGCGCGCAATCCTGAACAGGCGCTCGACAATGCACGGGCCGGCGAGATCACGCTTGCGGCAAGCGAGTTAGCGGCAATCGACGCCGCGGCAGCCGCGCATCTCACCGCGATGGATGCCTGAGCAAAAAAGGCAACAGCCCCCATGAACCGTAGCCATACGTTAGCCGGTCTGCGCGACCGGCCTGATATCGCCGTGCTCGTCATCGGTGGCGGCATCAACGGCATCAGCGTCTTTCGCGAGCTGGCCTTGCAAGGCGTCGATGTCGTGTTGGCGGAAAAGGGCGACTATTGCAGTGGCGCAAGTGCCGCCCTGTCGCGCATGGTGCATGGCGGCCTGCGCTACCTCGAAAACGGCGAATTCAAACTGGTGCGCGAATCCCTGCTCGAACGCGACCGGCTGCTGAGGAATGCGCCGCACTATGTGGCTCCGCTGCCGACGACGGTGCCGATCTTCGACATTTTCTCCGGTCTCGCCAACGGTGCGGTGCCTGTC
>NZ_RZQL01000099.1 GCF_003997935.1 Mesorhizobium sp. M7A.F.Ca.US.006.01.1.1
TCATCAAGGCTGCCCGCGTCGGCGCCACGGGCCGCATAGCGCTGACCTATTTCGAATGGGCCGGCACGGTGCGCGACGACGCGGTCATCGGCTGGCAGATTATCGACAGTGCCGAGAGCGCCAACAGCTTTGCCGGCAAGGTCGCGGCTCGTCCGTTCCGCAGCTTTCGCGGCACTTCGATTTCCGGCGCGCTGGCCTTCGGCGCCGAGCTTTTCGACCGCACGTCTTTCCAGGGCGAACGCAGCGTCATCGACATTTCGGGCGACGGACCGAACAATATCGGGCCGCCGGTCACCGCGACGCGCGATGCGGCGACCGCCAAAGGCATCATCGTCAACGGCCTGCCGATCCTGATCAGCCCGTCGCCCACCTTCAGCCATCTCGACCAGTATTACGCGCAGTGCGTGACCGGCGGACCCGGTTCCTTCGTGCTGCCTATCTATGCCGCCGCGGAGTTTTCGACAGCCATCCGGCGCAAGCTGATCCTGGAAGTGAGCGGCATTCAGGACGAGGTGAGAAGCATCCCCGTCGACGCGGCGACGCCGATAGACTGCCTGCAAGGTGAACGGGACAGGCGGTTTCTATCGGATCCGTATTTTCCCGAACTTGACCGTTGAGCTCTCGACAGAGGGGTTAACGCGATCCGGAGGGAAAACCGTGCCACAATTTCTCGGGATCCCTCTCGGCTTAAGCGGGCCGGGCACCAAATTGATTGCGAAACTCGTTGGAGAGATCGCGGCGCCATCGCCGGCCGTGGACATAGCCTTGCATCAATTCCGGCAGCGAATAGCCAAGCGTTTTGGATGAACGGTTGGCCATGTAGCCCTGAAATGCCTCCGGTATCCTGCCTCGCAGGATGTCGGCGATGAGCTGCCGCGAGATCATATAAGGCGGAATGTGCGGGTAGGCATGGGCAATATGCGGATGTTTGCCCATCAGGTTCGCATAGGCCTCGACATAGCCGTCACGGCGGCCGGAAATCGAGTTCTCCGAATTGTATTTCGTCCAGTCCAGATCCCTGGACAACTGCGCACCGAAGCGCCGGGCAAGACGCAGCAGCAATTCGCGATCCTGCATGCGGGTGATGTCGCTGTCGTAGCCGCCGATGGCCAGCAAGGCTTCGCGGCGAGCCGTGATAGCGGAGCCGGCGATGAAGATGGTCTGCCCAACCAGCGTCCGCTCCAGCATTGCTGGGCTCACGAACGCCTCGGGGTTGACGCAGTTTGTGATGCGATTGCCCTTCAGGGACACGAACGAACTGATCAGCACTTGCAGTGCGGGATTTTCATCGAACCAGGTCAGGGTTCGTTCAAGCCGGTGCGGCATGTAGATGTCGTCGGAATCGAGGAACGTCACCAACGGTGCCCGCGCGCGCTCGATGCCGGCATTCCTGGCGGCGTTGGCGCCTCGCCATTTTGCCCCGACATAGATCAGCCGCGGGTCCTGGATACGGGCCATCGCCGCTTCGGTCCCATCGGTCGAACCATCGTCGACGACAATGTGCTCAAGCCTCGACATGCTCTGGGAGAGTACGCTTTCCACGGCGCGCAACACCGTTTCGCGTCGGTTGTGGGTCGGCGTAATGACCGTGATGAGAGGTGTTGGATCGATCCCGGCCATGTCTGTCAGCTGTTTCCTGCGCAAGGTTGCGCGTCTGTCCAGGGCTTTTCGATTTTCAGAGCGGTCGAATGGATTGGACTTCCCTTCCTCTACACCACATCACAGTCGGCGCGACGCTACAAAAAACGACTGCCCCTGTCACCCACCGAGCCGGTACTCAATCCGCGCGAGACAACGAATCCCCGCTGCCAGCGTTCCAATTGCAACAGCACCGCCGCACATAGCATTGCGAATCACCATGGAAGCAACCCGTCATGACAGATAGCATACATCCCATTACCTCAGACGTAATCGCTTAGCGCTCGGCGTTTGGTCAGATTGCCCATGCGAGGCCGGCAACTCGGCTTCGATGACAAGGGAGTTCAGTCATGGCCGCTTACGCCGTCGCCCATATGCGCCAAGCCACAATGGGTCCGCAGATCGTTGAATATCTGCACGAGATAGATGCCACGCTGGAACCTTTCGGCGGCCGTTTTCTGGTCCATGGCGGCGATGTGGAGGTGGTCGGGAACGACTGGCCTGGCCATCTGATCATCATAGAACTTCCCGACAGGCAGCATGTGCATGGCTGGTACAATTCGCCCGCCTACCGAGCGATACTGGCGTTGCGCACGGACAATTCGGTGGCCGATGTGGTGTTCGTCGACGGCGTCGAACATCCGCACAAGGCCACGGGTGTTCTGGAGCAATCGACGGGTCCCAGACCAATTCAGCGCTAGAAGCGGCTAGCTGTGTCCGACATAGTCGGGCAGGGTCTCGATTTCGTCGCGAATTATGCCAGTGGCGAAACTGAATTGGCCCCAAAACGCCAAGGCATAAAATGCCTGACCGACAATCAGGGAGAACGGAATCTGCCAAAGCGGCATCCCTGTCTGCCGAGCGTGGCCGACAATACGTCGTGTCGTGCGCCATGACATGGTGAGCCACCGGCTGAAAGACTTGACTATCCGTCGCGTGCGGCTCGGCGAATTGAGCGCAACGAACTTCCTGTCGGCGTCGCGACCTGTAACCAGGGCGCGCCAGTAAAAGAACCGCCAGCCCCGCGGCGAATAGTGATAAACGCGTGCGTTGACATTATGAATTTTGTGGCCCTCCCGCAGCAGTTCGCGCATCAGCAAAGTGCAGGAAACCTTGAAGCCGTTATGTTTTGGAAAAGGATGACTGACGATCCACTCGCGTCGAAACGCTACATTGTTAGCGTTGATCGCTCGCTTTGAGGCAAATCGCCCGTCTCCACGCGCCATCGGGAAAAACCAGATCAACGCAAATGTTCTTGAAAAGAAATCGTCGTATGAGAGGTATGTATATCCGTTTGCGCAGATAACTTCAGAGTTTTCAAAGGGTTCAAGCAGTCCTGGTAGCCATCCTGGTTCCGCGACCACGTCGGAATCCATAAAGATGACGATATCTCCGTCCGACGCCAGCATGCCGTTGTTCTTCAGGTCGTAATACCGGCCGCCAGGGAAAGCCGTGAAGACAAGTTCGGCAACCTGACCGAGCTGCGGGGCCTCATTCGAAATCTCACGACGCAACGCATCTTTGTCCGACTCTTCTCCCCCGTGAGAGATAACGATCCTTGGTCGCGCTGAACCGGTTGCTGAAACCGATGAGATTTCCCGAGCCAAAGCCTTCATCCCAACGCCGATCTCGTCCCAGTCGATGAATTTTGCATTCTCCATTTCGACGACGAGTGAATAGGTTGGACGCTCTTGAGCCATATCTGAACCGATCAAGTTATTAGTGCCGATGTGGCTATAACGCTCTCGGCGGGCTGTCAAACCAGCGGGCAAATACGATTGTGCTCGTGATCGCCATGGACGGCGATGCGCTTTGATCAATGACACCGCATCTCTGGCGCCCCTGGATGCTTCGTATTCTCGCCGTTCGATCAGATCGAGAACCTTGAGCTCCTCTTTTTAAGGAAACCGCGACGGTAATTGTTGGCATGGAAGTTCGACGTGTCAGAATATTCCGCCAAGAACCGCTCTCTCCACTCCTCATTGATGGTGTCTCGTTGAATATCGAGCCCCGAACCGAGATCCGACCCGGGTTTCAAGACAAGCTTGGCGTCGACCAGAGATGCAGCCCTTTCAAGGCAGGTCCGTGGATGTTCAAGGAGTTCTTCGTATGTCAGTGATAGGAAGGACAATCCGTTTTTTGCAAGCCAGACGTCCCAGGCCAGATTTTCCAGGACAATTTTTTCAAGCGAGTCCGCGATTGCTTTGCCGTCGTAGCATGGTCTCTTCTGATCGGCCTCGGTAGAGCGGAACCGACCACTCTGACGAGCGCGGGTCCACGAGACTGCTTGGCCAACGAGGTCCCCACGCGTCAACCTGATATAGCGCAGCTTTGGAAGGCTTGCGGGGAGATCCACGGTTTTGGCAACCTGTGAAAACTGGCTGGCAAACAGTTTGACCGCGTAAATCCCGGAGGGAGACCGCCCGTCCTTCAGTGCACGCAAAACCTGGGCACGGGGATCGCGTGGATAGTTCGGCATTTCTAGAACACGGCGGCCACCGAACCACTCGAGTGGGTTGCCAAGCCCGGTAGCTGCCATCAGCCCGGCGAGGTGGTTGCTGCCGCTGCGCGGTGAGGTGCAGATGAGAATTCCGGCTTTCAACCCAGCCAGCATGTCCGGTGGGATTTCAACTGACAGAGGGCGCCTACGAAAAAGATACATGGCGATCAACACTACCGTTTCAGCAAGAACACTGCCTGCTGGCCGAAGAAGTTCCAGAACCACCACGGCATCGACAGGCCGATCTTCTGGCCGGCGGCGTCGAGGGCGGTTGCCTTCTCGACTGTCGCGCCGAGTTCGTCGCACAGATTGACGAAATCGCGGATGGTGCAGAAGTGGATGTTGGGCGTGTCGTACCAGGAATAGGGCAGGTCCTTGGTCACCGGCATGCGGCCATTGATGAACAGCGACAGGCGCACCCGCCAATGACCGAAATTGGGGAAGGAGACGATGGCGCGGTTGCCGATCCTCAGCAGTTCGTCGAGCACCAGCTTCGGGTTGCGGGTGGCCTGCAGCGTCTGCGACAGGACGACGAAGTCAAAGCCCTTGTCGGGATAGAATTCGAGATCCTTGTCGGCATCGCCCTGGATGACCGAGAGGCCGCGCGCCACGCATTCGTTGACGCCGCGCTGCGACAGCTCAAGTCCACGGCCGTCGACCTGCTTGGTGTCCTGCAGCAATTCGAGCAGCGAACCGTCGCCCGAGCCGACATCGAGTACGCGCGACTGTGGCGGGATAAGGTTGGCGACGACTTCAAGGTCGACGCGCTGGTCGCGGTTGACGCTCATAGCTTCGCCTCCTGCCTGGCACATGATCCCGATCCGAAAAGCCTGCAATTTTTCGGGGTCATGCGTTGAGCCCTCTCGCCCGGGCGGCCGAGCCGATGAAGCCGTTGATGGCGGCAAACAGTTCCGGCTCGTCGAGCAGAAAGGCATCGTGGCCACGGTCGGTCTCGATCTCGACGAAGGATACCGATGCTCCGGCTGCGTTGAGCGCATGCACGATCGAGCGGCTCTCCTCGGTCGGAAACAGCCAATCCGAGGTGAAAGACACCAGGCAAAAACGGGTTTTCGTCCCGGCGAAGGCATCGGCCAGTCGGCCGCCATGGTCGGCGGCAAGGTCGAAATAGTCCATCGACCGCGTCATGTAGAGGTAGGAATTGGCGTCGAAGCGATCGACGAAGGTCATGCCTTGGTGGCGCAGATAGCTTTCGATCTGGAAGTCGGCGTCGAAGCCGAAGGTAAGCGCTTCGCGATCCTGTAGATTGCGGCCGAACTTGCGGTGCAGGGCAGCTTCCGACAGATAGGTGATGTGGGCGGCCATACGCGCCACCGCCAGACCCTTTTCCGGGCGTTTGCCGTGCTCGAAATATTTGCCGCCATGCCAGTCCGGATCGGCCATGACAGCCTGGCGGCCAACTTCATGAAAGGCGATGTTCTGCGAGGAATGGCGCGCGCCGGTGGCGATCGGCAGCGCCGAGAAGACGCGCTCCGGATAGCTCGACGCCCATTCCAGCACCTGCATGCCGCCCATCGAGCCGCCGAGCACGCAGAACAGCTTTTCGATGCCGAAATGGTCGATCAGCATCTGCTGTGCCCGCACCATGTCGCGGATGGTGATAATGGGCAGGTCAAGCCCATAGGGCTTGCCGGTGGCGGGATTGGTCGAGGCCGGACCGGTGGAGCCAAGGCAACCGCCGATGACGTTGGAGCAGATGACGAAGAAGCGATTGGTGTCGATGATCTTGCCGGGGCCGATCAGCACTTCCCACCAGCCCGGCTTGCCGGTCACCGGATTGGTGCTGGCGACGTGCTGGTCTCCGGTCAGCGCATGGCAGACGAGGATGGCGTTGGAGCGAGCATCGTTCAGTCTGCCGTAGGTTTGGTAGGCGATCTGGAACGGCGACAGCAGCGTGCCGGCATCCAGCTTGAGCGGCTTGTCGGATCCAAAACGCAAAACCGGGCTCGACGGTTGGTCGACCTCGTTGTTGGTTTTGCGGGCACGCAGAACGGCCATGACATCCATCTCACACTTTGAGCCCACGCATCGCTTGTCGAAAGTCGATGCCGATACGGGTGTCCGGCCGGCGCGGACAACAAAAAACCGGCATTGCGGTCGCAAAGCCGGTTACAGGATGCAAACGGCCCTTTAGCAAGTTGTTTAACGTGGCTGCAAGCCGACCGGCCAAATCACCACGGAAGTTCGCTCCTCTTCTAGGGCTGTGGCGTGCCGTCGTCAACGGCCAGCCTTGGGCGGAGGCTGTCGCCTCTCGACATTGCAGGCCACGGCTTGTATTTCCGCTGCGGCTTCCCTCACGAAGCGTTCTCGACGGATTTTGCGACATGAGCCAGACACCGGACAAGGCACGTCCAACCCCGCGCGCGGGCATCATGGACATCGACGCCTATGTGCCGGGCAAGAGCACGGCGCCCGCCGGCGTCGCCAAGGTCCACAAGCTGTCCTCGAACGAGAATCCGCTCGGTCCGTCGCCGAAGGCCATCGAAGCCGCGCGCGAGATTGCCGGAAAGCTCGACGTCTATCCCGACGGCACCGCCAGGCGGCTGCGCGAAGCGATCGCCGAGGTGCATGGCCTCAACCCGCAGAACATCATCTGCTCCAACGGCTCCGACGAGATCCTCGGCCTGCTGGCGCAGACCTATCTGGCGCCCGGCGACGAGGCTGTCATCACCGAACATGCCTTCATGGTCTACAAGATCTACATCCAGTCGGCCGGTGCCGTTCCGGTGACGATCAAGGAAACAGATGAGCGCGCCGATATCGAAGCCATCCTGGCCGCGGTCACGCCGCGCACCAAGATCGTGTTCCTCGCCAATCCCAACAACCCGACCGGCACCTATGTGCCGTTCCAAGAGGTGCGCCGGCTGCATGCCGCGCTGCCGAAGAACGTGCTTCTGGTGCTCGATGCGGCCTATGCCGAATATGTCCGCCGCAACGACTATGATGCCGGCATCGAGCTGGTCGGCAGCACCGAGAACGTGGTGATGACCCGCACCTTCTCCAAGATCGGCCTAGGCGGGGCGCGGATCGGCTGGATGTATGCGCCGATGCATATCATAGACGCCATCAACCGCGTGCGCGGTCCCTTCAACGTCAATGCGACGGCGATCGAGGCCGGCATCGCAGCCATCCGCGACCGCGCCCATGTCGAGCGCAGCGTGGCGCACAACGAGACCTGGCTGGCCTGGCTGAGCGAGGAATTCACAAAGCTTGGGCTGCGGGTAACGCCGAGCGTCGGCAATTTCGTCCTCGTTCATTTTCCCGACGATCAGAAGCATTCGGCGGCGGCGGCGGACGACTATCTGACGGCGCGCGGCTATATATTGCGGCGCGTTTCGGGCTATGGCTTTCCCAACGCGTTGCGCATGACCGTCGGCACCGAAGAGGCCAATCGCGGCGTTGTCGCCGCTCTCACGACATTCCTGAAAAGCTAGAAACCATGACATCACCGATGTTTGAAAAGATCGCGCTGGTCGGCATCGGCCTGATCGGCTCGTCGCTGGCCCGCGTCATCCGCCGCGAGGGGCTGGCCCGTCACGTGGCCATATCAACGCGCAGTGCGGCGACGCTGGCGCGGGCTGAGGAGCTTGGGCTGGGCGATAGCTATAGCACCGATGCGAGAGAAGCTGTCCGCGATGCCGACCTGGTCATCATTTCGGTGCCTGTTGGCTCGTCTGGAGCGGTGGCGGAGGAAATCGCGCCGGCGCTGAAGCCGGGCGTGATCCTCACCGATGTCGGCTCGACCAAGGCGTCTGTCATCGCGCAGATGCAGCCTTTTGTGCCGGCCGGCGTCCATTTCATTCCCGGCCACCCGCTGGCGGGCACCGAAAAATCCGGCCCCGATGCCGGTTTCGCCGACCTGTTCGACAATCGCTGGTGCATCTTCACGCCGCTGCCCGACACTGACCCGGACGCGTTGGAGAGGCTGTCGGAGTTCTGGCGGCGCTGCGGCGCCAACATCGACACGATGGACCCGCAGCATCACGACATGACGCTGGCCATCGTCTCGCATTTGCCGCACATCATCGCCTACAACATCGTCGGCACCGCCGATGATCTGCAGTCGGTGACCAAATCCGAAGTGATCAAATATTCGGCTTCCGGCTTCCGCGACTTCACCCGTCTTGCCGCCTCCGACCCGACCATGTGGCGGGATGTCTGCCTGCACAACAAGGACGCCATCCTCGAAATGCTGGCGCGGTTCTCGGAAGATCTGGCGTCGCTGCAACGCGCGATCCGCTGGGGCGACGGCGAAAAGCTCTTCGACCTGTTCACCCGCACCCGCGCCGTGCGCCGCTCGATCATCGAGGCCGGCCAGGACATCGACGTGCCCGATTTTGGCCGCCAGGCCGTCGAGCATCCCGCGAAGGGCTGAATTGTTTCAGGCAGGCCAGGTCTGCGCAACCACGGCCAGCGTCTCGGCCCGGTTCGGCGCACCAAGCCTGCCGCCGAAGCGCAGGCATTTGAGCGCGGCAGCCGCACTGGCAAAGCGCAAAGCCTGCTCGACCGGCATGGCTTCCGCCAGCCCGACGGCGAAGGCGCCGTGAAAGACATCGCCGGCGGCGAGCGTATCGACCGCCTTGATCCTCGGCGCCGCGACATGGCGCACACAGCCTGCCGAACGGTCGTGCCACCAACTCCCCGCCGCGCCGCCTGTCACTGCGACAAAAGCGTCGGTGCGGCTGGCGAGATCGGCGCAAGCCGTTTCCGGATCGAGCGCCTGGCCGCAGACAATGCGCGCCGCCGGCTCAGAAGCGATGATGTGCGTGGCTAGCGGCAACAACTGCTCCAGAACCTCCAGTGGCGCGGTGTCGGCATCAAGGATCGCCGGACGGCCACTGGCGCGCGCGGCCTTCAGGGCAAGTGCTGCCGCACCTGGCCAGCGGACATCAACCAGTACGGCATCGAATGCCATGAGGTCGGCGACCGGCAAGGCTTCGGGATCGGCCTGGGCAAGCCTGTCATAGAAGGGCACGATGATGCGCTCGCCATGCGCGTCGACCAGGATCGAGGCCAGCGCCGACCGGGCGCCTCTGACGCGGCGCACAAAGGTGCAATCGACGCCTTCGGCCTCGACGCCGGCGATGAGCTGGTCGGCGATGGCATCGTCGCCGGCACTCGCCCACAGCGATACCTCGGCGCCCAGGCGATGCGCGGCGCAGGCAGCACTGGTGGCCATGCCCGAGGCGATCTGGATGCCGTCGGAGGCAATGAACTTGCCTTGATGCACGGGCAACGTCTCGACGCGCAGGATCGTATCCAGCGTCAGCGCGCCAACACTCAGCAGCTTCACGGGTCTTGCCATGTTGAGCTATTCGACCGGCTTGATCTTGCCCAGCGGAATGAAGCCGAGCGAGGCCTTGCCCCTGACCACCTTCAGCGGCATCGACGGTTCGTTGCCGAGCACCGCCAGGGCAGAAAAACCCTGCTCGATCTGGCTTTTCTGCTCGGGTATGGCGGCGCCGAGGATGGCTGCCACCGCCTTCGGGTCCTTCAGCCGGATCATCAGATCGGCGTTGACCAGGCCCTCGGCATCGACCGAGAGCTGCCCCGAAACGGTGATGCGCGCCGTCCCCGACGACAAATCGAGATTGCGGATTTCGATCGCCCGGCCTCGAAGGCTCTTCACCTGCGTGCCGATCAGTGCGACGCCGTTCTTCAATGTCACGTCGCCGCTGGCATCGAGCGCCGGAAGCACGCGCCCTCCAATTGCGTCGGGGTCGATCTCGAGATCGCCGAAACTGCCGAGATAGTCGATATCCTCGCCGTTGGGCTGCAACTGGCCTGATGCCTTGCCGGCGCTGAACAGTTGCACCGGATCGGTGTCGTCGGCCGGATCGGTCTGGCCGGACAGGCCCTCTGCCTCCAGCGAAATCCGCTGCGGCAGCGGCCACCACAATTTGAAATTGGCCTGCAGATTGTCCCAGTCGATCCACAGCGGCATCATGTCCGGAACCGAGGTTCTGAGCGGACCACGCAGATTGGCGACCGGCGACAAGGGTTGGATGATCTGGGCGGCTGCGTTGAAGCTGCCGGCCGAAGCGGCGATGTTCCTGGCGTCGTCCTCGTAGGCCAGGTTGTCGCAGGAGACGGTAAAGCTCAGGGGATAGCCGCTGACCTGGAGATTGGCGCAGCCAGCCTCGACGCCATTCTTGTTGAGCGTGGCGACCGCCTTGTCTGCTTCGCTCCTGACCCGACCGGCCAGATAGAACCAGCCGCCGCTGTAGATGGCAAACAGCACGACGACAAACGCGGCAAGCCAGAACAGGCGGCGACGGTTACTTGGCTGGCGTTCGTCACTTGACGTCATGCTTTGGCTCTCGTTAACGCATGGATGTTGCGGACGGACAGTCGATTCCGCCAGCGATAGGTAGACAGAGACGGGCGGAAAAAACACCGGTCCCAGCACGGTGTTGGTATCTTTTGCAATCAGGCGCGGCGATATGGGCGATTTTTGGGTGTTTGGCTATGGTTCGCTGATCTGGCGGCCGGGATTCGCGCATATCGAAACCCAGCGTGCCCGCCTGCATGGTTACCGGCGCTCGCTCTGCGTCTATTCCTTCGTGCATCGCGGCACGCGCGAGCGGCCGGGCCTGGTGCTCGGCCTCGACCGTGGCGGATCCTGCGTCGGCCTCGCATTCCGCGTCCCCGGCGACTTGCGCGACGAGGTCATGGCCTATCTGCGCGAGCGCGAATTGGTCACCAATGTCTATCTGGAGCGCATGCTCAAGGTTCGCCTCGACGGGGGCGATACGGTCGACGCGGTGGTCTACATTGTCGACCGCCGGCACGAGCAATATGCCGGAGCGCTTGACGCTGCGGATGCGGCGGCCGTGGTGCGCGGTGCGGTCGGCCAGTCCGGCAACAACGAGGACTATGTGCTGAGCACGCTGGAGCATCTCGAGGCGCTGAGCATCCGCGACCACTGGCTGGAGGATGTCGCCAGGCAGGTCGCGCCTTTGTGAAGCTGGCTCTGCGGAAAAAGGCGGCCAGGCCTTTGACCTCGTTCAGGCAAGACCTAGGTTAGGCTCCGACCCTCAGCCTGCGGGCGCCATTTGCTCGCCCCAATCATCCCGGAGATCCGCCTTGCAGAAACGTCGTCTCGGTCGCACCGACCTGTCCATCGCACCGCTGGTTCTGGGCGGCAACGTCTTCGGCTGGACCGCCGACGAGAAAACCTCGGTCGACCTTCTCGACCGCTTCGTCGGCGCCGGCCTCAACGCCATCGATACGGCGGATGCCTATTCGCGCTGGGTACCCGGCCACAAGGGCGGTGAATCGGAAACCATCATCGGCAAATGGATGAAAGACCGTGGCAACCGCGACAAGGTCGTGGTGATCACCAAGGTCGGTTCGGATATGGGGCAGGGACACAAGGACCTGTCCGCCGCATACATCGAAAAGGCCGTCGACGCATCGCTGAAGCGGCTGCAGACCGAAGTCATCGACCTCTATCTGTCGCATTGGCCGGACCCTACGACGCCCTATGAGGAAACGCTTGGCGCCTACGAGAAACTGCTCGCCAAGGGCAAGATCCGCTATGCCGGCTGCTCGAATCTCGACGCCGGCCAGTTGCGTGCGGCACTCGATGTGGCGAGCTTGCGCAGCCTGCCGCGCTACGAGGTACTGCAGCCGGAATACAATCTTTACGATCGCTCATCCTTCGATGGACCGTTGCGCGATCTGTGCGTGGCCGAGGACATCGGTGTCATCACCTATTTCAGCCTGGCCAAGGGTTTCCTCAGCGGCAAATACCGCAGCGAGGCCGATCTCGGTCAAAGCCCGCGTGGCGGCGGGGTGAAGGATTATCTCAATGCGCGCGGCATGCGCATCCTTGCGGCACTCGACGCGGTTTCATCAAGGCATTCGGCCAAGCAGGCGGAGGTCGCGCTGGCCTGGGTTATCGCCCGGCCGGGCGTCACCGCGCCGATCGCCAGCGCCACCAAGCCTGAACAGATGGACAGCCTGATCAGGGCGGCGTCGCTGAAACTGACCGCCGACGACATGGCCGAACTCGACAGAGCGAGCGGCTGAAGTTTTCGGCGGCTGCTCCTCCGGTTCAGACTTTGGTTCTTGCAGCCGCGTACAGCTCTTGCAGTCTTTTCACCGCTGTCGGCGGCAAGGCCGGCGGGTTCGGGCCGCGCGCCGCTTCAATTAGGAGTTGGTCGCAGGCAGCCTCGGTCTCGCCGATCAGCCGGGCCATGAATTCGTCCTTGCTCAGTCCCGGTGGGATCGGCGGCAGGAAACGCGCCTTGATGGTGCCGGGATAGCGCAGGAATTTCCGCCGCGGCCAATAAAGCCCGGCGACATGGGCAACCGGCACCACCGGAACGCCGAGCTGTGCATAGATTTCGACGATGCCGTATTTGTAGGCCGGCTCGTCGCCCGGCGCGCGTCTTGTCCCTTCGGGGTAGATGATGAGCTGGCGGGGGTTGCGCGCCATCTCCTCCTTGGTCGCGGCGACCACGGCCTTCAGCGCTTTCGAACGGCTGCCGCGATGAACCGGAATCATGCGCATCTTCATGATGTACCAGCCGAAGAACGGGATCCAGGTCAGCTCGCGCTTGAGGATGTAGAGCGGGTCCTGAAGGAAGGGGAAGAAGGCGATCGCGTCCCAGAACGACTGGTGCTTTGGTGCCAGGATGAAGGAGCCTTCGGGCAGGTTTTCCCTGCCGGTGATCTCGTTCTTCGTTCCGGCGATCTTGTCATAGAGCCACATCGAGGTACGCGACCAGAATTTCGGCACGAACCAGGCGCGGTGACGGGGCGACAGGAAATAGTAGGGGGTCCAGAGGATCATCTGGACGATCAGGTTGACGTAGAAGACGAAATTGAACGTCAGCGATCTGATGTAGAGCATTGGGGGAGCCCGGTGAGGAGGTGAGCGTTGGTTACACCAAGCGCGGGAAAAAAGGAAATGGCCGCAGGGGGCTTTGGTTGGCGACGAACGGTCGCCGATGGGTTGGCCTGTTCCGCTACATCAGCCGCGCCAACCGCTCCTTCAGGCGCGGAGCGGCAAAATCGAGGAAGGCGCGCAGCTTGACCGGCAGCAGGCCGTGGCCCGCATGCACCAGGCTTACCGGCCATGGCGCCGGCTCGAATTCCTGCAGCAGGACGCGCAGCGTGCCGGACCGCAGCGCGGCTTCGATCTGGTAGGAAAGCACACGCGTCAGCCCGACGCCGGCAATCGCCGCGTCGATGGCCGCTTCGGCAGTGTTGACCTGAAGCCGTGAGCGGACCCGAACCGGGATTTCGGCCTTGGCCTTGGTGAAGCTCCAACTGGCGGCGGAGGCAAGTCCCTCGAAGGTGATGCAATCGTGTGTTTCCAGATCCTCCGGGGTCGTCGGCGTGCCGTGTTCGGCCAAGTAGGCGGGGCTCGCGCAAACGACGCGGCGGATCGCGCCGACGCCGATGGCGACCAGGCTCGAATCGGGCAATTGGCCGATGCGGATGGCGAGATCGAAATGGTCCTCGACCAGCTGGGTTATGCGGTCGGCCAATGTCAGGCGGATGTCCACGTCGGGATAAGCGGCGAGAAAGCCGGTGACGACGGGCAGCACGTGCAGGCGGCCAAAGACGACCGGCGCGGTGATGGCCAGTTCGCCGGTCGGAGCGCTGTATTCGCCGGCTGCCGTGCGTTCGGCCTCGCCGACATCGTCGAGGATGCGGCGGCAGGCGGCAAGATAAGCCTGGCCGGCATCGGTCGGCGTCAGCCGGCGCGGCGAGCGGTTCAGGAGACGTGTGTTCAGATGGCGCTCGAGATCGGAAATCTTGCGGCTGACCGTTGCCAGCGGAATGCCGAAACGGCGGCTGGCCGCAGAAAGGCTGCCGGCCTCCACCGCGGCGACAAAGAGGGACATGGCTTCGAGACGATCCATAGCTTCTTCCGAAAAATGGAAGGAGGGGTTACGAATATGGCATCTGCATTTGGATGATGGAAGGCTTTATATTGGGTCTGTCGGCCTGCCTGCAGCATGGCCTCGCAAAGGAGTTGCCATGTCCGAAGCCCGCCCGCCGCTGCCGCCGTTTACCGCCGAGGCCGCAGCGCAGAAGGCGCGCATGGCCGAGGATGCCTGGAATTCACGCGATCCGGCGCGGGTCGCGCTTGCCTATACGAAGGACAGCCGCTGGCGCAACCGCGCCGAATTCCTGCAAGGCCGCGACGCCATCCAGGCCTTCCTGACGCGCAAATGGAGCCGCGAGCTCGACTACCGGCTGATCAAGGAGGTCTGGGCCTTCCACGGCAGCCGCATCGCCGTGCGTTTCTCCTACGAATGGCGCGACGACAGCGGTTCGTGGTTCCGCAGCTACGGCAACGAGAACTGGGAATTCGACGAACACGGGCTGATGCGTCTGCGCATCGCCAGCATCAACGACCTGCCGATCGGCGAGGCCGATCGCAAGTATCACTGGCCGCTCGGCCGGCGGCCGGACGACCACCCGACACTGTCGGAGCTCGGACTTTAGCATCTTGCCGCAAGGAGGCTTTCGATGAACGCGTATGCTTTCACCAGCGACGTCGCCTTCACGCCGACCGTCAAGGCGATCCAGGCCCGCAAGGGCTCACGTCAGTCCTATGCCCGCGTCGAGGAGCGTGGCGGCTGGCAGGCCGGCATCACCCCGGACCTTGCCGCCTTCATCGAAATGCAGACCAGCGTCTTCCTGTCGACCGCCAATGGCGAGGGGCAGCCCTATGTCCAGCATCGCGGCGGGCCGGCCGGCTTCCTCAAGGTGCTGGATGAACATACGATCGGCTTCGCGGATTTTTCCGGCAACCGGCAGTTCATCACGCAGGGCAATCTGGCCGACAATCCAAGGGCGTTCCTGTTCCTGATCGACTATATGCACCGCCAGCGCATCAAGATCTGGGGCACGGCGCGGGTCGCCGAGAGTGACGCCGAGCTGATGGCGAAACTGATGCCGCAAGCCTACAAGGCGCGCCCGGAGCAGGTCATCCTGTTCACGATCTCGGCCTGGGATGCCAATTGCCCGCAGCACATCCCGCAACGGTTCGAGGCAGCCGACGTGGCGGCGGCACTCGGCGAGCGGGACAAGCGTATCGAACGCCTTGAGCAGGAGATCGCACGGCTCAGGGGAAATTCGGGCGCCGCCGCAGGGGAATAGTCAGCCGCCGGCCGCGGTTTCGGCCAGTGCGATGCCGTTGGGCGTCGGCTTGACCGGCACGATGCCGCGCGCCAGCGCCAGCAGATATTTGTTGTATTCGGTGAACAGCACGCGCAATGCCCGCGGCTTGGTCAGCCAGCCGCCATTGTCGAGGTTGGAATTGACCACCGGATAGGGCTCGAGCTTGGCGCCATGCAGCAGCCTGCCCATTTCCAGCAGGCTGCGCGGCATATGATAATTGTTAGTGACAAGGATCACCGTGCCATAGGCGTGGCTCTCGACCCATTTGGCGCTTTCCTCGGCGTTGCCGATCGTGTCGAGCGCGGCGCGGTCGATGTCGACGCAACAGGAAAACAGATTCTTGTCGCCGCCGGTCGCCGCCTGCAGTTGGCGACGGCTGGCTGAAGGGTGCACGCCGCTGATCAGCAGCCGCTCGCCCTTGCCGGACGCCAGCAGATCCATCGCGGCATCGAGGCGGGACTGGCCGCCGGTCAAGACAATGATCGCGTCTGCCTTGGCCGGATTGGCGGGCGTTGTCAGATGGCTGACCTTGTTGGCGAACCAACCGAAGCCGCCGGCGAACAGGGTTGCAAGGATGAGAACGGAGAGAGCGGACAGGCGCAACGCGGCTCTTAGACGGCTCACAGCGCGGCGGTCATGCGAACGGGCAACCACCACTGGCATTTGCCCAGCCGTACCGGTCGAATCCCGCGCGTCCATCGCCATATGGTTAATCCTGAAATGCGGCCTTGGGTAGGTAAAAGACGCACTTTGCGTTACGTGAATTCTCCATCCGTGATCAGCCTGTTCTATCCATGTCGTTGTTGAGCGACATGAACTAGCCTGCATCCGGCTGGCGGACATCGATGTCGCTGAGATAGGCAACGACGGTGGCGTGCGAGGTTGCCGCCGTCAGTCCGCCGATCACCAGCACCATCAACACGACACCGAGATAGCCTGCCGAACCGATGGCGAAATTGCCGAACAGGGCGGTCGCCTGGTCGGCCTGCGGCGTCGCCATGTTGCGCGACGACCACCAGGAAAAGACGATGAAGACGAGCACTGCGGCGGCACCGCCGGCCGCCGCTCCCTTCATGCCGGTGACCAGGAAATGCCGGCGGAATTCGCGCGCGATGAAGCGTGCTTCGGCGCCGACGAAATGCAGCACCTCAATGATGTGGCCGTTGCCGGCCATGGCGCCGCGCGTCGCGAACACCACGGTCAGCACGGTCGCCGACAGCATCAGCGCCAGCACGGCGATGCCGATGGTCACCGTCGTGCGCGCCATGGCCACCAGCCGGTCGACCCAGGTGCGGTGATCGTCGAGCGATGCGCTCGGCAGTTTCGGCGTGATCGCGGCGCGCATGGCGGCGAAATCGGGCGGGCTGTTCTCGTCGATGGTGACGATGATCAGTCGCGGCACCGGCAATTCGTCGATGTTGAGGCCCGAGCCCAGCCATGGCTCCAGGAGCCTCGCGGTCGCCTCGCGATCGATGATCCGGGTCGCCTTGACGCCGGGGAATTCGCCGGCGATCTGCGAGACCTGGGTCAGGGCCGCCTCCATGTCGAGGCCGTCGACTGGCTTGATCTGGATCGTTGCCTCGCGTGAAATCTGGTTCTCCCAGACGGACGCCGTGTCGCGCACCAGCGTCACCGCGCCGAAAGTCAGGCAGGACAGGAAGGTCATGATGGCGATGACCAGCACCAGCGCCCGGCCGGCGATGTTCTGCGCCGGCACGATCGGCGCCATCCTGCGCTGGGCGCGCGGCTTTGCCCCGGTCGCCTCGGCCTCCTGCTCCCGTTCCACAAAATGTTCGGCGGACAGTTCAGTCATAGATGTCCAGCCTTCCCCCGGCCAGGATCATGCGGCGCGCGTCGACCTGCTCCATCAGGCCGAGGTCGTGGGTGGCGATCACCACTGCGGTGCCGAGACGGTTGAGCTCAATGAACAGCCGCAGCAGCCGTCGCGCCAACGGCGGATCGACATTGCCGGTCGGTTCGTCGGCGAGCAGGATTTCCGGCTGCTCGATCAGCGCCCGCGCGATCGCGGCGCGCTGCTTCTCGCCGCCGGACAGAACCGGCGGCAGCACATGCATGCGTTCGCCCAGCCCGACCCACTTCAACAGCTCGGTGACATCGGTGCGGTAGCTCGCCTCCTCGCGCCCGCGCACGCGCAGCGGCAGCGCGACGTTCTCGTAGGTGGTCATGTGGTCGAGCAGGCGAAAATCCTGGAACACCACGCCGATGCGACGTCTGAGATGCGGCAGTTCGGTGCGCGAGATGCGCGAGCGATCCTTGCCGAAGATGGTGATCAGCCCGCGCGTCGGCTTCAGCGACATGAACAGCAAACGCAGCAAGGTCGTCTTGCCGGCACCCGAAGGCCCGCTGAGGAACTGGAAGGAGCGCTCCGGGATGTGCAGGGAGATGTCGCGGAGGATTTCCGGACCCATGCCATAGCGGAGGCCGACATTTTCGAAGCGAATCAATTTCGACGACCTGAAATACGTGGCGGCGGCGAGCCGGCCGGTTCTGGGAAAAGACCATCGGCCGGCATGGTTAACCGGCGGTTAATTTCTGGGCTCTTTCGGCTTGTCACGAGGACTCCGGTGGGGAAGCGTTAACCATTTATGTTTACGCAAAAGAAACGAAAAGCGAACACGTGCTGCAATGCTGGGGCCATGATGGCTGACGATCGAACCGCGCGCCCGGTTTCCGGCGAAATCATGACCGATCCGGCGGCAATTGCCGCAGCGGACAGGTTCATGCGTGGTTCGGCCGCCGACATCGTCGATGCCGACTACGTGGTGATGCCGCGCCTTGCGCCTGCTGTGGAAAGCGTTTCGCCGCTGCCGCGCGCGATTGTCATGCCACCCATCGAAGGCATGGACATGCTGCGCAAGCCCGAAGTCCCGCCGGAACGGCCGCCAGCCTCGCGCGGCGGGCCGATCTTCTGGATCGCCGGTATCGGCGCTGCCTTGGCCGCGTTCTGGGTCTCCGGCGGGCACGCGCTGGTGCGCCAGGCGCCGTTCCTGTCCAGCGCGCAAGCGTCGGCGCTCAGCATTTCGGGCGTTACGTCACGCGTCGACGCTACCGGGCCGAACGCCGCGCTGTTCGTCGATGGCGAGGCCGTCAATGATGGTGCGAAACCGACGCAACTGCCGCCGCTTGAAATCCGGGTGACCGGCAATGACGGGCGCACGACCCGCTATACGTTGGGGACATCCGGCCGCGCGCTGGCGTCTGGCGAAAGATTCGGCTTTGCCAGCCGGCTCGACGTGCCTAAGAACGGGGTAAGAACTGTATCGGTCACCTTCGCCCAATAGCGTGTGCCGATATTCAGGTGAGGCTGGCCTGCTAACGGCGGTTTCCTGCGCTTCCGGTGCTCACGTACTTCAAGTACGCTCCGCTCCGGTTCTCGGAAACCACCGTTTTCGACCCGGCCTGACCTGGATCTCAACACACGCTGGGCGTGAAGCGTTCAGGCAAAAATTCAGGGGGCGAAAAATGCCAATTGTACGCGGCAAGGACATCGAAGTCCTGTTTTCAGCGTCGGCGATCGCGCGGCGCAATCTCGAACTCGCCAAGGAGATTGCCGGACACGACTACCACGATCTCCTGGTGATCTCGGTGCTGAAGGGCTCGTTCATCTTCGCCGCGGATCTCATCCGGGCCATGCACGATGTCGGCCTGTCGCCGGAGGTCGAATTCATCTTCATCTCCAGCTATGGCGCCGGCACCAGCAGCGGCGAGGTGAGGGTACTGCGCGACATTGACAATGAGGTAGCCGGCCGCGACGTGCTGCTGATCGACGACATTCTCGAATCGGGGAAGACGCTGCGCTTTACCCGCGAGCTGATGTTGTCGCGGGGCGCCAAGAGCTGTTCGATCGCCGTGCTGCTCGACAAGCGCATGCGCCGCCAGACCGAACTCAATGCCGATTATGTCGGCTTCGACTGCCCCGACTATTTCGTCGTCGGCTACGGCATGGATGTCGCGCATGCTTTTCGCGAGTTGCCCTTTGTCGGTGTCGTCAAAGGGGATGCCTGAGCGGCATCAAAAAGGTTTGCTGATCCTGCGCGCTTTCAGGAAAAGTCAACTTTTGGCGGCCAAATATGCCGGCCATGGCAAAGCTTCTGATCGTCGAGGACGATGAGTCCGTCCGCACCCTGGCCGCCCGCGCGCTTGAACGTGCCGGGCACACAATCGATATCGCGGCGGACGGCGCGCAGGGACTTTCGCTGATCCAGGCCGCGCGTGGCGGCTACGATCTCGTCGTCTCCGATATCCGCATGCCGGAGATGGACGGCATGGAGATGGCGATCGCGGCGGCGGCATTGTTTCCGTCGATGAAGATCGTGCTGATGACTGGCTATGCCGACCAGCGTGAGCGCGCCGAGGAATTGAACGGCATCATCCTCGATGTCGTGCAGAAGCCCTTCACGCTGGCCGAAATCCGTTCGCGAGTCGAGCGGGCGCTGATCTGCTTCGCCTGATCAGGCCGGGTCGGCGGCAGCGAGCACGGGTGGAACATTCTTGCGCCGTTCGGTGTTGAGCGCCAGCAGACCGGCGCCGATGATTAAGGCAGCACCGATGACGGTCGTCGACCGCGGTACCTCGGCGAAGAACAGGAAACCCCACAGCGGCGACCACAGGATGCCGGTGTATTCGAAGGTGGCAACGCGGTTGGCCGGCGCCATTCGGTAGGCCTGCGACAGCAGGATCATGCCAGCGGAGGCGACGAAGCCGCAGGCGGCCATCTTTAGAAAATCCGGCAGCGTCGGCCAAAGCCATGGTCTTACCAGGAATTCCAGGCTCGGGTGAACTGCGTGTGTGATGCCGGCCAGATGAAACGCCCCGGCAACCACGGCGGCGCCAACCAGATAGGCGCCGTTCTGATAGAAGGCCATGACGGTGGACGATTCAGTATCGCCGATCTTGCGGGCCATCAGCTGCGAAAAACCATAGAGCGCCGCCGAGCCCAGCGACAGCAGCGCTGCCCAGTCGAACAGCCCTGCGCCGGGACGCAGCATCACGAGGACGCCGAACAAGCCGATCAGCACGGTTGCCAGTGTCTGCCAGGAGACGCGCTCGCCAAGGTACGGCCCGGCCAGCACCATGATGAACAGCGGCGCCATGAAATAGAGCGCCACCGCATCGGCAAGCGGCAAGGCAGCGATGGCCAGGTAGTACATCGTATAGGAGGTGAACTGGATGAAGGCGCGCACCGTCAGCATGCCGAATCGCTTCGACAGGATCGCCCGCAAGCCGACATCGGCATGGACCAGAACGATCAGGATCGGCAGAGCGACGATCGAGCGAATCGCCATCACCTCGGTCACTGGATAACCGCTGGACACGGCTTTGACGAGTGGATCCTGCAGCGAAAAGACCAGCACGCCGAGGCACAGGCTCAGGATGCCGCCCACCATCCGATTCTGCATCTGCATCCAGGCTCCTGCGCGTACGATCCGAAGCTGCCGCCTGCGGCTTAAAAAGAACCCGCCACCGTTTCGGGTAGCGGGCACGAGTGAGGACTCTTGATTGGTCCGCGGCTGATTTCGCAGCCGCATATCCAATGGGTGAAGCGACTATCGTCCGTCGTTTGACATGTTGCAAACGAATTGGAATGATGCCAGCAATCAAATTCCCTTATGGCGGATTTTCATGCGGCCGACCCTCGACAGCGACCTCCTGCGTACCTTCGTGGCGATTGCCGAGACCGGCAATTTCACCAAGGCGGCGGAGCAGGCCGGCCGCACCCAATCCGCGGTGTCGATGCAGATGAAGAAGCTCGAAGAGCTGATCGGCGCCAGCCTGTTCGAGCGCGGTTCGCGCGGCGTCGCATTGACGCGGCGCGGCGGCGAACTCATCGTCAACGCCCGCCGCATTGTCTCGCTGCTCGACGAGACGTCGGCATCGATGGCGGCAGCGCCGCTTGGCGGGCCGGTGCGCATCGGCATTCCGGAAGAATATGGCCACGCCATCCTGTCGCGCGCGCTCGGCGCTTTTTCGAAGCGTCATACGCAGGTCGAGGTCACCGTGCGCTATGCCCATTCCGGGGCGCAGATGGCGGCGCTCGCTGCCGGCGAGCTCGATCTGTGCGTGGTGTTCGAATGGCAGGATCCCGCCGGCGGCGAAGTGCTGATGCAGGACCCGACCGTGTGGGTGACGTCGACCCTGCACCACATGCATGAGGAACAGCCGGTGCCGATCGCGCTCTACAACCGGGCCGGCTGGTGCAAGGACTTCGCCATCAAATCACTGGAGCAGCGCGATCTTGCCTATCGTGTCGCCTATACCAGCGACACTACCGGCGGCCTCAAGCTCGCCGTCACCTCCGGACTGGCGATCGCGCCGATTTCGCGCAGCAACATTCCGGACGGCTGTCGTGAACTGACCACGGCGGACGGATTCGGCGCCATCGATTCCTCGAACGTGGTGATGCACCGCAACCCGAATGCGTCAGGCGAGGCGATCGACGGCATGCAGGATGCGATCCGCGAAGCTTTCGTCAACAGGCTTAGTCAGCCGGCGGCATCCTCGTAGAAATTCAGCCTGTTGCCGAACGGATCGGCGACCGATACCTCGCGGGTCTTCCAAGGCGTCTCTTCCACGCCCGGTCTGGCGAAACGGTAGTTTTTGCCGATCAGTTCGCCATGAAAAGCCGTGATGTCCTCGACCTCGATGCGCACGGCGATGCCGGGTGCACCGTCGCCATGATGTTCGCTGAGATGCAGAACGCAGCCGTCGCGGCCGATCGCCATGTAAAGCGGCGCGTCGTCGGCGAAGCGATGTTCCCACTGCACCTCGAAGCCGAGGAAGCCGACATAGAATTCACGCGCCTTGGCAATGTCGAAGATGCGCAGGATGGGTGTGACGGCGCCAAGTCTGGGCATGGTGGTGCAACCGTGCGAGAGGGTTTTCAGGTGGGATGGACGCGGGCGGCAATCCCTTTGTTTTTTCGCAATTCCCAAGGGAAAGCGCTGTGCGCTTTTCCCGGGAAAACCGCTTCACACTTTTCCTGGAATTGCTCTATTTCAGCTCGAGCAGCCGTTCCAGATAGCTGCGTTCAATGTCAGGGCTGAGCGCATTGCCGAGCCGCTTGCGGATCGCTTCCAGTATCTGGCGGGCACGCTGCACGTCGATCTCGTCGGGCACCTTCACCGAATCGCCGAAGTCGGGACCTTGGCTGGCACGTGGCCGGCCGAGCGGATCACGATCGGCGTTCTGCTGGCGGCCGCCTTCCTCGCCGCCGCCCTGGTCGCCCTGCATGGCCTGCATCTGCTTCATCATGTCCTTGGCGCCCTTGCGCAGCGCTTCCAGGGCCCGGCCCTGATGACCGACGGCCGCATCGCCTTCACCCTCGCCGAGTGCCTGTTCGGCATTGCCCATGGACTTGCCGGCCTCGCCAAATCCTTCATTGGGCTCCATGCCCATGCCTTCGAGGCCCTTCTTCAGCTGCTCGAGATCGCTTTGCAGCTGGCCCTGGCCCTGCTGCAGCTGTTTCAGCGCATCGGCGAATTCCTGGGGCGTCATCGGCTTTTGCCGGGCGAGCGGATCGCGGTCTTCGCCGACGCCGGGTCTGTCCTCATCCTGGCCGCCTTCGCCGAGCTGCTCGTCACGGTTCTGCCCGCGCTGGCGCTCGCCGCGCTGCATCTGATCCATGCGGAAGGTGTCGTTCATCATCTCCTGCTGACGCCGCAGGATATCGCCCAGCTTGTCCATCTGCTGGCGCATCTCGCTGTCCTGCTGGCCGCCTTGCTGCTGACGGCCGGCTTGCAGATTGTTCATCATGTCCTGCAGCTGCGACAGCAATTGCTGGGCCTTGTCGCGATCACCGGACTTCGCCAGGTTTTCGATCTGGTCCATCATGCGGTCGATGTCGCTCTGGCGCAGTTCCTGGCCGTTCTGCTGCATCTGCGGGGCGTTGGGGTTCTGCTTGGCGCGCTCCGCGAATTCCTGCAGGAACTGGTCCATCGCCTCGCGCAGTTCCTTCATCGCCTTTTCGATTTCAGCGTCGCTGGCGCCATTCTTGATGGCGTCCTGCAGCGCCTGCTGCGCCTGGCGCAGCCGCTTTTCGGCGGCCGAGAGATTGCCTTCCTCGATGCCGAGCGCAATTTCCCAGAGATAGGCGACCTCGCTGCGCAACTGATCGTCGCTCTCGGCCATCTTCAGCCGGGTGCGGGCGCTCATGATGGCGAGGTAGTGGGACATGTTGTCGAACGTGTCTTCCGGCCGCAGTGTGATGGCGTCCATCAGGTCGAGCACGCGCGGCTTGGCGTTGGCGTCGAGCGCCAGCAGGCGGCGCTGCTCGATCACGGCGCGTGCCAGCGGATTGGTGAAAGGCCGCTCCGGCATCAGCAGCGTCTTGGTCTCGCTCGATGCGGTGTGCCCGGCATCGTCGGTGGCGACCAGCGTCAGCTTGATGCTGCTGCCGGCCCAGACATGCTCGGTCAGGTCCTTAG
>NZ_RZQL01000100.1 GCF_003997935.1 Mesorhizobium sp. M7A.F.Ca.US.006.01.1.1
GCGCGGGGGAAGCTTGTTTCCCGCATCATTGCGTGGCGCCCCCCTCTGTCCTGCCAGCCTTGCGGAATGCGTCGGCGCGTCACGCCAACGCCTCCTCGACGATCCGGCCAAGCTCCGGTGCGATGTAGGAGAGGTCCTCCTCGTCCTTGATCAGCACGCCGATGGCGCGGCAGAAGGCTTCCGGCCACGGGCTGCCGCCTTTCTCCAGAATGGTGGCGGCGTTGGCCCATTCGACCGCCTCGGCGATGCCGGGCGGCTTGGCCAGCGGGCGGGCGCGGATGGTCTGCACGGCTGCCGCCACCGCGCGCGCCGTGGCTTGCGCCACATCGCCGGCGCGCAGCATGATGATGGCGGCCTCGCGCTCGGCGTCGGGATAGCCGATCCAGTGGTAGACGCAGCGGCGGCGCAGCGCTTCGGCGAGTTCGCGGGTGCGGTTCGAGGTCAGGATGACGATCGGCTGTGCCGTGGCGCGGATGGTGCCGCGCTCGGGAATGCTGATCTGGAAATCGGAGAGGAATTCCAAAAGCAGCGCCTCGAATTCGTGGTCCGAGCGATCGATCTCGTCGACCAGCAGCACGCGCTGTTCGGGCGCTTTCAGCACCTGGAGCAGCGGCCGGGCGATCAGGAAACGGTCGTCGTAGATGTCGATCTCATGCTTTCCGGCGTGGCGGATGGCGAGCAGCTGGCGTTGATAATTCCATTCGTAGAGCGCATGCGCGGCGTCGATGCCTTCGTAGCATTGCAGCCGCACCAGATCGCGGCCGAGCAGTTGCGCGATCGCCTTGGCCGCCTCGGTCTTGCCGACGCCCGGTGCGCCTTCAAGCAGCAGCGGCTTGCCCAGCCGGATCGCCAGGAAGATGGCCGTCGAAAGGCTCTCATCCGCCAGATAGCGCGAGGCGGCCAGATGCTGCGCCACCGCCTCCGGTGAGGTCGCGACAGTCTCACCGCTTGTCCCGTTCATTCCAGCCCTCAATTCGCCGCTTGCGCCTTCAGCGCGCGCAGGATGCGTTCCGGCGTGATCGGCAGCGTGTCGATGCGCACGCCGACAGCGTCGAAGACGGCATTGGCGACGGCGGGGATCTGCGGGTTGGCGCACATTTCGCCAGGCCCTTTGGCGCCATAAGGTCCGTCCGCCGAGGGACGCTCCAGCACGATGATCTCGGTCTCGGCGAGGTCGCCGGGCCCGGGCATCAGATACTGGTTGAAATCGGTGCCGCCATGGTCGCGGTTGGGATAATAGGGCTCGGTCGTCTCATAGAGCGCATGGCTGATGCCCATCCACGAACCGCCGACCAGTTGCTGTTCGACCATTTTCGGGTTCAGCGCGCGGCCGATCTCGAAGACGTTCTTCACCGTCAGCACCGTCACTTCGCCGGTCTCGTCGTCGACCTCGACCTCGGCCACGGTGCAGGCATGCGCGTAGCAGGTCGACGGCTTCATCGCGCCGGTTTCTTTCTCGGGATAGGAGCGCGGGATCAAGAACATGCCGCGGCCCGAGATCGAGCGGCCGCGCTTGAAATGCGCCGACAGCGCGACATCGAAGATCGAGATCGATTTTTGCGGTGCGCCCTTGACCAGGATGTTGCCCTGGCCGTCGGTCTCGAGGTCGGAGGCGTTGACCTCCAGCTCCTCGGCCGCCACTTCCAGCATCACCTGGCGGGCTTCCCTGGCCGCCTGGATGACGGCGTTGCCGGCGCGGTGCGTGCCGCGCGAGGCGAACGTGCCCATACAGTGCGGCCCGGTGTCGGTGTCGGCGGTGTCGACGACGACGCGGTCGGTCGGCACGCCGATCGTCTCGGCGCAGATCTGCGCCATGATCTGCTTCATGCCCTGGCCGAGATCGACCGACGACAGCGTCACCATGAAATTGCCGGTCGGCGTCGAATGCACCAGCGCCTGCGTCGGGTCGCCGCCGAGGTTCATGCCGGTTGGATAATTGATCGCGGCGACGCCGCGTCCACGCCTGATCGCCATCTCAAGCTCCCTTCACGTAGGATGACATCGCCATGTACTTTTCCGCCACCGGCCAGTTGGCGGCGCGCGAGGCTTCCTGCATGCACTCGATCAGTGCCGCGCCCTCTGTCGGCTGGCGATGCGCCTTCATGTCGCCGTCGCGATAGGCGTTGATGAAGCGGAATTCGAGCGGATCCATTCCGATCAGCCGTGCCAGCTTGTCCATCTGCACCTCCAGCGCGAAATCGCCGATGGTGACGCCGAAGCCGCGCATGGCGGAGGAGGGCGTGCGGTTGGTGTAGACGCAGTAGGTGTCGATCCAGACGTTGGGGATCGTGTAGGGGCCCGGATAATGCCCCGCACCCTTCTGCGCGCCATAGGGCGAGTGGCGCGAATAGGCGCCGGCATCGGTGTAGCCGGTGACCTTGCGCGCGACGATGCGGCCATCTTTCATGACGCCGTCCTTGATGACGACCTTTTCAGCGGCGCGTGGCGACGAGATCTGCATCTCCTCCTCGCGGCTGTAGATAAAACAGACTGGTCGTCCTGTTAATTTTGCGCCGAGGATGGCGATCGGCTCGACGATGACGTCGACCTTGCCGCCAAAACCGCCGCCGACGGTGCCGCCGACAAAATGCAGTTTGCTGCCCGGCATCTGCAGGATGATCGAGGTGTTGTCGAGCGTGAAGAACATCGCCTGCGTGTTGGTGTAGCAGGTGAAGCGGTCATTGCCCTCCGGCGCGACCACGCACCCCGTCGTCTCGGTCGGCGCGTGTTCGATCGGTGACGACTGGTAGCTCTGCTCCAGCACGTGGTCGGCGCCGGCGAAGCCCGCCTCGACATCGCCGAATCGCACCTTGCGGCACTCGCCGCTGTCGTAGAGATAATAATTCTGGCCGTGATATTCGTTGACCAGCGGCGCGCCGGGCTTCAGCGCCTCTTCCATGTCGAAGACGGCTGGCAGCACCTCATAGTCGACCTTGACCTTGGCTGCGGCCTCTTGCGCGGCACGCTCGGTCTCGGCCAGCACCGCCACCACGGCCTCGCCCTTCCAGCGAACCTTGCCGTCGGCCAGCACGGTTTCGTCCTCCGGCCCGACCTGGATCAGGATCAGGATGGTGTAGACATTGTGCGGCACGTCCTTGGCGGTCAGAATTTTCACCATGCCGGGATGCTTTTCCGCTTCCGAGGTGTCGATCGAGCGGATGCGGGCATGGTGATGCGGGCTGCGCACCATCTTCAGATGCAGCATGCCGGGGAAATTGCGGTCGGCGAAAAAGGCGGTCTTGCCGGTGACATGGCCTGGCGAATCCGAGCGCGGGCGGGGCTGGCCGATCTCATGCAGATCGTCCTTGCGGACATCGGCGAAGTAGCTCTTGCGCAGTTCCATTCTCTTGCTCCCTCAAGCCGCGTTCTGCGAGTTGGACCGCGCGGCGGTGAGCACCGCCTGGATGATCGGCTCGTAGCCGGTGCAGCGGCAGATGTTGCCCGACAGCGCCTCGACCACCTCGTCGCGGCTGGGGTTGGGTGTGTGGTCGAGCAGCACCTTGGCCGCCATGATCATGCCCGGCGTGCAGAAGCCGCATTGCGTGGCGAACGTGTCGAGGAAGGCGCGCTGCAGGGGATGCAAGACGCCAGCCTCGGAAAGCCCTGACGTGGTGCTGATGACGGCGCCATTGCAGGTCTCGGCAAGCGTCAGGCAGGAGAGCCTGAGTTCGCCGTCGATGATGACCGAACAGGCGCCGCAGGTGCCTTGATGGCAGCCGCCTTTCGGTGAGGTGTCGCCGATCTTGTCGCGCAGTGCGTGCAGCAGCGTCGTGCCGCTGTCGATGAATTCGGCCTTTTCCGAGCCGTTGAGCGTGAATTGAACCGGAACCTTTGCCATGTTTTCCTCCCAGCGCGCCTGCCCGAACCAGCGGACAGACGCGCGCCCCCGAACGAAATATTATGCGAGCAGCAGCCGGCCGAGATGAACCGGCAGGACTTCGGCGCGATACCAGGCGCTGGCGATCGGGTCGGTGATGGGCGAGGTGCCATCACCGGCCGCGGCCAAGGCCGGCGCGATGCCGTCAGTGGTCAGCGTTCGGCCGATCAGCGCTTTTTCTGCCGCCCTGGCGCGCATTGGCCGATCCGCCATGCAGCCGAGTGCGATCCGCGCCGAGGTTACGGTGCCATCCGACGACAGTTCCAGAGCACCGGCTATGCTGAGCACAGAGACGCCCTTGGGCTTGATCCTCGACACTTTCAGGAAGCGGAAACTGTCGGCCTTCGGAAGCGTGAAGTTCACGGAAGTGACGACGGCGCGGCTGCCGTCCCGATTGGCCAGGAAAGTCTCGATCGGTGTTTCGCCGCCATCGGTGCTGACCGTCGCATCGAGCGCCAGCAGGGCAACGGCGAAATCGCCATAGGGGGCCGGGGCAAAAAGATTGCCGCCGATGGTCGCCATGTTGCGGATGGCCGGGCCTCCGACGGCGCGAGCGGCCTTGGCTAGCATGCCGAGCTCCGGATGGCCGGCGATCGCCGCCATCGTCACCGAAGCGCCGATGCGGACTTTGCCGCCGGCAACAGCGATGGTGGACAAAGACGGCTCGGTCGACCTGACAAGGCCGGAAACCGAAACGTCGCCTTCATTGGCCGCGCGGACGACCAGCGTGCCGCCACCGAGATAGCGTGTGCCCTGGGCTTTCAGTGCCGCGTTCGCGTCTTTCACCGTTGCAAAAGTCTGCAGTGCCAGCGCCATGGTTTGGCTCCTGTCAGCTCTGGCCGGCGAAATGGCTTTTCAGGGCGTTGAAGCCGCCCTGAAAGACATTGGCGCCCATGCCCTCGGCCAGCTTGTCTGCCTCCTCCGGCGCGGCGTCGAAGCTGGCGGTCCATTCGGCGTAGGTGCGGTCGCCATCGGTCACGCGCCGCAGCTGCAGGGTCGCTTTGTGGTTGGTCAGCGGCTGCGGCGTCTCGAGGATGGAGTAGCTGACCAGGAAATTCTGATCGGAGAAGTCGAGCAGCTTTTCGCGCAGGCGGGCGCCGCTGGCGAGCTGGAAATTGCGCACGCAGCCGATCGTGGTGGCATCCTTGCCGTCTTCAATGCTGCTTTCCACCATGCGCGGATGCCAGTCCGGCAGCCCGTTGAAGTCGCGTATGCGCGCCCAGACCTTTTCGACCGGCGCGTCGATGACGCTGGAGATGGTGACTTTGGCCATTCAAATGTTCCCTTGCAAAAGCGATCCGGTGCAAGGGTAGGGCGGCCATTTCAGCGACGCTTATCAATGCGTCTTGAGCGCCTATCAAGGAGTCTGAAAAAGGGCGGGGAGTCTGAAAAAGGGCGGTTGGCTCAGGCAATCGCCCGCGCGGCCTCGCGGTAGAGCGTCGGCGGCACGCCGACATGGTCGCGGAAGAAGCGCGAGAAATTGCCCTGCGTGGTGAAGCCGAGATTGCAGGCGACCGAGATCAGCGGTTCCTGCGACCATTGCAGTTGCCGCACCGCTTCCTCCATGCGCAGCGTGTTCCAGTAGACATTGGGCGTCAGATTGGTCTGTTCCTTGAACAAAGCGAAGAAATGCGGTCGTGACAGGCCGACGCTGCGCGCCACGTCGTCGAAGCAGATGCGCTCGCAGACATTGGCCTTCATCAGCTGGATTGCCTTGCGGACGCGAAAATCCTGCATGGTGTTGATGCGGACACGGGCCTCCTGCGGCGCCGAGGCGTCGGCGGCGTCGAGCACGCTATCGATGAAACGCTCGATCTCGTAGTTGGCGATATCGTCGACGCTCTCATTGTCGCTGAGGTGGTCGAGCAGATTGGCGGCGGCCTGATGCAGCCACGGTTCCAGCGTGATCGCGGCTCGTGAAAACAGCGGCGCCGACGAGGGCAGGTCGCGGCGGCGCCGCGCCCAGTCGGGATCGAT
The DNA here is from genome assembly GCF_003997935.1 of Mesorhizobium sp. M7A.F.Ca.US.006.01.1.1. GTDB lineage: Bacteria > Pseudomonadota > Alphaproteobacteria > Rhizobiales > Rhizobiaceae > Mesorhizobium. The sequence continues at coordinate 5,855 of NZ_RZQL01000100.1, forward strand.
GTAGAAGGCGAGAAACAGACCGGGCGTCCCGTTTTGCGACAGAACATGGCTGTGCGGCTGGAAGGAGTTGATGCCGGCGGCCGTTCCAGGTCCAAGCCGCACGGTCTCGCGGCCGATGGTCATTTCGCCGGCCGTGCCTTCCAGCCAGATGATCAGATGGGCCTCGACATGGGCATGGGTGACGAAGTCGCTTGCGACATTCAGGATAGAAACATGTCCGAACCGGCCCCAGTAGAGCCTGATCGCTTCCGTCATGGGTATATCCTCCCGCAGACGACTGGCCTCCCTTCGTCTGCAACAGGGATTGTGCGGCTGAGTTCGGGGTCGCGTCAAGACGCGTGGGGGCGGCGAGGGCGAATGACGGCCAGCGAGGCCGGATTTTCAGACTGAGCGATAGGCACTGGAACGAATAGCGGTCGGGAGAATTACCACCCCTCAAACCGAAGCCGTCATGCCGCCATCGACATACAGCGTATGGCCGTTGACGAAAGACGAGGCGTCGGAGGCAAGGAACACGGCGGCGCCGATCAGCTCGTCGACATTGCCCCAGCGCCCCGCCGGCGTGCGCTTTTCCAGCCAGGCGGAAAATTCCGGATTGTCGACCAGCGCCTGGTTCATCTCGGTGCGGAAATAGCCGGGTGCGATCGCATTGATCTGCAGGCCGTGTTTGGCCCAATCGGCGCACATACCCCTTGTCAGGTTGCGGATCGCGCCCTTGGTTGCGGTGTAGGGCGCGATGTTCGGCCTTGCCAGTTCGCTCTGCACCGAACCGATGTTGATGATCTTGCCCTTGCCGCGCGGGATCATGTGGCGGGCGACCGCCTTGGCCGCGTGGAAGGCGCCCGACACATTGGTCTTGAACAGGCGCTCCCATTGCTCCTCGGGAAAGTCCTCGAGCGGGGCGCGGAATTGTATGCCGGCATTGTTGATGAGGATGCCGATGGCGCCGATCTCGGCCTCGATGCGGGCAATGTCCTCGTTGACCGCCTGATAATCCGTGACGTCGAAGGTCGAGGCATGCGCCTTGAATCCGGCATTGCGCAGCTTTTCGACGGCACCGCCGATCCTGGCGGCGTCGCGGCCGTTCAGCACCACGCTTGCCCCGTGTTCGGCCAGGCCCCGAGCCAGCGCGAAGCCGATGCCCTGGCCGGAGCCAGTCACCAGCGCCAACCGCTCCTTGAGGCTGAACAGGGAGTTGGCCATCAAACCGTCTTTTGTTTGACCATGATCTCCGGACAAACGGTTCCGTTTGTCCGAGAAAACCGGTTTCCACTTTTCGGGATCATGGTTCTAGTCGCTGCGGCGGAAATTGCGGATGCGGTCGAACAGCACCGCCAGCAGGATGGCGCCGCCGATGAAGACGCCTTGCCAGAAGGCATTGATGCCGAGCAGGCCGAGACTGTTGCGGATCACCTCGATCAGGGCCGCGCCGACGATGGCGCCGAAGGCGGTGCCGACGCCGCCGGCCAGATTGGCGCCTCCGATGACGGTGGCGGCGATCACCTGCAGCTCCATGCCGGTGCCGAGATTGGTGGTGACGGCACCCAGCCAGCCGGTCTGGATGATGCCGGCAATGCCCGCCGACAGCGCCGAGATCATGTAAACGGCAACCTTGATCTGGCGCACCGGAACGCCGGTCAGCGTTGCCGCGTGCTCGTTGCCGCCAATGGCGAAGATGTGGCGGCCGAACTTGGTCCAGCGCAGGATGAAGCCGGTGATCAGCGCCAGAAGGATCATGTAGAGCACCGGGTTAGCGATGCCGAACACCCAGGCGCCGCCGCCCAATGACAGAAGCTTGGCGTGGTCCGGCCCGAACTGAAAGACGACCGTGTTGTTGGAGGCGACCATGGCGAGGCTTCGAGCGATCGACAGCATGCCGAGCGTCACCACGAACGGTGGAAAGCCGAGATAGGCGATCAGCACGCCGTTGAAGGCGCCAATGGCGAGCGCGGTGGCGATCGAGGCCAGTATGCCGACCTCGATCGAGTAGCCGGCATGCATGGTGACGGCCAGCACCATCGACGACAGGCACAGCACCGAGCCGACCGAGAGGTCGATGCCGCCGGTGATGATGACGAAGGTCATGCCGAGCGCGATGATGGCGACAAAGGTGATGTTGCGGGTGATGTTGTAGAGGTTCTTCGACGTGGCGAAGGCGTCGGTGGCAAACGACAGGAACACGCAGGCGAGGATGACGGCGATCACCACCCAGAAGGTCTGGCTGGCAAACAGTCTCGCGGCCAAGGATTGCTGCTTGTGTTCGATCGGCTGGTCAATTGTCAGTGCCATCGTCGACCTTCATCTGCTGTGCGTGGTGGAATTCGCTTGAAATCAAACCTGTTCGATGGCGCCGGTGATCAGCCCGGTGACTTCCTCGGGCGAGCTCGACGCAATCGTCTTGTCGGCGACCTTGCGGCCGCGCCGCATGACGATGACGCGGTCGGCGACGGTGAACACGTCAGGCATGCGGTGGCTGATCAGCACGACGGCGATGCCCTGATCGCGCAAATGGCGGATCAGGTTCAGCACTTCGGCGACCTGGCGCACCGATATCGCCGCCGTCGGTTCGTCCATCAGCACGATCTTGGCCTGCGACAGCATGGTGCGGGCGATCGCCACCGCCTGGCGCTGGCCACCCGACATCTGCTTGACGAGGTCGCGCGGACGGGTTTCGGACTTCAATTCGGCGAAGAGTTGGCCGGCACGCTTGTACATCGAGGCATAGTCGAGGATCCGGAACGGCCCGACGCCGCGCCGCAACTCGCGGCCGAGATAGACATTGGCGGCGGCGGTCAGGTTGTTGCAGAGCGCAAGGTCCTGGTGGACGATCTCGATGCCGTGCTGGCGGGCTTCCGCCGGCTTGTGCAGGATCAATTCCTTGCCGTCCATGTGCATGGTGCCATGGCTCGGGCGGAAATTGCCGGCGATCATCTTGACCAGCGTCGACTTGCCGGCGCCGTTGTCGCCCATGAGGCCGACCACCTGTCCGGGCTCGATCGACAGCGAAACGTCGTTGACCGCCTGGATGGCGCCGAAATGCCTTGAGATGTTGGTGAGTTCGAGAACCGCCACCAGCCTTTGCCTCCCCGTGATTTGCGACCTGCTGCTGTTCCCGGCGTGGATGCCGACGCTGCTTTGGCCTCGCTCTCCCCGGCTCCTCCCGAAGACGGCGTTAGCGTTCTTTTACGCAAAAGCCGGCGCACGTCAATCAATTGTCGGACGAATTGGGCCAGGACTATTTTAAAAATCCGTTTTGTAGGACAAATAGCATTGACGTTGGCGCCAAGCCGATATTAGCTAAGCGTCGGAGGAGATTATGCCGATCCCCGCTGGCGGTTCGCCAGCCGTAATCGGCGGAGGTTTGACGGCCCAGCATCCGGCGGCACCTGTATGTGAGCTGATCTGAAGCCGAATCTGGAAATGCTTATCGATCTGTCCTGGCGACACGAGCGCTCGAAACGACCCTCGGTCATCACGCATCCGGTCGATCTGTATGGCGGGCACGCCGTGTCCGTTTGTTTCAAGGGAGGACTGACATGAGGAAGACACTTTTGCTCGCCGCCGTCGCCGCCATGGCGTTGGGTGCCGGGCCGGCTTTGGCCAAGAAACAGCTCGTCATTGTCGTGAAAGGTCTCGACAATCCGTTCTTCGAGGCCATCCACCAGGGCTGCGAGAAATGGAACAAGGAAAACGCCAGCTCGGAATATGAATGCTTCTACACCGGTCCGGCGTCGACTTCGGACGAGGCCGGTGAGGCGCAGATCGTCCAGGACATGCTGAGCAAGGCCGACACGGTGGCGATGGCGATCTCGCCGTCCAACGCGCCGCTGATCGCGCAGACGATCAAGAGTGCCAATCCGACGATCCCGATCATGACGGTCGATGCCGATCTCAGCAAGGAAGACGCAGGTCTTCGCAAGACCTATCTCGGTACCGACAATTACCTGATGGGCAAGAAGATCGGCGAGTACATCAAGAAGGGCAAGCCGAATGGTGGCACGATCTGCACCATCGAAGGCAACCCGGCAGCCGACAACATCCTGCGCCGTGCGCAAGGCATGCGTGACGCACTGTCGGGCAAGGAGGGCCTCGCCGCACTTGCCGGTGAAGGTGGCTGGACCGAAGTCGCCGGCTGCCCGGTGTTCACCAATGACGATGGCGCCAAGGGCGTGCAGGCGATGACCGACATCCTCGCCGCCAACCCCAAGCTGGACGCCTTCGGCATCATGGGCGGCTGGCCGCTGTTCGGCGCGCCGCAGCCCTATCGCGATCTGTTCGGACCGCTCAAGGACCGGATCGCCAGCAACGACTTCGTCATCGGCGCCGCCGACACGATCGGCGACGAGATTGCGATCGCTCGTGACGGCCTTGTAACGGCTCTGGTCGGCCAGCGGCCGTTCGAAATGGGCTACAAGGCACCGTCGGTGATGATCGACCTGATCGAAGGCAAGGCAGTCGCCGATCCGGTGTTCACCGGCCTCGACGAGTGCACCAAGGATACGGTCGACACCTGCATCCAGAAGTAGGTTCTCGATTTCGGGGCGCCCGTTTGCGGGCGCCCCGTCATTCCTGAACGGAAGCGATAATTCCCGAACGGACGCAATGGTTGGGGCACCCGGCTCCGGCTTTGCCGCGCCCGTGATCTGGATTTTTCGGCAACGAGATCGGCGCCCGTGCGGTTCGGACCAGTCCGGACGACAGACGGTCGACGCATTGGAACGTGGATGCCGGACGAGAAGTCAAGCAAGCGAACCGACCGGGCCAAGGCACAAGCCGGCCACGGCCCGGCTGTCATGCGCAAGGCTGGTGCCGCGCATTTTGCGGGAGCGAGCGTCCATGTCTCGCTGGCCGGCGAGATTGGCCTGCGGATCGTGCGTGGCGACTATCCGCCCGGCACCATCCTGCCCAACGAGTCCAGATGGGCCGAGATCTTCAATGTCAGCCGTTCGGCGGTACGCGAAGCCATCAAGATGCTGATGGCAAAAAGCCTGTTGGCCTCGCGCCCCAAGATCGGCAGCTGGGTCGAGCCGAAGGAGCGCTGGAACCTGCTCGACCGCGACGTGCTGGCCTGGTACGCGACCGCGCCCGACCGCGAGGCGTTCCTGCGAACCGTGCAGGAGTTTCGTCATATCATCGAGCCGGAAGCGTCGGCCTTTGCCGCCATACGGCGCAGTGACGAGCAGATGGCGGAAATCAGCCAGGCCTGCCGCGAGATGGGCGAGGCCTTGAGCCTGCAGGAGCGTATCCGTGCCGATACGCGCTTTCATCTGGCCATCCTGCGCGCCTCCGGCAACGACCTCCTGGTGCCGCTCGGCGTGCTGATCGAGTCGGCGCTCGACCATCTCTTCGCATTCACGACACAGCAGGTCGCCGATCAGCGCCAGGCGCAGAAGCTGCATGAGGCGATCGAAAAGAACATCCGCCTGCAGCGCCCGGCAGCCGCGCGCAACGCCGTGCACAAGCTGCTTGCGGATACCGATGAAGGAATCGGGCGCTGGAGGCGGTGATCCACGTTTGCGTTTGCAATCTCAAATCGTCTGTTTCTTCCCATCCTTCATCGGCATCAGGTCGACACCGTTCACCCCAGCGATATGCGTCGCCAGCATCGGTACGAATTGCTCGGCCGGGCCGGTGGCATGGGCACCGGCGAAGGAGTTCTTGGTGGCGTTGCCGAGCGGGTTGGCAATGCCGGCCGCACCCGCCATCGATTCCAGATAGGTCAGGTCCTTGAAGGCATTGGCGATGGTGAATTTGTGCGCGTCGCGGTCACCTTCGAGCGTCCAGCGCATGAAGGTCTGGTAGAAGCCGCAATCCATGCGTCCATTGCGGATGACGCTGTCGAAGCGGGGCGGCGAGATGCCGACCTTCTCAGCCAGTGCCAGTGCCTCGGAATAGATCGCGGCGTAGCCGAGCGAGATGAAATTGTTGAGCAGCTTCATGCGATGGCCATCGCCGGTGTCGCCGATATGGACGATGCGCCCGGCCCAGGTTTCGATCACCGGTTTCACCCTGGCAAAGAGGGCGTCCGGTGCGCCGACCATAGCGTCGAGCGTGCCTTCCCAGGCTTCCTTCGGCGTGCGGCTCAGCGGCGCGTCGACAAAATCGATGCCGAGCGCCTTGAGTTCCGCTGCCAGCGCCACCGTCGAGACCGGATCGGAGGTCGAGCAGTCGACGACGACCGAGCCCTTTTTCAAGCCCTCCTTGAGGCCGCCGGGGCCGCGAATGATGGCTTCGACCTCGCGCGAACCGGTGACGCAGATGAAGACGATATCAGACGCCGCCGCCACATCGCGCGAGGTCGATGCTTCCGTGGCGCCGCGGCCAATCAGGTCTTCCGCCGGCTTGCGGTTCTTGCGGCCGAGGAAAGTCAGGCTGTAGCCCTTGTCGACGATGTTCTTGGCGATCCCGTGGCCCATCAGCCCAAGCCCGATGAAGCCGATCTTTTCGCTCGCGGCAGTCGTGTTCATGTCTTCAAGTCCTGTTGCAATGATTGATGTCAGGCGCTGCCATTTTGCAGGCGGGGTGGTTGCGGATGGCGATATTGTCTGACAATACACATAAATTCCTGAGGATGTGGAGAGCAAAATGACGAAGCGGATCATGTTCACCGGCGGCAGCGGCAAGGCCGGACGCCATGTCGTCCAGTATCTGGTCGAGCAAGGCTGCCAGGTGCTCAACATCGACACCAGGCCGCTCGACAATCCCAAGGTGCGCACGCTGATCACCGACATCACCGACAGCGGGCAGGTGTTCAACGCGCTGTCGAGCTATATGGGTTTGCATGAATTCGACCCCTCGCTGCGCCCGCAGCCGGTCGATGCGGTGGTTCATTTCGCCGCCATCCCGCGCATCATGATCACTACCGACAACGAGGTGTTCCGCATCAATGCGCTCGGCACCTACAATGTCATCGAGGCGGCGGTGAAGCTCGGCATCCGCAAGGTCATCATCGCCTCCAGCGAGACCACCTATGGCCTCGTCTTCGCCAACGAGCCGCGCGATCCCAAATATTTCCCGCTCGACGAGGAGTATGACGTCGATCCGATGGACAGCTACGCTTTGTCCAAGGTCGTCAACGAGAAGACGGCGCGGGCCTTCGCGCAGCGCAATGGCACCGACATTTATGCCCTGCGCATCGGCAACGTCATCGAGCCGCACGAATATTCGCTGTTTCCGAAATGGTTCGCCGATCCGGGTTTCCGCAAGCGCATCGCCTGGAGCTATCTCGACGCACGCGACCTCGGCCAGATCACGTTGCGCGCCGTCGAGAAGGACGGCCTCGGCTATCAGGTGTTCAACGCCGCCAATGACGACACCTCGTCCGACCTGCCGACCGCTGAATTGCTGAAGCGGTTCTATCCCAGCGTACCGGTCAAGGCTGAACTCGGCGAATACGAGACGCTGCTGTCGAACCGCAAGGCGCGTGACGTGCTGGGCTTCCGCCCGGAGCATAGCTGGCGCAAATACGTCAAGCAGGACTGATCCGCGAAGCAATCGAGGCTGATCTGTGCACAGCGGGCGGCTTTGCGGTGCAAGCCGCTTGCCGCGCTTGACAGCCTGCTTAATACGGACTTTCTGGAACCCATGCGGGACGCCAAGCCGAACAAGGAAAAATCGTTGGGGAAAGCGGCCTCCGGAGACCGTCCGGGCGGCGTACGCCGAGCGGACGCCGCGCGTATTCCAGGCTCCAGCGTGCACGCCTCGCTGGCCAGCGAAATTGGCCTCAGGATCGTGCGCGGCGACTATCCGCCCGGCACAATCCTGCCCAATGAAGCGAAATGGTCGGAGACCTTCAGCGTCAGCCGCTCGGCGGTGCGCGAAGCGATCAAGATGCTGATGGCCAAGAGCCTTTTGGCCTCACGTCCCAAGATCGGCAGCTGGGTCGAGCCGAAGGAACGCTGGAACCTGCTCGATCGCGATGTGCTGGCCTGGTACGCGACGTCGCCGGACCGCGAGGTGTTCCTCAAGACCGTGCAGGAATTCCGCCACATCATCGAGCCGGAAGCAACCGCGTTCGCCGCCATGCGAAGAACCGACGAGCAGATGGCCGAGATCAGCCTGGCCTGCCGTGAGATGGGAGAGGCGACGAGCCTGCAGGAGCGGACCCGCGCCGACACGCGCTTCCATCTTGCCATCCTGCGGGCTTCGGGTAATGACCTGCTGGTGCCGCTCGGCGTGCTGATCGAATCCGCCTTCGATCATCTCTTTGCCTATACGACGCGGGAGATCGACGATCTCAACCACGCGCAGAAGCTGCACGAGGCGATCGAGAAGAACATCCGCCTGCAGCGCCCTGACGCGGCGCGCAATGCCGTGCGCAAACTGCTCGCCAACACAGACGGCGTCATCCGCGCCCGGTAGGGCCGGATCGGCCGCCGCTAATCATCCTTGTTCCGTCCGAAGGCGCTGCGCAGTTCGTCCTTGGCGTTCTCAAGCACTTTCTTGCGCGCGGCAGGCAAGTTCTTGCCGGCGCGGTTGATGTAAAAATTCAGCATCGACATGGCGGATTGAAAAGGCTCGGCCTTGCGCCTGTGGCTGTGTTCGGCGGATCGTTTCAGCGAGGCGGCGATCTTCCTGGCGTCGTCGGATTCGAAGACGTGATCCTCAAGATCCATCGCGTTGCTGTGCTCGGTCACCTCGGCCGACCATTTTTTCCTGGTGGCGGTCATCGCAGGACTCCTTTGCAGGGTGGGTTGCCGGGAAACTCCGCACATCGGCATCGGTTCCGCCCTGGCTCTGGAGCCACGGATTTGCCCGCTGTGGCGCTGCTGCGGCCTGAGAATGCGCCGATAGTGGCGCAAACGGCAGCCGATCTCCGAGACCGCCGACAGGAAACGCCTTGACCCGAACCGACAGCATCCAGCCCGGCCCCGGCATCGACAGCTCCTATGCCTGGATGCGGCTTGCCATCTCGATGCTGCTGGCGACGATCGGTGCCGTCGGCATGTGGGCTGTCGTCGTCGTGCTGCCCGCCGTGCAGGCCGAGTTCGGCGTCGACCGCGCCGCGGCGTCCATGCCTTACACTGCGACCATGGTCGGTTTCGCCGCCGGCAACGTGCTGGTCGGTCGCGCCATCGACCGGATGGGGTACTGGATCCCGGCGCTGATCTCTTCGATTGCGCTTTCCGCCGGCCTGCTGCTCGCGGGGCTGTCGACCTCGATCCTGCAATTCACGCTTGCCCAAGGAGTGCTGATCGGTGTCGGCACGTCGGTGATCTTCGGGCCGCTGATCGCCGATATCTCGCACTGGTTCAACCGCCGTCGCGGTGTTGCGGTCACGGCGGCGGCGGCCGGCAATTACCTTGCCGGAGCGTTGTGGCCGACCATCATGCCGACGCTGATGAAGGCGGAGGGCTGGCGCTTCACCTATGCGGCAATCGGCATCTTCTGCCTGGTGACAATGGTTCCGCTGGTGCTGATGCTGCGGCGCGGTGCCCCGGCGGCGGCCGTCGCGGGTTCGCCCGGAAGCCGGTCGGTGCAGCCGATCTCGCTGTCGCCGGCGGCCTTGCAGGTGCTGCTGGTCGTCGCCGGGCTCGGCTGCTGCGTGGCGATGTCGATGCCGCAAGTGCATATCGTCGCCTATTGCATGGACCTTGGCTACGGCGTCGCACATGGCGCCGACATGCTGTCGATCATGATGGCGGGCGGCGTCGTCAGCCGGCTGGCGTCCGGCTTCCTCGCCGACCGTATCGGCGCCGTATGGACATTGATGATCGGCTCGGTGCTGCAGTGCCTGTCGCTGCTGTTTTATATCCCGTTCGACGGGCTTGCCTCGCTCTATGTGGTGTCGCTGGTGTTCGGCCTGTCGCAAGGCGGCATCGTGCCTTGCTACGCGATCATCGTGCGCGATTACATGCCGGCCAACGAGGCCGGCCAGCGTATCGGTATCGTCATGATGGCGACCATCTTCGGCATGGCGATCGGCGGCTGGATGTCGGGCTGGATCTACGATTTGACCGGTTCCTATGCCGCCGCATTCCTCAACGGCATCGCCTGGAATTTGCTGAACCTGGTGGCGCTCGGGCTGCTGTTCTGGAAGGCACGGCGCAGCACAGCCGTGATGGCCTGAGCTCTCAGTGCCCAATGGTCCGGGAGCTGCGCGGCTTGACAACCACCCAAGGCTGCGCGACGCCGGAAGACGGGTTGGTGCGGCAACAGGCCGGTTTCGCATGACGACGGTGGCAAAGACCCTGAATATGGTTCTAGAGGCGCTTGGCTGTCCAAGCCCGTCGCCAGGAGTGCGTCCTTGACCAAGCCGCGCTCGCGCCGGGGCGGCGGCCGCCCGACCATCGCGGATGTCGCGCGCAAGGCCGGCGTCGGCGCCATCACCGTGTCGCGCGCCCTGCGTGAGCCGGAGCGTGTGTCCGAAGAGCTGCGCCGCCAGATCCAGGCCGCTGTCGACGAACTGGGCTACGTGCCGGACCCGAATGCCCGGGCGCTGGCCTCGGCGCGCGCCGAGGTGTTCGGCGTGCTGGTGCCGTCGCTCACCAACAACGTCTTCGCCGAGGTGGTGCGCGGCATCTATGACAGCCTGTCGGCCAGCCCGTTCCGCATCCAGCTTGGCAACACCCACTATTCCGGCCTTGAGGAAGAGCGGCTGCTGCAGGTGTTCGGTTCGCAACGGCCCGCCGCGCTGATCGTCGCCGGCATCGATCAGACGCCGGCTTCGCGAAAGGTGCTGGAAAGTGCCGGCTGCCCGGTGGTGCAGGTCATGGAAACGGGTCCCGATCCGGTCGACATGATGGTCGGCTTCTCGCATCTCGATGGCGGCAGGGCGGCGACCGAGCATCTGATCGAGGCGGGCTATCGCCGCATCGGCTTCATCGGCGCGCGCATGGACCCGCGTTCGCAGCGGCGCCTGGCCGGCTATCGCGCGGCGATGGAGGCCGCGGGCCTGTTCGACCCGCGCCTCGTCACCACCACGCCGGTGCTGTCCAGCGTGTCGCTCGGCCGCGAGATGTTCCGCGACGCGCTGGCCAAGGTGCCGACGCTCGACGGCGTCTTCTGCAACAATGACGACATCGCACTCGGCGTCTTGTTCGAATGCCATCGCGCCTCGATCGCGGTGCCGAAGACGATCGGCATCGTCGGTTTCAACGATCTCGACATGATGCAGGTGGCGTTTCCTTCAGTCACCAGCATCCGCACCCATCGTTATGAGATCGGCCGGCGTGCCGTCGCCATGGCGCTGGCGGCGATCGCCGGCAACAGACCGGAGCAACGGGTCGTCGACCTCGGTTTCGAGCTCAAGCGGCGCGAGAGCACGGCGCGTTGAAACGCACAGAAGCGACTGTGCGAATGCCGGTTTACATGCCAATTTGGTAGCGCTACCATTTTCTCCAGGCGGGTGCATGAACGACAGGTCGCACCTGTTTATTATACATAAGCGACAACTAATACTTGTTTATTATGGATAATATGATAGTTTTCGCCCCGCTGGAGGCGACAAGGGAGGAACCGGGTCGGCCACCACGGGCGGCCAAGGAAGCGCATGGCGAGGCGGGAGGTGCCGGTCCATCGCCCGAAAAATTCGCATTGCGAAACGAACAATCAGAACTGCAATCGGGAGGATTATCGATGATCAAGTCACTTGTTGGTGGCGTCGTTGCCGCCACTGCATTCGTCATGCTCAATTCGGCCGCCATGGCCGCCGGACCCGAAATCGTGTCGGGGCCTGCCGCTCAGGCGGACTGTTTCGCGCCGTGGAGCGCGGAGACCAAATTCTTCAAGTACCCCAAGAAGGAAGGGCCGTTCCGCATCGCCTTCGCCAATGGCTATATCGCCAACACCTGGCGCATCCAGATGGTGCAGACGGCCAAGGCCTACGCCGCACAACCTGAAGTCAAAGCCAAGATCAAGGAATTCAAGGTCGTCTCGACGGGCGAGGACGTGCCGGCACAGATCTCGGCGATCAACAATTTCATCGATTCCGGCTATGACGCCATCGTCACCGACGCCCAGAACCCGACGGCCTTCGGTCCGGTCATCAAGCGTGCCAAGGAAGCCGGCATCGTGCTGGTCGCCTTCGACAACATTCTCGACACCAAGGACGCCATCAACGTCAATGTCGATCAGAAGGGCCTTGGCGAATTGTGGGCCAAGTGGCTGGTCGCCAAGATACCGAACGGTGGCAAGATCCTGGAAGTGCGCGGCGTCGCCGGCACCTCCGTCGACACCGATCGTCACAACGGCATCCACGAGGTCTTCGATGCGTCCGGCAAGAAGTGGGACGTGACCGAAGTCGCCGGCAAATGGGATGACGGCGTGGCACAGAAGGTGACCGCAGATGCGATCGCCACCAACGGTCCGTTCGACGGCATCACCGGGCAGGGCGGCGACACCGGCATCGTGCAGGCGATGATCGACGCCAAGCATCCGTTCGTGCCGTTTGGCGGCGAGACCGAGAACGGCTTCCGCAAGTTCTGCGCCGCGCATTCGGCCGACGGGCTGAAGTGCTCGTCCGCGGGCTCGGGTCCGGCTCAGGTCGCCGTCGCCATCAAGACCGCGATCGCCGCACTCGAAGGCGAGGTGGTGCCACAAGAGGTGAAGCTGCCGCTGGCGATCGCCGAAGACCCGAACTTGAAGGAAGGCACGGATTACTTCCCCAAGGAATCCGATAATTTCTTCGTCGGCAATTCCTTCCCGACCTGCGGCATCAATTTCAGCGCCCAGGAAATCATGGGTCAGACCAAGGAAAACCAGTAAATCATCGCTGGCTGTCACCTGGCGCCGCGGCTTGAGCCGCGGCGCTTGTCTCAATTCCACAATCGCCCTGGGAGGGCCGATGGACGGTGCGGCTCCGCTCTTTCGTATGGAAGGCATATCCAAGCGCTATGGCGGTGTACGCGCGCTGGAGAAGGCCGAGCTTGTTGTCGAAGCCGGCAGCATCCACGCCATTCTCGGCGAAAACGGCGCCGGCAAGTCGACGCTGATCAAGGTCATGGCAGGTGTCGTGGCGCCCGATGAGGGCCGCATGACGCTGGACGGGCGCGAGGCGACCTTCGCTTCTCCGGGTGCCGCCAACAAGGCCGGCATCGTCTGCATCTTCCAGGAACTGTCGCTGGTCCCCGAGCTCAGCGTTGCCGACAACATCGTCATTTCCGACCCGCCCAAACGCTTCGGCATGATCGACCGCAAGGCGCAGCGCCGCATCGCCGAAGAAGCACTTGCTCGTGCCGGCGCCGCCGACATCCACCCGCTGGCGCTGGTCAAGGACCTGCCATTGTCGCGCCGGCAGATGGTCGAGATCGCCAAGGCATTGGCACGCAAGCCGCGCATCCTCATCCTCGACGAAGCGACCTCAGCGCTGACGGCGGCGGATGTCTCGAAGATTTTCGCGGTGCTCAAGCGGCTACGCTCGGAAGGGCTGGCGCTGCTTTACATCTCGCACCGCATGAACGAGATCGCCGAACTGGCGGATCAGTGCACGGTGTTCCGCAACGGCCGCAATGTCGCCAGCTATCCGGCCGGCTCGAAGAGCGACAATGAGGTGGTCGAACTGATGATCGGCCGCGAATACAGCCATATCTTTCCGCCCAAGCCGGCGGCCGTGCCTGCCACCGCGGCCCCCAGGCTCGAGGCCCGCAAGCTCTCCTGGGCCGACCGGCTGCACGACATCTCGCTGACCGTCAGGGCAGGCGAGGTGGTCGGCCTCGGCGGCCTCGACGGCCAGGGCCAGCGCGAATTGCTGCTCGCCTTCTTCGGCGTGCTGCGCGGCCTCAGCGGCCAGATCCTGATCGACGGCAAGCCTGTGTCGATCACCAGTCCATCCGTTGCGCGCGACGACGGCATCGGCATGGCGCTCATTCCCGAGGACCGCAAGACCGAAGGGCTGATGCTGCCGATGACGGTGCGCGAGAACCTGTCTTTCGCCGCGCTCGACCGGCTGTCGAAAGCCGGCATCATCGATCGCGCCGCCGAGCAGCGGCTGATCGACGACATGGTCGGCCTTTTGGCGATCAAGACGGCGGGCCTCGACATTCCGGTCGGCGCGCTTTCGGGCGGCAACCAGCAGAAGGTGGTCATCGCCAAATGGCTGATGCGGCAGCCGCGCATCATCCTGCTCAACGATCCGACGCGCGGCATCGACGTCGGCACCAAGCAGGAACTGTACCAGCTGATGCGCAAACTGGCCGACGCGGGTGCGGCGATCCTGTTCTACTCGACCGATTATGACGAGCTGATCGGCTGCTGCGACCGTGTGCTGGTGCTCTATGACGGGGCGGTCAAGCGCGAGCTGGTCGGCGCCGAGATCACCGAGCGGGCGCTGATATCAAGTGCGCTCAACATCCATGGCGAGGACAGCCCGGTGGGCCTGGGAGTGGACGCATGAAGGATTGGCGTTACTGGCTGGCCGAGCAGCGCGGAACGCTGCTGGCGTTCGGCATCTTCATCGTCATGTTCGTCATCTACACCTCGAACCATCCGGCCGGCTTCACCGCCAATGTGGTGCAGACGGCCGCCAACAAGGGCGTGCTGCTCGCCTTCGTCGCCATGGCGCAGACGCTGGTGGTGATCACCGCCGGCATCGACCTGTCCGTCGGCATGATTTTTCTCCTCACCAACTGCCTGGCTTCGTGGCTGGTGGTGGGAACGCCGATGCAGACGACGCTTGGCGTCATCGCCGTGCTGGCGGTGGGGCTGCTGTGCGGCGCCATTAATGGCGCCATCGTCATCTATGGCCGGTTGCAGCCGATCGTCGCCACCATTGCCACAGGCGCCGTCTATTACGGCATCGGCCTGTTGCTGCGGCCATTCCCGGGCGGTTCCGTCAATGAGGACCTGGCCGATGCGCTGACCGGCCGTGTGTTCGGCGTGGTGCCGGCAAGTCTCGTCGTGCTGCTGGCCATCGTGCTGGTGATCTGGGTGCCGTTCAGCCGCTCGGTGCTCGGCCGCGCCGCCTACGCGGCAGGCTCGTCGGAGACGGCGGCCTACATGTCGGGCGTGCCGATCCGGCGCGGCAAGTTCGCTGCCTACACGCTGGCCGGCCTGCTGGCGGCGATCGGCGGACTGTTCCTGACCTTCTTCACCTATACGGGTGAGGCGGCCTATGCCAGCGGCAACTCCTACACGCTGTTTTCGATCGCCGCCGTGGTGCTCGGCGGCGTCTCGCTGTTCGGCGGCAAGGGCAGCGCCATCGGCGCCATCTTCGGCGCACTGGCTTTCCGCACGATCGGCGACCTGTTGTTCGTCTTCGATTTCGATCCGCTCTGGCAGCCGCTGTTTCAGGGCGTTATCCTGCTGGTCGCCGTCAGCCTCGGCGCCTTCGCCCTGTTTCGGGTCCGCAACCGGCTGGAGTGGTTCCTGTGAGCGAAACGACGCTTGGCGGCATTGCCGGCCGCATGCCCAGATTCATCCGCCGCGCCGATCCGGCGGTGCTGACGGCCTTTGCCTGCATCGTGCTTTTGCTGTTCCTGGGCAGCCTCTATTCCAGAAGCTTCCTGTCGCCTGAATATCTGCTGCAGCAGCTCAAGGTGGCTTCATTCCTCGGCGTCATCGCCACCGGCATGATGTTGGTCATCCTGCTCGGCCAGATCGACCTGTCGGTGCCTTGGGCGGTGGCGGCGGGCGCCATGATGGCCTGCGCCGCGGCGGCGTACGGCCCGGTCGGCGTGGCGTTGGCCATCCCGTTCGGCATCATCTGCGGCATGCTGATCGGCGTCGTCAACGGCATCGGCGTCGCCTATCTGCGCATCCCCTCGATGATCATCACATTGGCCACCAACGCTGTCGCGCAGGGGCTGATGGTGGTCTACACCGGCGGCTTCTCGCCGCAGGATTCGGCAACGGGCGCGATGCGCTACCTGGCGACCGGCTTCGCCATTCCGGGTGTGCCCAACGCGGTCATCATCTGGGCGCTGATAGGAGCGGCAATGGTGTTCGTGCTGACCCGGACCAGCTTCGGCCGCACGGTCTACGGCATCGGCAACCGCGAGCGCGCGGCCTATCTCTCCGGCATCGACACAAGGCGCGTGGTGATGATCGCCTTCGCCGTCTCCGGCGGGCTCTCGGCTTTCGGCGGCGTGCTTCTGGCCGGCTATGCCTCCAAGGCGGCCCAGTCGATGGGCGACGCTTATCTGCTGCCGTCGATCGCCGCGGTGGTGCTTGGCGGCACCTCGATCCTGGGCGGGCGCGGCTCCTATCTCGGCACTGTCGCCGGTGTCATCCTCATCACGCTGCTGCAATCCATCCTGTCGGTCATGCAGATGCCGGAGGCGGGGCGGCAGATCATCTACGGTGTCGTCATCGTCGCCATGCTGCTTCTCTACGGCCGCGCGCCGGCAAGCCGCTGACCGTGGACGAAGCGGCAGCACAGGCGCCGACGAGCGCCCCCGGCTCGGTGCCGGCCATCGTGGTCATGGGCGTCGCCGGCTGCGGCAAGTCGGCGGTGGGCATTGGGCTTGCCGCCGCTCTGGGCGTTACCTTTATCGAGGGCGACAGGCTGCATCCGCCGGAAAACGTCGCGCGCATGGCAAGCGGCGAGCCGCTTACCGATCAACTGCGCGAAGGCTGGCTCGATGCGATCGGCGAGCGCATCGCGGAGTCGGTGGGCAGCGGACAGGGCGTGGTTGCCGCCTGCTCGGCGCTGAAGCGCAGCTACCGCGACCGGCTGAGCGGCTTCTGCCCGGAAATCGTCTTCCTCTATCTGGAGATCGACCCTGCCACGGCCAGCCAGCGCGTCGGCAACCGCAAGGGCCACTTCATGCCGGCAAGCCTGGTCGACAGCCAGTTCGCCATCCTCGAGCTGCCGGCTGCGGATGAGCGCGCCTCGACATTCGATGCGACACGCCCGGTCGGCGAGCTCGTCGCTGCCGCGGTCCGCCTGATACGCCGGTCATGAGCCTTCATCCATTCCGATGCCGGTGCTGTCCGGGGCTTCGGTCAGCCGCTGCCGGCGGGACCACGTCAGCATCTGCTCGGGGTAGAGCCTTAGCGCTTCCAGCAGGCGGTCACGCTTGAGCAGGATGTAGCGCGCCTGCACAGTCATGTTCTTGGCGCCATCCCTGGCCATGTCCGTTGCCGGGGCGGCCGGAGCCTCCAGCGTCAGCTCGGGGCTGAGCACGGCCCGGTATTCGATGAAGGGAACCATCTCGAAGGTCGACATGGCAAACAGGGCGGTTCTGCCCCTGGCGGCAAAATTCGCGGGCGCCGAGGCGAGATGCGTCCAGCCGTTTTCGCCCATGGCTGCCTCGGTGAAAGTCGTGCCGGCATGGATGGTGTTGGTCATCGTCACCACGCCATTCTGCTTCAGGATCTTCTGGATGCGGATGGTGACCTGATAGGCGTCGTCGCGATCAAAGGTGACCCGGCTCTTCAGGAACCGATTTTCGACATCGATCAGCGGCGGGTTGAGGAAACGCAAGCCAAACGCCGATTCGGAAATACCGTGGGTGTTGACGCTCACCTGATGCGCTTCGATACCGGCCTCGTACAGCGCGCGCTTGCCGATGATGGTCTGGGCGGCGAACTGATCGCACCAGAGGATGGCGCCGTGGCCGCGCTGCAAGGCCGACCGCAACCCCTCCAGCCCCTCCAGCCGGATTGTCGGCGACCAGCGGCCGGCCACCAGATGTGCGGCGAGCTGCAAGCGGCGGCGGTGGCGCGCCGCCAGCAATCCCTCGAACAGCTTGCGTGCATCGATACCATCGCCAAGCACCGCGCGCG
>NZ_RZQL01000009.1 GCF_003997935.1 Mesorhizobium sp. M7A.F.Ca.US.006.01.1.1
CATCTCGATCACCACCAGGCGGCCATCGGCCGGGTTGACGGCGAACTGGACGTTGGAGCCGCCGGTCTCGACGCCGATCTCGCGCAGCACCGCGATCGAGGCGTTGCGCATCATCTGGTATTCTTTGTCGGTGAGCGTCAGCGCCGGGGCGACGGTGATCGAGTCGCCCGTATGCACGCCCATCGGGTCGATGTTCTCGATCGAGCAGACGATGATGCAATTGTCCGCCTTGTCGCGGACAACCTCCATCTCATACTCCTTCCAGCCGAGCACGCTTTCCTCGATCAGCACTTCGGTGGTCGGCGAGGCATCGAGGCCGGACTGGACGATCTCGTAGAATTCGGCGCGGTTGTAGGCGATGCCGCCGCCGGTGCCGCCCATGGTGAAGGATGGGCGGATGATGGCGGGCAGGCCGACATGGTCGAGCGCCTGGGCGGCGATCGCCATGCCATGGCTGATGTAGCGCTGCTTGCGGTCGCCTTCGCCGAGGTTCCAGCGGGTTTCCAGCGCGTCGAGCGCGGCGTCGAGATCGGCCGGCTTCTCCGCCTTGAGGGCGGCGCGTTCGGCCTCATGCGTCTTGCGGTCGGTGTTCTTGACGTCGGTGGCGTTGGCCAGCATCGACTTCGGCGTTTCCAGGCCGATCTTCTTCATCGCCTCGCGAAACAGCGCGCGGTCCTCGGCCTTGTCGATGGCGGTAGCATCGGCACCGATCATCTCGACATTGTAGCGTTCGAGCACGCCCATCCGGCGCAGCGAAAGAGCGGTGTTGAGCGCGGTCTGGCCGCCCATGGTCGGCAGCAGCGCGTCGGGCCGCTCCTTGGCGATGATCTTGGCGACCACTTCGGGCGTGATCGGCTCGATGTACGTGGCGTCGGCCAGTTCCGGGTCGGTCATGATGGTGGCCGGGTTGGAATTGACCAGGATGACGCGGAAGCCTTCCTCCTTCAGCGCCTTGCAGGCCTGCGTGCCGGAATAGTCGAACTCGCAGGCCTGGCCGATGACGATGGGGCCGGCCCCGATGATCAGGATCGACTTGATGTCAGTGCGTCTTGGCATGTCAAAGGTCCGTTCGGCGGGCGGCTTGCACAAAAAACCGGGACGGGAAGACCCGGCCGGTTGTGCTCGCGATTCTGGTATCAGGCTAGGAGGGCCTTATAGGGAAGAGTTTTGCGGGATGTAACCCCGAAAATGAGGGTTGTTGTGGGCGGCCCCCCAGCCGAGAAGCGCCTCGTTCCGGCGCGCCCCCCTCTGTCCTGCCGGACATCTCCCCCACGAGGGGGGAGATTGGACGTCGCGACCTCTTTCGCCAATTTTCGACGATGAAGGAAGGGAACAGCGCCGGAATTGCCGATCTCCCCCATGTGGGGGAGATGTCTGGCAGGACAGGGGGGCGTTGTCCCGCTGGCGTCCGATAGTCCAGCTAATTCCCAAGCGCCAGAGAGTCAGTGATTTCAAAACGCTCGGCCTCGCCGATGCGGATCATGTTGAGGCTGCCCTCGCGGGTGAAGCGGAAGTCGCCGGGCGCGTCGGAACCGGCCGGCTGCCCGGCACGGAAGGAGATGATGCGCGTGCCGCCGTCGGGCCAGGTCACAGTGATGTTCGCCTTGTCGGCGGTGTGCACCACGCTGACCTTGCAGCGCTCCATTGGCTGGCCGACATAGCGGGCGCAGGGAATCTCGGGGGCAGAAGCCAGCATCGGAGCGGAATCAAGCGGGACGTCAGGCGCCGCCAGCGCCAGTAGGTACGCATCCTGCATTGCGGCGTGGCCGATTTCCGCGGCCGATTTCGGCGTGCTTTCGGCCGCCGGACCGGCGCCGCCAAGCCGCGCTGTCAGGTCGGGCGGGGGGACCGGCGGGCTGTTGGCCGAGCCGATGGCCTGCGATTGATCCGGCGCCGAGGCCTGCCCGGCCTCATTGGCGCTGCCGGTGGAGGCAACCACCGGCGCATCGGCCGGTCTTGTCTCGCCTTCGACATAGGGGGCCGGATTGAGGGGGATGAGATAGCGCGCCGGCGCCCAGCCGCTCAGCTTCTCCTTGCCCGTGCTCTCGATCTTGCACCATTTGTAGCCGTTGATGTCGTTGCAGCCGAGATTGGTGACCATGTCGCCGCTGCTCAGCCGCGCCTCGACCGTGGCGACCGGCGATGCGGTGGTGCGCACCTTGAGAAGGTCGTCCGGCGCCAGGCCGGTGACGACGGAGATGACGAGTTCCGGCGTCTCTTGGGCCATCTCTTCAGCCATAGCGGGAGCAACCACCGGCCACGCCGTCATCAACAGCGTAGCCGCAATCAGCGCATGGAGGGTTGTTCGGAGCGTAACTGTGCGCCTCATCGTTTGGCCGTGCGCTGATACCGTGCCGGCGGATCGAGCCCGCCGCAAGCCCGGCCGGTTTTATAAGGGACGACGCGGCGCCATGTAAGCCCGAAAATTCGGGCCGCCGTTTCGCCAGCGTTCAGCCGGGCAGGGGCATGAACCCGGTTCTCAGCGCGTAAGCCCATTCCGGCCGGCCCGCCTGTTCGGCCTGCCTGGCGGCCGCCTCGTGGTCGTAGTCGACGGCGATGGCCTCGAAGCGGTCGGGCTGGCCGTTGCCGCCCAAGGTGACGATTCCATAGCGCGCATGCGGCGAGCCCTGCTCGGAGACATGCGCCGGCGGCGTCGAATCGTCATAGGCAGGGCACCCGATGCTGCCCGGATTGAAGATGACGGGACCATCGGGGACGCGGATCAGTTCCGCGCGGTGGCTGTGGCCGCACAGCGCGATGCGGCAAGCCGGCTCGAGCGCCTTCAGCCGCCGCCGGATCGCCGTCAGCGGCGCGCGCACCAGCTGGCCATTGACGATCGTGTCAGTGAGATATTTCTCGTCATGGTCGGGACGGGCGTGGAAAGCGATGATTCCGGGTGCGATCTCCAGCGTCAGCGGCTGGGCGAAAAGCACCTGGCGCTGTGCCTCGGTCAGCCGCTCCTGCGCATAGACGTCGGAGGGCCACATGGTGTCATCAGCGGGGTCGGCGGCGACACGGCGGTCGTGGTTGCCGCGCACCGTCGGCAGGTTCAGCGCCTCCAACCGCGCAAACGTCTCGCGCGGCCACAGCGGGCCGGAAACGCTGTCACCGAGATTAACGGTCAGGTCGGCGCCGCCGCGCCGGCGCAGGTCGTCAAGCACGGCGTCCAGTGCCAGCACATTGCCGTGGATATCGGCGAGGACGGCGATGCGCATAGGGGAGGCTCCGTGGGTTAATGAATGTCAGGCCGGAATGGCGACGCTAGCAGGACCTAGGTTCCTCGCCCCACGAAAAGTGGAGGAGAGGTGGCTCGGCGAAGCCGAGACGGAGAGGGGGTTGGCGCGACGGTGCCCAGGTTTCCAGAGAGCATTCGCCCTACGAAGCCACCTCTCCGACCGCTTCGCGGCCACCTCTCCCCCGCTTTGCGGGGGCGGAGGAACCCAAATTCTTCGGCGTTCAGGCGTGGATTTCGATGTCGTGGCCGCCGACCGCCGGCAGTGCCGGATCGTCGCCGGCGGCGGCGATGACGCTGTCGAGCAGGCCGGGGAAGCGGGCGTCGAGATCTGCGCGGCGCAGCGTGATCATGCGGTTGGTGCCGACCACCTCGGCGCGGGTGACGCCGGCCTCGCGCAGTTTGGCGAGATGGTAGCTCAGATTGGTCTTCGAGCCGAAATCGAGGAACTGGCTGCAGTTCAGCGGCACGCCTTGCTTGCTGGCGAGATAGCGCACGATGGCGAGCCGGGTCGGGTCGCCGAGCACACCAAGCACGATCGGCAGGCTGATCTGGTCCGTATTGGGGTGTGGCAAGGTCATGGCTCGAAACTAAGCACAGTCGGCTCCGATTTCAACGCATCCATCATTGTTGGCCCGCACGCGGCCTTTCTCCGTCTTCGCGCCGACCCCGCCCGACCTGTGCTGACACAGGGCTGTCAGGAAGGTTCAGCTATTTTTCCCTGGCTTCATTGACATGATGCCCTACTATGTCCAATTGTTCAATAACTTTTGAACTAAGGACATCCCGCCATGGACAAGCGCCTTTTCTGGCTCGCGCTCGGATCGTTCACGATCTCGACCGAAGGCTTCGTCATCTCCAGCCTTCTGCCCGACATCGCGGCGGATGCCGGCATCTCCATTCCGCTGGCCGGCACGCTGATCACCGCCTTTGCGCTCGCCTATGCGATCGGCACGCCGATCCTGGCGACGCTGACCGGCGAGTGGGACCGGCGCCGCGTCATCCTGTGGACGCTGGTGTTCTTCGTCATCGGCAACATCGCCGCTGCCTTGAGTTCCTCCTTCGAACTGCTGCTGATCGCGCGCATCGTCATGGCGCTGTCGTCGGGCCTGTTCGCCGCAACCGCGCAAGGCACCGCGGTGGCGCTGGTCGATGATCATCACCGGGCGCGTGCCATCGCCGTCGTCGTCGGCGGCACCACTGTGGCCGTTGCGCTCGGTGCGCCACTGGGCGCGCTCGTTGCCACCGTTGCCGGCTGGCGCGGCACCTTCTTTGCCATCGCCGGCCTTGGCGCGCTTGCGGGTGCGATCCTGTGGTACCGGCTGCCGCGGGGCATCGTTGGCACCAGGCTGCCCTTGAAGCGCAGGCTGGCGGCAGCGCTGCGTCCCGGCGTGATGCCGATCCTGTTGACGACAGTGCTGGCGCTGATCGGCGCCTTCACCGTCTTTGCCTATGTCGCGCCGCTTGCCATCGAGGGCGGCGGTCTCAGCCAGATCGCGCTGCCCGGCATGCTGCTCGCCTTCGGCGTCGGTGCCGTCATCGGCAACATTGGCGGCGGCCAGGCCGCCGACCGGTTCGGCGCGACCCACACCGTCGGCTGGTCGCTGGCGCTGAGTGCCGGCATGCTGGTCCTGTTGTCAGTCATCCCGACCTTCCTGCCGCACCATATTGCCGGGCCGGCGCTGATGGCGATGATGGTGCCGTGGGGCATCGTCGGTTGGGCGTTCCCGCCGGCGCAGGCCAGCCGCATCATCAAGCTGGCGCCCGATGCCGCCCCGATCGTGCTGTCGCTCAACGCCTCGGCGCTCTATCTCGGCGTGGCGTTGGGTGCCATGGTCGGTGGTGCCGTGCTGCGTTACGGCGCGCCGGCCGATCTCGGCCTGGTCGCCGCGATCTTCCCGATCATCGGGCTTGGCATCGTGGTGGCCGGTCGCTGGGCGGCTCGGCCTGTAGAGATGCCTGCCGAGTAGAGTCTTTTGGCAACGCTGGCCTAACGCCTTAGGGTGTGGCCGGCGGCAGATCGAAATCCAGCGCGGCGATCTCATCCAGAGCCGCGCGCAAATCTTCGGCCTTGTCCTTGCCGACGACATCCTCGAAACGCTGCTGGGCGATTTGCCACAGTTTCATCGCTTCCTCGATCTTGTCCAGGCCCTTTGGCGTCAGTCGTACACGCTTGACGCGGCGGTCCTCCGGGTCGGCGAAGGTCTCGACATAGCCGTCGCGGATCAGCGGTTTCAGCGTATGGCCGAGCGCCGACAGGTCCATGATCAGCGACGTGGCGATCGCGCCCATCGCCGGCTCATCGCCCATATGGATCTGGTAAAGCAGGCCCTGCTGCGTCGCCTTGAGGCCTGACGGCTCCACCACATCATCATAAAACTTGCCGAGCTTGCGCGCCGCGCGGCGCAGCGCGGCGTTATTGCAGAGCGTGAGGCCGGGCAGGCTGTCCTTTGACATGATGGTCCCTGGCGCCGGGGAATGAGGCCCGGCTGCTCCCCTCAAATAATCCCCGCCCGTCTCATTGACAAGATAGTGGCATATGCCTACTTCACGATTAGTGGCATATACCACTAAATCAAATCAAGCGGCTTTCCGGCAGTGCGGCAGATGCCACGGCGCCGGGTCGGCCGAAACGAACCAGATCAGTCGAAGAAGGAACAGGACAATGAGTGGACAGGGCAACAAGGGAACGGCGGTCGTCACCGGTGCTTCGTCGGGCATCGGCGCGGTCTATGCCGACCGGCTGGCGGGGCAGGGCTACGATCTGGTGCTGGTGGCGCGGCGCGCCGACCGGCTGGAGGAACTGGCCGGGAAGCTGCGCCAGATCTATAGCCGCAAGGTCAGCGTCATCAGCGCCGACCTCTCCAACGACGACGACGTCCGCCGCGTCGAGCAGGCGATCGCCAGCGACGACAGCGTGACGCTGCTGGTCAACAATGCCGGCCTTGGCGGCCAGTCGGTGGTGGCAACCGCCGATGCGGACGCTGCCGAACGCATGATCAAGGTCAATGTCATCGCCCTGACGCGGCTGACCCGTGCCGTGCTGCCCTGGTTTTTGGCACGCAACCGCGGCGCGATCGTCAACATCGCCTCCGTGCTTGCCTTCGACACCTCGTTCGGCGGCATCTACAGTGGCACCAAGGCCTATGTCGTCAACTTCTCCGAAGCGCTGCAGCGCGAAGTCGCCGGCACGGGCGTGAAGGTACAGGTCGTTCTGCCGGGCGCGACCCGGACCGATTTCTGGGAGCTTTCCGGCGGCGACATCGATACTCTTCCGAAGGAAATCATCATGACGGCCGACAATATGGTCGATGCAGCCCTTGTCGGCCTTGCCAGGGGGGAGGCGGTCACCGTGCCGGCGCTCGCCGAGCCTGCCAAGCTGGACATTTTCCTCGGTGCCCGGCAGACCTTCTACGGCAGCCTGCACGCCGATAAGCCGGCGGCGCGTTACGCGGCTTGAGGGCCACCTCTGTCCCCCGCTCTGTCGCTACGCTATGCACATATCTTCTGTGACTGGCGTGACTGATCGGTGTGAGGCTTGATTGCCACGTGGTTCCCCCAATCCGTCGCTGCTTCGCAGCGCCACCTTTCCCCCTCCGGAGGGAAAGGAAGGGAGCTTTGCTGGACGAGCGTTGACGGCAAGAAGCCTGGCGCCTTTCCTCTACCCCGTCGATCGGGGGAGAGGTGGCTCGGCGAAGCCGAGACGGAGTGGGGATCGACCAGCACAGCATAAGCGCTTTGTCGGGGGCAAGCCCCCAGGTTCTGCAAGGCCGCCGCGGCCCCTACACCGGCCGCCACATCGGAATGATCGAGGCGGCCAGCACCAGTGCCAGGACGATGTTGAGCGCGCGCCATTGCCGCTCGGTCTTGAGCAGCCGCGCCAGCACCATGCCGGCCACGCACCACAGTGAAAGCGAGGCGGCGGCCGCGAGGCCGAAAGTGGCGCCGAGCAGCAGCGCGAGCTGCATCGGCCCGCTGGCCAATGCCGCGAACGACGCCGCGGCGCCCAGTCCCATCGCCCAGCCTTTCGGGTTCATCCATTGAATGCCGGCGCCGCCGAGAAAGCTGTTCGGCCTGGCCATGGTTACATCCAGATTGGGCGGTCCGCTGCGGCCGATCTTGATCGCCAGCCAGACGAGATAGAGCGAGCCGATGACCTTCATGGCCAGTTGCAGCGAAGGCACGGCGAGCAGCAGGCCGGCGAGCCCGGCAGCGGCGGCGCCCGTCACCGTGGCGAGGCCGGCGGCGCTGCCGACCAGCAAAGGCACGGAACGGCGAAAGCCGAACTGCGCGCCCGATGCCGTCGACAGGGTCGTGGCGATGCCGGGCGTGGTGGTGGCGACGATGGCAAACAGGATGAGCGGGAGAATGGAGTCGAGCATGCGGCATCCTCTGTGAGAGGGCTGCGATCGTAGCCGAGCGCGAACTTCAGTAAATGCAATGTTTGCTATAGTCAGCATTAGGATAGATAATGCCGGTCATGATCCGAAATCTCGACATGACGCTGATCCGCACCTTCATCACCGTCGCCGACAAGGCCAGCATGACGGCGGCGGCCAATGCGCTGCACCTGACGCAGGGTGCTGTCAGCCAGCAGGTCAAGCGGCTGGAGGAGGCGTTTGGCTCAAGCCTCTTTGAGCGCGACCGGCGCGGCTTGCGGCTGACGCGCGCCGGTGAACAGCTGTTCGGCAGGGGCAAGCGGTTGCTGGCCTTGAATGACGAGATCTGGGTCGAGATGGCTGGAACACCGGTGGCCGGGCAGGTGCGGCTCGGCGTGCCCTACGACCTTGTCGGCACCTTGCTGGCGCCGGTGCTGAAGACCTATGCCGAGACCTATCCGCAAGTCGAGATATCGTTGGTCTGCGGCTCGTCGCCGGAACTGACGGCTGCCCTTGCGGCCGGGACCATCGACCTTGCGGTGATCGAGGAGCGGGTTGGTCCGACAGCGGGCGAATGCCTTGCCATCGACCGGCTGGTCTGGGTCGGTGCCAAAGGCGGCGTTGCCCGCGCCAAGCGGCCGCTGCCGGTCTCGATCGTCGCCGATACCTGCGCCTTCCGCCCGGCGGTGCTGGCGGCGCTCGGTGAGCATGGGCTGGAGTGGCGCACCGTGTTCGAGAACGGCAACATCGACGCGACGACGGCGACGGTGCGGTCGGACCTTGCCGTCACCACTTGGCTGGCCTCCACGGTGCCAGCCGATCTCGACATATTGCCATCGGAGTCCGGCCTGCCGCCGCTGCCGAATTTTGCCATCAACCTGCATCTGCCGAGGCATGGGGTAGGGCCGGCGGCGCAGGAATTCGCACGCCATATCCGCGATGGGTTGGCGCGACGGCCGGTGGCGGCTTGAACGCCTCGCTTCGCTGGAGCACCCCTCAACCGTCTCGGCGCTGCGCGCCGATCCACCTTCTCCCGCAAGGGGAGAAGGCAAGATTGCGCGCATGTCCCTGCCAGTCATCGACGCCGGAGATTGGCTGAGCTACATGCCCCAGACTCAGCCTTCTCCCCTTGTTTGTGGGAGAAGGTGGCCGAGCGAAGCTCGGTCGGATGAGGGGTGTTCCAACTTGGCGCCATGTTTCGGCAGTTCTACTTCCAATTCCTGCGCCGCTCGAGCTCGGCCTCCGACGGCTCTCCCGTGACAAACGACCCGACCTTGACCTCGCCCGCGCGTTCGTAGGTCGCCATGATGACGCCGGTGCTGGAAGTCTGCGACTTGACAAGCTTGAAGGCGGCCGGCATCGCGCTGTCGCCGAACAGCCGCTTGCCCTTGCCCAGCAACAGCGGGAAGATCATCAATCGGATCTCGTCGATCAGCCCGTTGGCGAGCAAGGTCTGGATCAGATCGCCAGATCCCTGGATGAGCAGGTCAGGTCCATCCTCCTGCTTGAGACGGCGCAACTCCGCAACGATATCAGGCCCGAGCGATTGCGTGTTCTGCCAGGTGAGGGTGTCAGGCTGATGCGTCGCCACATATTTGGTCGCGGGGTTGAAGGCATCCGCGATTGGATCTTTGTGATACGGCCAGTAGGCGGCGAAGATGTCGTAGGTTCTGCGGCCGAGCAGCAGGGCGAAAGGCTTGGAGAACAGTTCATCCATCGCCGCGCCCCCCGCCTCGTCGAAGTAATGGAAGGTCCAGCCGCCGAACTTGAAGCCGCCGACCGGATCCTCTTCCGGGCCGCCGGGTGCCTGCATGACGCCGTCGAGGCTGATGAATGTCGCAGCGATGATCTTTCTCATTCCAATGCTCCCGTTCTTCGATCCACGCCGTCGGCGGCCGGACTTCAGCCCAAGGACGGTCGGCGAGCCAACGGTCCGACAGGACATAAGAAATTTTGGCAAACCGCCGTCATTCGCGAGGTCCGGCTTCAATATTTTCGGATGAGAACCAGACATCGCCTGATATGGCAGTGGCGGTGTCGTCCGGCGCCTTGTCCTGCGCCAGCCAGATTGAACGGCTGCGCGCGGCCTGCTCGCGGGTGGGGATCATCGCCGCGGGGTCCGCGACCGAGGCGCCAACACAGGGAATGAACCACGACCGCATGAACGGATCGCAGGTGAAGCCTTTTTGCGTGCGGGTCACCATCACCGCCAGCGGGACGCGCTCGGCCGGCCGCCAGGGAAAGATCATGCGGCCGCCTGGCCGCAGCGCCTTCAGCCATCCGGCCGGGGGCGCTACGACCCCGGCATTGACATAAATGATGTCGGATGGTGGCAACGGCGTCGTCACGGCATTGCCATGGACCACCGTCGCATTGCCATAGGCTTCGAGATTTTGTGGCGCGAGATCGGCGAGCTTCTCGTCGAGTTCGAAAGCGGTGACGGTGCCGCCGGGCGAAACCAGCCTGGCCAGCACGGCGGTGTAGTAGCCGGTGCCGGCGCCGATATGACAAACCGCCTCACCGGGCCTCGGTGCAAGCTTTCCGATCCACATGGCGTGCAGGAACGGCTCGCCATTGTTGATGCCCTTGTCGTCGTCGATCGTCACCAGAACGTTCTGATAGATATGAGCCGGGTCGGCGCTCGGCGTCGTGACCTTGCCGTTCCCGGCGATGACCGTCCACGGCCCCGGACCGAGAAACGCTTCGCGCGGAACCTCGGCGAAAGCCGCCTCCAGGCGTGGGTCGGGCGAACCGGCATTGGCGGCCATCAGCCGCGCATAGAATTTCCTGATGTCTTCGATCCGGGTCATGCTGCGGGACAACATAGCGTGGATTGCCGATTTGTCGCGAGACTAGCCTCCCCGGAGGGTAGCCGATTTCCCGGCGAGGCGGGGTTCAACCGACCCCGAACATGGTGTCGTAGAGCAGCTTGAAATTGAGCCCCAGGATGACCGCGGCGACTACCCAGGCAAGGGCTGCGACGCCGCGCGGAATGGCGAGATTGCCCATCTTCTTCTTGTCGGAGACGAACTGCACCAGCGGGACGACCGCGAAGGGCAGCTGCATCGACAGGATGACCTGGCTGAACACCAGCAATTGGCCGGTGCCCTTTTCGCCATAGAGCGCGGTGACGACCACCACCGGGATGATGGCGAGGCCGCGCGTCAGCAGCCGGCGCGCCCAGTTGGGAATGCGCAGGCGCAGGAAGCCCTCCATGACGATCTGGCCGGCAAGCGTTGCGGTCACCGTCGAGTTCAGGCCGGAAGCCAGCAGTGCCACCGCGAACAGGATCGAGGCGATGCTGAGGCCGAGCAGCGGCGACAATAGCTCGAAGGCCTGGCCGATCTCTGCGACATCCTGATGGCCGGTGTTGTGGAAGGCGACCGCGGACACGATCAGGATCGAGGCGTTGACGAATAAAGCCAGCATCAGGGCGATGGTCGAGTCCGTCGTTGCCCATTTGATGGCATCGCGCTTGCCCTTGTCGGTACGTTCATAGGCGCGGGTCTGCACGATCGAGGAGTGCAGATAGAGATTGTGCGGCATGACGGTGGCGCCGATGATGCCGATGGCGATGTAGAGCATCGCCGGGTTGGTGACGATCTGCGATGACGGCACGAACATGGCGTGCAGGATCGAGCCGGCCGGCGGGGCGGCGACGAAGATCTGGATGGCAAAGCAGCTGAAGATGATGATCAGCAGCGCGATGACGAAGGCTTCGAGATAGCGAAAACCCTTGTTCATCAGCAGCAGCACGAGGAAGGCGTCGAGCGCCGTCAGCATGGCGCCGCCGATCAGCGGGATGCCAAACAGGAGCTGCAGCGCGATAGCGGTGCCGATGACCTCGGCCAGATCGCAAGCGATGATGGCCAGTTCGCAGGCGATCCACAGCACGAAGTTGACCGGCCGGGGATAGTACGCCCGGCAGGCCTGGGCGAGGTCGCGGCCGGTGGCGATGCCGAGCCGTGCCGCCAGCGCCTGCAAAAGAATCGCCATCAGGTTGGACAGCATGATGATGAACAGCAGCGTGTAGCCGAACTGCGCGCCGCCGGCGAGGTCCGTCGCCCAGTTGCCTGGGTCCATATAGCCGACCGAGACCATGTAACCTGGACCCATGAAGGCGAACAGGCGACGGAACCAGACGCCCGAGTTCGGCACGGCGATGGAGGAATTGACTTCGCGCAGGCTGGGCTGCTCGTCCTCGTCGGGCCTGGCGAACCGCCATGAGGAACGGGAGGCTGTGGCTTCGGCTTCAGACATGAAGGAGGGCTTTCCGCGAGACTGGACAATGTTGCCTTAAGCTATGCCATGGCTCAACATTATGCAATATGCTATAGTTCATTGTCGTTGCTTTTTATGCGGCTGGCGGTCGTCGGGTGAAACGGCAATCGGAAGCCCCGGTTGCACCTGTCGCGGAATGCAAATAAACGGCCTGAAGAATCAGAGCCCGTGCTATGAAAGCATGGATGGCAAATAGTCCTGAGAGGAGCGCGTATTGGCGCTGAAGAACAGACCAGTCCCCCGCGAGCCGCTGCTCGACGCCGAAATTCATTCGGAGGGCTTCCGGCAGCAGCGCGAAGCGCGCCGCAGTGCGTTGGTCGAGGATTATGTCGAGCTGATCGCCGACCTGATCGAAGACGGCAACGAAGCGCGCCAGGTCGACATCGCCGCACGGCTTGGCGTCGCCCAGCCGACAGTGGCCAAGATGCTGACCAGGTTGTGCGCCGACGGCCTGGTGTCGCGAAAGCCCTATCGCGGCGTGTTCCTGACCGAAGCCGGGCGCAAAGTCGCGGAGGAAAGCCGCATCCGCCACCAAACGGTGGAAGCTTTCTTGCGCTCGCTCGGCGTTAGTGCGGAGACAGCGCGCATCGACGCCGAGGGCATCGAGCACCATGTCAGCGCCGAGACGCTGGAAGCCTTCCGAAAAGCAATGACGGCGGCGCGCTGAGCCGCATTGCCTGATTTCCCCAGCCGCCGGAACCGCCGCACGCTACGCACGTTGCTTCTGGCATCCGCGCAAGTCGCGCGGCAAGGAGGAAGCGATGGGCGTTGAACAGGCACCGCCCACCAAGGGCAAGCAGGCGGCCGAGGGACTGAAGCAGGCGGCGGCAAGGGATGAGCGCAAGACCGAGGCCGAGACCGGCCATCCGCTGAAAAAGGGCGCGGCGCGTTTCGAGGAACGGTCGAAAAGTTCCGACGGCAAGAGCGCCGGCGCCAAGCAGAAAGATTAGACTTCTGTCAGGCCGACGTCAGCGGTTCTGAGCGAAAGCCGTCTGCCGGGGCATGTGGCGGCGCTTTCAGCAAACCGTTCTCTCACTCACGGACATCCTGCACCCAACTGCGCGGATGGCCGTCGACGCGGAACTGGAAGATGAAATAGGGCGGAATGCAGGTGCCTTTGCCGGGCTTGGCTTGCGCCAGATCGTCATAGCCTGCGGTGCAGATATAGTCCTCGCGGCAGGGATGTGCCTTGTCGCAGGCGCGCAGGCCGGCGGTCTTGGTGAATTCCTTCGTGCAGAATTTGTGGTCCTTGCCCGACGCGATGCAGTCGTTGAAGCCGGTCTTGGCCAGGCGCCCGCACGTCGCTTCGTCGGGAAGCTTGTCGCAACTCGCCTTGCGCAGCATGCCGCCGGGAAAACCGCCGGTCTTCTGTTCGGGGTTGTCGTAACGCTGGCGCGCCGCGCCATAGCCGGCGAGTTTGACCAGCGGCTTCTTGTCCCGCGCCGGATCGATGGCGCAGGTCTTGGCGGTGGCCGGCGACAGGCGGCAATACTGGTCGTTGCCCCAGCTCGACATCTTGATCTCGCCGAACTCGACGGGGTCGCCGACCGCCGTGCCGGCCTCGCTGACGCAGGTGCCGAAGCCCGGATGGATGGCGCTTTCATGGACGCCGGCGCAGCGCAGGCCCGCACCGCAGCTCCAGTCCTTGAAGCTCAAATCATCGCCGCGATAGCAGATCGAGCCCCAGCCATTGTAGAGGTCGGTGCCTTTCAGCGCCTCGGCGTATCTGGCGTCGGGACGGGCGGCGAAGCCTCTGGCGAAATCCGGATGGCCGCCGGCGGCGAATTGCTCGACGATGGCACGGCGGCGCGGCAGGTCGGCGAAGAAGACGGCCGAGCCCGGCACGAAGACGGCGTTGCGGCGCGGCTCGCTGGCCGGATCGGCGCCGGTGTAATGAAAGCCGGCAATGCCATGCGTCTGGTGGCAGCCGGTGCAGCTCATCTCGTTGAGCCGCAAGTCGAAGCCGGCCACCGACTTGATGGTCGAGAGCGTGTTGCCTTTGGCGACATAGTCCTTCAGCGCCTTGTCGATGTCGGCGTCGTCGACCAGCCCGTAGGCGATGTTGTTCTGCGACCGGCTGAGGCCGCCGGGTGCGACGGAGACGGCGCTTTTGGCCAGGAATTTTTCGTCGATCACCAGCCGGCCATGGTCGAGGTCGTAGATGTTGCGGTCGGTGAGCAGCCATTTGGCGAAGGACGGCTTGTCGGCCAGCACGATGGCGCGGTCGATCTGGTTTTCCATCTTCGCTTCATAGAAGCTGGACGCAGCCGGATCCCATTTGAAGATCTTCAGGAGATATTCGGCATGGCCGCCGAAATCGCGCCGCGTCGAGGCCGACAGCCTGAGCACCTGCATGTTGAGTTCGAGCCGCATGATCTGCGACGAATTGAGCATGGCGCCCGAGAGCGGCCCCTCGTCGGAGCGCAGCCAGGCGGCAAGCTGGTCGGGTGGCAGGTCTTTCTTTCCGGCTGCCAGCCAGCGCTGGGCAACCTCGGCGCAGGACACGTCGGTGGCGCTTGGCAGGTCCTTCGAGGCGCGGGCCTGCGCCTGCCTGGGTTTGGCGTTGAACACCAGGCTCATGGTCAGCGGCAGCCGCGAGGAAATGCGCTGGCCAGCCTTTCCCTTCACCGGCTTTTCAGCAATCGAATAGTGGAAGCGGTAGATCAGCCGGATCTCGCCGCATTCGGTGTGGCCGAGATAGCCGCGGTCCATGCGGTTGACGACGCCGGTCAGGTCGAGCGTCGAGCCGTCGTCGTCGATGTATTTCGGGTTGAATTTCTGGCTGGTGTCCTTCGACTTCGCCATATCAGCGACATAGGGGTCCGGACTGGTCTTCGCTTCGTCGGCGATCTGCTGCTTGACCGTGTCGCGCACGGTGGCCAAAGCCGGCACTGAAAACAGGCCCCGATTGTCGACCTCGCGGGTGACGCCGAGTGCAGGTCCAAGCAAGCGGCTGATCGACAGTCCGCCGCGCTCCAATGCCTGCAAAGTGGCGGGATCGGTGACGGCAACGCTGGAATCGAGCGTGGCGGCACGGGCGGACCCGATGCCGAAACAAGTCAATGCCGTCAGCAACAGCAGGAATTGGCCGATCGTCCGCAAGCGCCCCTCGCTTCCCAGAGAAACGGACATTAACGGTCTTCGATAGTCTCGGCCATGGGGACGATTGCAACGCCGAGCCGCTCGCCGCAACGAACTTGGCCGCAAGGCGACCGTGTGGCCAAAAAGGCCATCGAAAAATGCTGTGACTTGGCGCAACCATTGGGATAATTGTTTGTTGCCCGGAACAACGGGGAAGTTGCTGCACGAGGAGTTGCCATGCTCTGGAAGGGCCGTCGTCAGAGTGACAATATCGAGGACGACCGCAGCGACAGCGGCGGTGGCGGACTCGGCGGCGGCGGTGGCCAGTTCCGCATTCCGATCGGCGGCCGCACCGGTGGCGGCGGCAGCATCTTCCTCGTCATCCTTGTGGTGTTGGCCGGATGGTATTTCGGCTTCGATCCTTCGACGATCCTGGGTGGCGGCGACGGCGGCCTGCTGCCGGGCGGCGGCCAGATCACCGACAACAGCGGCCAGGACAACGGTGCCACACCGGCCAATGACGAGATGAAGCAGTTCGTGGCGACCGTGCTGGCCGAGACCGAGGACACTTGGACCGGCATCTTCAAGTCGCAGGGGCTGACCTACGAGGATCCGAAGCTGGTGCTGTTTTCCGGCCAGGTCCGTTCGGCCTGCGGCTTTGCCTCCGCGGCGGCCGGACCGTTCTATTGTCCCGGCGACCACAAGGTCTATCTCGACATGACCTTCTTCCAGCAGCTCGATCAGCAGTTCGGCGCTTCGGGCGAATTCGCGCGGGCCTATGTGATCGCGCATGAGGTTGGCCACCATGTGCAGAACCTGACCGGCATCATGTCCAAGTTCAACCAGATGCGGCAAAGCATGGGTGAGGCCGAGGCCAACCAGATGTCGGTGCGCATCGAACTCCAGGCAGACTGCTTCGCCGGTGTGTGGGCGCACTACACCGCGCAGAAAGGCATATTGGAGCAGGGCGATATCGAGAGCGCACTGAATGCTGCCAAGCAGATCGGCGACGACACGCTGCAGAAGAAGACGCAAGGCTATGTCGTGCCGGAAAGCTTCAACCACGGCACCTCGCAGCAGCGGCAGACCTGGCTGGCGCGCGGCTACAAGAGCGGCAAGCTGTCGGATTGCAACACGCTGAGTGGGCCGATTTGATAGCCGCTTCCGGGCACTGACCTGACGGCCTAGCCGCCGTCAGGGGCTGTCAGGATGAACGCATCGGGATTGTTCCCTTATTGTTCCTTGCTGCGGGCTCGCCTATAAGGTGCGTCCGCCTGCGCCCCAGGGCGAGCAGAGGAGCTTGACCCAGCATGATCGACCCCAAAACCGCCAGACGGGGCCTTGCGCTCGTCTTCACCACGCTGCTGCTCGACATTATCGGCTTCGGCATGATCATGCCGGTGCTGCCGGCCTATCTCCGGGAATTGACCGGGGTCAGTATCAGCGGTGCGGCGATCGAAGGCGGTTGGCTGTTCTTCGTCTATGCGGCGATGCAGTTCGTCTTCGCACCGATCATGGGTGGCTTGAGCGACCGGTTCGGACGGCGGCCGATCCTGCTCGCCTCGGTGCTGACCTTCTCCATCGACAATCTGATCTGCGCCGTCGCCTGGTCCTACCCGATGCTGTTCATCGGGCGCGTGCTGGCCGGCATTTCGGGCGCCAGCTATTCGACGACGTCAGCCTTCATCGCGGATATCTCGAACGATGACAACCGGGCGAAGAATTTCGGCCTGCTCGGCATCGCATTTGGCGTCGGCTTCGTCATCGGGCCGGTCCTGGGCGGGCTGCTCGGCACGTTCGGGCCGCGCGTGCCGTTCTATTTCGCCGCCGGACTTGCCTTCGTGAACTTCCTCATCGCGCTGTTTTTCCTGCCGGAAACGCTCGATGACAAGCATCGCCGCCGCTTCGAGTGGAAACGCGCCAACCCTGTCGGCACGCTCCTGCAGATGCGCCAATACCAAGGCATCGGCTGGATCGGGCTCACCTTCTTCCTGATGACGCTCGGGCACATGATGTATCCGGCGGTGTGGTCATTCGTCTCCAGCTACCGCTATGGCTGGAGCGAGCAGCAGATCGGCTTCTCGCTCGGCGCCTTCGGCCTGTGCGGCGCGATCGTCATGGCGACGGTGCTGCCGCGTGTGATCCCGAGGCTTGGCGAATGGAAGACGGCGGTCATCGGCCTGACCTTCACGGCAGCCAGCGCCTTCGGCTACGCCTTCGCGTCGCAAGGCTGGATGGTCTATGCGGTGATCGTCGTCGGCTGCCTGGAAGCGCTGGCCGACCCGCCGCTGAGGAGCCTCGCCGCCGCCAAGGTGCCGCCTTCGGCGCAGGGCGAGTTGCAGGGGGCGATGACCTCGATCTTCTCGATCACCTCGATCATCACGCCGCTGCTCTACACGGCGATCTTTTCCTGGTTCACCGGGCCAAGCGCGCCGGTGACCTTCGGCGGCGCACCCTATCTGCTCGGCGCGTGCTTCTTGACGCTGGCGGTCATTGTCTTTGTCACCAAGGTGGCGAGGCCCGTGGCGCGCACGAACGTCGCCACCGGCGTTGCCGGGGAGAAGATGCCGGCAGGCAGATGAGCCGTAGCGCCAACGGAGCGCGTCAGGCCCGTTCGACCAGCAATTCCTCGCCGCGCTTTTCGCGGATCAAATTGACGAAGCGGCGGAACAGATAGTGCGAATCCTGCGGGCCGGGGGAGGCTTCGGGGTGATGCTGGACCGAGAACACCGGCCGGCCGGTCAGCGTGATGCCGCAGTTCGAACCGTCGAACAGCGAGACATGGGTTTCCTCGACGCCTGATGGCAGCGAGTCGGCATCGACGGCAAAGCCATGGTTCATCGAGACGATCTCGACCTTGCCGGTGGTGTGGTCCTTGACCGGATGGTTGGCGCCGTGATGGCCCTGATGCATCTTGGCGGTCTTGCCGCCCAGCGCCAGCGCCAGCATCTGGTGGCCAAGGCAGATGCCGAACACCGGGATGTCGGTCTTCAACAGGTCCCGGATGACCGGTACGGCATAGTCACCGGTGGCTTCCGGGTCGCCGGGGCCGTTGGAGAGAAAAATGCCGTCCGGCTGCATGGCGAGGATTTCTTCAGCGCCGGTCTTGGCCGGCACCACGGTGACCTTGGCGCCGAGACCCGCGAGCAGGCGCAATATGTTGCGCTTGACGCCGTAGTCGATGGCAACGACGTGCATGGAGGGCTCAGCCTGTTCGCCAAAGCCTTCGTTCCAAACCCAGGGCGTCTCGCGCCAGACCGAGGACTGGCCCGAGGTGACTTCCTTGGCGAGGTCAAGCCCGATCAGGCCCGACCATGCGGCGGCGCGGCGCTTCAGATCGTCGATGTCGAACACGCCATCGGGCGCATGCGCGATGACGGCGTTGGGCATGCCCTTTTCACGGATCAGCGCGGTGAGCGCGCGAGTGTCGATGCCCGACAGGGCGACGATGCCGCGCTTCTTCAGCCATTGGTCGAGACCCGTGCCGGCGCGGTAGTTGGACGGGTTGGTGACATCGGCCTTGAACACGGCGCCGACGGCGCCGGCACGGGCGACCGGGTTGAGATCCTCGATGTCCTCGTCATTGGTGCCGATGTTGCCGATATGCGGGAAGGTGAAGGTGACGATCTGGCCGGCATAGGACGGGTCGGTGAGGATTTCCTGGTAGCCGGTCAGCGCCGTGTTGAAGCAGACTTCGGCGACGGCGGAGCCGGTGGCGCCGAGGCCGCGACCTTCGATGACGGTGCCGTCGGCCAGCACCAGAAGGGCGGTTGGCTTTTCAGTGGCCCATGCGGGCGTCGAGGCGGCGGTCATCTCGGCCATGCGGCACTCCTATCAGGCCGCGCGCTGCAACCGGCCCGGCGGGCATCTGCGCGGCAAACGGCGCGAAGCGGCGATTTCGCGGCTTCCACGCAGTCAAATTTCCGTTCATGCAAGGCCCAGTACATAGGGGAAGGGGACAGGGCGGTCAATGATCATGCGAAATGCCGCCATGTTTTATTTCGCCTAGCAAAATCAGTGGCTTGCTCTGGCATATCAGGGTTTGCCTTGGCTCGCCCCCGGCGCTATTGTCCGCGCCGATCGAAGGAGAATGCACCATGCGCGGCAAAATCGCCGAATCCCTGAAGAGCGCGATGAAGGCGCAGGACAAGCACCGGCTGCCGACATTGCGGCTGATCCAGGCCGCCATTCACGACCGCGACATCGCCAATCGCGGTTCGGGCAAGGAGCCGGCCAGCGACGAGGAGATCCTGCAGATCCTGGCCAAGATGGTGAAGCAGCGCGAGGAATCCGCCAAGGCATTCGACGACGGCAAACGGCCGGAACTGGCCGCGCAGGAGCGCGGCGAGATGGAAATCATCCGCACCTTCCTGCCGACGCAACTGGACGATGCGGCGGTAACCGCGGCGGCGCGCGAGGCGATCGCCGCGACCGGTGCGGCCAGCCAGAAGGACATGGGCAAGGTGATCGCCGCGCTGAAGCAGAAATATGCCGGCCAGATGGATTTCGGCAAAGCGAGTGGCATCGTCAAGGGACTGCTGCAGTAGGGCGGCCGACCGGGCGCTCTCCGAATCCAGGTCCGTCCGGAATCCAAGTCCAGGAATTGGAACCCGGATAGCGCCGAGATGTTTATCCGTCATGCAACTGGAGAGATGCCATGACTGAGAACGAAACCCGCTATGAAACCGGTGCGACGAAATATCCGGCAAAGACCAATGCCGACGCTTCCGATGAATTCTCCCAGGACGCGGCCGCCAACAAGAAGCCTGCTGGCGGAATAGGGCTCACCCGCCGGATGGGGGAAGTGGAAGACCGCACCCGCCAGTCGGACGGACAAAACCCGCCGCGGCAAGCGACGCCGAGCGCCGCAACCGAAAAGACGTCCGGGGCCGGCCCCGCTATCGCGGAGCGTTCAAAGGACGCCAAGGCCCCGAAGAGCGGCCGCCAGCCTGGAGCGTATGTCAAGAAGTGATCGCTGGACGGGACCCGAGAAGTCCTGGCGTTGCACCGGTCATTAACGGCCGATTTTCACTTGCGCCTTTCGCGACTGGTTGGTGGGTGTCTGTCCGGCGGGCCCCCTCGGCTCCAATGCACGGCGCAATGCCGGCGCTTCCTGCTGGATATGATCCCACAGCCGGTTCGCGATCGGCCCATGCGGCCGGTCGCGGCGCCGCGCCACGACCAGTTCATCGGTGCGGCCCGGCAGATGACGGCCGGTGATGGAGCGCAGGCGCCCGTCCTGCAGCTCTTCCTCGATCAGGAAGCGGGGCAGGTGGCCCCAGCCAAGGCCCTGCAGGATGATCTCCTTCTTCATGCCCTGGTCGGCGACGAGACATTGCGGCGCGCCTTCGATCAGCGAATAGTTTTGTTGTGGCGAATGGCGGGCGCTGTCGCGCATGACGCATTGGGTGAGTGCCTGCATCTGGTCCAGGGTGATCGGCTGCTCGATACGCTCGGGCAGAAAGCCCGGCGCCACCACGGGAACAAAGGACACCTTGCACAAATCGACCCATTCCACCCGCGCATCGCCCTTGTCGACCCAGTGCAGGATCAGATCGGCTTCGTCGTCGAAGAGACGCTCCCATGGGCCGCCCACCGCTTCGAAATGCAGATGCAGGCGGGTGCCGGGGCACCGTGCGAAGAACCGCCCGAGCATGCCCAGCACCTGCGGGCGCGGGCACAGGTCGCCGATCACCACATGGATATCGCTTTCCTCACCCATCGCCAACTGGGCGGCATGGACGCGCAAACCGTCCAGCTCGCGCAGCAGCGATAGCGC
Source organism: Mesorhizobium sp. M7A.F.Ca.US.006.01.1.1 (assembly GCF_003997935.1). Lineage (GTDB taxonomy): Bacteria > Pseudomonadota > Alphaproteobacteria > Rhizobiales > Rhizobiaceae > Mesorhizobium. The sequence continues at coordinate 20,753 of NZ_RZQL01000009.1, forward strand.
TCGGCGGTGGAACGACAGCCCCGCCTCGGTCGGACGCACGCGATAGCCGCTGCGGTCCAGGAGGCTAAGGTCGAGCTGTCGCTCCAGCTTGGCGACGGCGGCGAACACCGCCGGATGCGAGCGATGCAGCACGGCCGCCGCAGGCTGAAAGCCTCCGGTGCGAACCACCGCATCGAAGCATTGAAGGTCGTGGAGGGTAAATTCGGCCATGTCAGGTTTCATTACAAAGACTGTCCTATCTTTGTAATATCAACAAAATTATCCCTCGGCTACGTTTGCCTATCAAAACGTTCCAGAAGGATTTTCATCATGAACAAGCTGAATTTCGTCACAACGGGCGACGGCACGCGCATCGCCTACCGCTTCGACGGCGAGGCAAGCAGGCCGGTGCTGGTGCTGTCGAATTCCATCGGCACCACGCTGCACATGTGGGACAGGCAGATCGGCGAATTGTCGAAGCATTTCCGTGTCCTGCGCTACGACTTTCGCGGCCATGGCGGATCGAGCGTTCCGGTCGGCGCTTACTCGCTCGACCGGCTTGGCCGCGACGTCATCGAGCTGCTCGATGCGCTCGACCTGCAACGCGTACATTTCCTTGGCCTGTCGCTTGGCGGGTTCGTCGCGCAGTGGCTCGGCATCCACGCGCCCGAGCGGATCGACCGGCTGATCCTGAGCAACACCTCGTCTCATCTCTCGCCGGCAAGCTATTTCGACCAGCGGATTGCCGCCGTGCGACAGGCGCCGGACATGTCGGAAACCGCCGAGACGTTCCTGAGCAACTGGTTCCCCGCGTCGATGGTTGCCGCCAACGAGCCCGTGGTCGAAGACTTTCGCACCATGCTGCTGGATATCGACCGGCAGGGCCTGGCGGGTCTGTTCGCGGCGGTTCGCGACGCCGATCTTCGCCGTACCGTAGCGCTGATACCGCGGCCGACGCTGGTGATCGCCGGTCGGCACGACACGGTGACAGCAGCCAGCCACGGCGAGATGATTGCCGCGGCGGTGCCTGGCGCGAAGCTGGTAGTGCTGCCCGCGGTCCATCTGTCGAACATCGAATATCCGGCAGAGTTCATCCAGGCTGTGGTCGATTTCCTGCGCTGAGCCGGAGCGCGACGGAAAGGCGTCTGGCGCCAGTCCGGCGGTCGCCGAAACGTTCAAAGGACGTACTGGTTCAGAAGACGGGGCGGCAGCCTCGGTCAACGTAAGCGCCTAGGCCGAACCGAGCCATCTGGCGAAAAGCTTGTTCAATGCCTTCGGAACGATCCCGCCACCTTGCCATTATCAGCACGAGGGCAGGCTCGGACAGGCAAGCGCTGTGACCCAACCGTAGAGGTGGCCGGTGACTTTCGAGCGCCAACACGAACACGCCGGAGGAAACGATGACTGGACGCAAAACCCACGATCAACAAATTCGCATCATTGAAGAGCGGGAAAACACAAAGAACGCCGGCAAGGATTTCGATGCAGAGGCGGATCTGAAACGATCAGCGGCGGAACGCGAAGCGCTACGCAAGGGATCGGACATGAGAACCGACACACCGGACCTCGTCGATCCGGACGACCGCAACATCCTTCGCGGCAAAAATCAGGAAAGCGTCCATCACAAAAACCGTCCTGACGACTAGAGGAGCACCGATCCTGGAACATTGTCATAGATTGGAGGCAGCCATGGCACGCGGGAGCAAGAAACACATCGGAGCAGGTTTGCAGGGAAAGGGTTCCGGGACAGGCGCCATGACGGTAACGCCAAAGGACAAGCTCGAAGAAAACAAGGTTCTGTCCAATCGCGACAAGGCACAGCATTCCAAAGAACGCGGTTTGGACTCCAAGCAGGTCGCGACCGAGCAGCATCAGGATCATGCCGCCAACCGCTTGCGGGCAGTTGGGCAAGCGCGGAACACAAGCTGAAGGTGCTGTTTCCGAACATGCCGGACAGCGACGGCGACGCGCGGATCGGATGACCCGTTCGAGAGGGACGGCTGAAGCACCAACTCGCTAGGCGGAAACCTCAAGCACGATCTTGCCACGCACATGCTCATTTTCCAGCCGTTCTTCCGCCTTGGCGACCTCTCCAAGAGGGTAGGTGGCTTGCACGAAGGGGGTGACCTTACCGGCCTCGATGAGGCGGCCGATCTCGGCAAGATGCGCCGCATTTGGTTCGGCCAGATAGGAGACGCCACGCGCCCGGCGCAAGTTTGCCTTTTCCTGCGACGGTTGGGAAAGAGTGGAAACGAGCGTCCCGCCAGGTTTGAGCACCTCCCAGGAGCGCTCCTGCGTGTCGCCCGCGACAAGGTCGACCACCAGGTCCACCGCATCGACGACCTCTTCGAAACGCTGATTCTTGTAGTCGACCGTCTGATCGGCGCCGAGCTCACGGACGAAAACCACGTCCTCGGCGGAAACGGTTGTCGCGACGAACGCGCCCGCGGCCTTGGCGAACTGGATCGCCAGATGACCGACGCCGCCAGCGCCGCCATGGATGAGAACCCGTTGCCCGGATTTGAGGCGGCCATGGTCGAAAAGGCCCTGCCATGCAGTGATGCCGGCAAGCGGCACCGCGGCGGCTTCGACATGGCTTAGCCGATCCGGTTTCGCAGCCGCCTCCGTCGCCTTGACCACGACATATTCGGCATTGCCGCCCCGGTCATGACCAAGCATGGCAAATAACGGGTCGCCCTTCTTCAACGTATGCGCCCGCGTACCGCAGATTTCCACCGTGCCGGACACGTCGCGTCCGAGCGTGACCGGCAGGGCCTCGCTCACCGACCCTTCGCGGGTCTTGTAGTCGATCGGATTGACGCTTGCGGCGCGAACCCTGAGCACGACCTCGTCGTCAAGCGGTCGAGGCAAGGGGACTTGATCGATCGAAAGGACCTCAGGTCCGCCAAAAGCGTGGATGCGGACTGCTTTCATGTCGGCATACCTCCTGTTGTTTGGCTGTCGGCGACGGTGTCTGCAGGGCTGTCGTCAGCGACTGTGCAGCCCAGGTTGCGGTGGCGGCAGGCACACCGGCTTCCCAGGACGCAATTCCTGTTAGGCCTTAGACTGCCTCGGCGGTTTTGATTCACATGGCGGCAAGGCTACCAGACTTGCTGGCTTTCTAACTGGGTAGCAGGCCGTTGGTTCCAACCAACACAATCGGCTGAACGTGGTGCCGGAAAATCTTTCCTCGGCCAGAGCATTCAGCCAGTCTTGATCCATCCCCCTATGCACACAGCTGTTTCGAGTTGCGATATCGAGGAGAGAGAGGGGGCACCGGAGCTACCGGCGCGCTGACCTTGGAGAGCGGATTGAATCATTGATGGTGGGTCGCAAGGGCTGCCGATCAATGGGGTTCGCACGCCGAACCTAAAGCAGCACGGTCCTAATCGATGCGGCGGTGCGATGCGGACTTCAAGACGCTTCGCAGATCGGCAGCGGCTGCGGCGGCGGTGCCGGGTGATCCTTCCTATATTGGGCGATGATCGGCTCAAGGGTCTTTCGCGGCCAGAATTTCGGTGTGCCGATTTCCTTCAGGCAGGACGCGTTCCAGTAGGCGCCCGGCTGCGAATGGTTAGCCGCGACCGCGGCGATGTCGCGCGATTCCGGGTAGATATAGAGCGTCGTCGGATTATCCTTGACCATCGGGATGATCTGCTGCGCATCCGCCGGCGACCAGCTGGTGCAGCCATTGCTGCGGCCGCCGGCATAGTCCACCAGCTTGCCGAACGGCACGAAGCCGTCATGGTCGGCATGCGAGCTGTTCGGGTTTTTGCGCAGACACATGCCGCGCAGAACCTGGGCCGCATGGCCGCCGATCACCCTCTGCCTGGCGTTCGCGGCTTCGCCTTCGCCGTCGAACTGTATGAAGGTGCGCTGGAAAACCACGTCCTGTTTCGCAGCGGTGCGGTAGTAGCCCTTGAACGAGGTTTTTGCCTCGCGGGTCATATAGGCGCCGCCGGCCGTCAACGACGAATCCATCGCATTGCCGAAGTTCCTAGCGCACCGCTTGCCATTCGAAAAATCGACGACGCCCTTCAAATTCCGCCCGCTGCCATGGCCCGACGAAATCGCGCGAAAGGACTCGCTGGCCTCGCAGATGACGTAATAGCGGCGGCCAAGCACGCCATTGCCCAGATCGCTGGGGCGCGTCGCATCCATGGCGAAGTAGCAGGGGTTCTTGACAGCACCTTGCGCGACCTTCTTCCGGTAAAGCGCGCGGGCTCGTTCGAGGACAATTTGTGAGATCTGGCCGTCGCTGTTGCCGACATGAGCCTGCAGCCAGGCCGGCACGTCAGATGGTGCGGCAAAGGATCGAGCCGACACCGTCACGGCGATGACGGCGACGAAAAAGCTGGCGACGACGCCCAGAGAAACAGATCTCAACCGCACCGGATCAATTCTCCTGTCGAAGCGAATGGCGATTCCTTGCGGCATTGCCGCGAGAATCGATCATAGATGGCCTCGCATGATCAGGCGAAACACATCTTGTTTAGCGTACCCGCATGAAGATCCGTAGAGCAGGTCGATCCATGCAAACAGCCTACGCCGACATGCTGGCTCCAGGCTCGCGGCGGACGGCTTCGCATCCTTGAAGCAGGGCAACGAACTCGGGTTGGCGGGTTCCTTCGGAGCCCTCGGCGTCTTGGCTGACGGAGCATCAAACGAAAAACCCGCCTGTGCGGCGGGCCACTGGCGCAAATCAGCACCATGGACAAATATGTACCATAGGTGAGGGCAGGAAGTCAAGAAAAAATTCCTATCGTGAAGAGCGCGAATTCGGAGCCCTGATCCCTGGAGGTCCGCGATTTTCGATACGCACGGATTGAGCTATCATCTGATTCTGGCGCAGCCCACGCCTCCTCCCTCCGCCGGGAAAGCATCATCCATGCAGGGCTATCCGATCACTGAACCGACTGTCGAGCGCCAGGCATTAGGAGGGGTTGCGAAAACGGCTCGCACCAGGAGGTTTTGCAATGAAGCTGTCCGCGCCCGTTTACCATCTGAAGCGTCAAGCCAGGCTGTTGTCCCGCGAGGCCAAGATTGCGCTCCACGAAGCGCTTGATCGTGTTGCAGCGCAGGAAGGTTTCACCAGCTGGAGCCTGCTCGCGGCCAAGGCAGCCGAGGCGGCACCTGCCGGTCTACTGTTTGCGCAGCTGGTGCCCGGCGATCTCGTTCTGGTGGGTGCACGACCCGGCCACGGCAAGACGTTGATGAGCCTCGAACTGGCAATCGAAGCCATGAAGTCCGGCAGTCGGGGCGTGTTCTTCACATTGGAATATACGCAGCGGGATGTGCTCGACCGGTTTCGCGCCATCGGGGCGGACCCTGTGCAGTTCAACGACCGGTTCGTGTTCGACAATTCCGACGCGATCAGCGCCGACTACATCGTCAAGGCATTGGGTTCGGCGCCGCGCGGCACGCTGGTGGTGATCGACTATCTGCAACTGCTCGACCAGAAGCGGCAAAATCCGGAGCTGATGGCGCAGGTTCGCACGCTGAAGGCGTTTGCCAGCGACAGGGGATTGATCCTCGTCTTCATCTCGCAGATCGATCGGTCATACGATCCAGCGAAGAAATCGGTTCCCGATATCGGCGATGTGCGGTTACCGAACCCTCTGGACCTGTCGCTGTTCAACAAGACCTGCTTCCTCAACAAAGGTGAAATCCGGTTCCACGCGGCAGGCTGACGATCCGGTCAGCCAGCCTTCATTGGGCCGCTGCCGGTAGGTTCAGGGGCCGCGCAAGCAATGTCGAACTGTGCTGCGCGCGCAACGTTTCGGCCGCTAGGCGAACGACTTCGGATATAAGCAGCAGCTGTTTGGCGATCGGGCTTGTCTTGCGCCAGATCATGCCGATGGTCCGTGAAGGTTGGGGGTTGGCGAACTGGGCGATAGAGACCGACGCCGAGCGTGTCTCCACCGGCACGGCCATTTCGGGGATCAAGGTGACGCCGACGCCGGCGCCGACCATCTGCACCAGGGTCGACAGCGAGCTGCCGTCCAGCAACTCCCTTGGGCGCGCCGAATGCATGTTGCAGAACGACAGCGCCTGATCGCGAAAACAATGGCCCTCCTCGAGCAGGAGCAGCCGCATCTCGCGTAGCATTTCGCGGTTGGGCACCGGCTTTCCCTCATCCTCGCCGGGCCGGACCAGCACGAAGTTCTCGGCAAACAGCACGATCTCCGTCAGTGAGGGTTCCGAGACCGGCAAGGCAACGATGGCCGCGTCGAGCCGCCCGTCGGCCAGTTCCTGGATCAGCTTCTGCGTCTGCGTTTCGCGCACGTGGATATCGAGCCCGTCATGCATGCGGGCGAGGTTGCCGATGATGGCAGGCAGAAGGTAGGGTGCGATCGTCGGGATCACGCCGATGCGCAACCGTCCCACCAGCCGGTCGCGAGAGGCGCGGGCCAGATCCGTCAGCTCATCCACCGAGCGCAGGATGTCGCGAACGCGCAAGGCGAATTCCTCGCCGAAATTGGTCAGCCGGACCTGGCGTGGGCCTCTTTGGAAAAGCTCCGTGCCCAGCGTTTCCTCCAACTCCCGGATCTGCACCGAGATGGCGGGCTGCGAGATCGCGCAGGCATCCGCGGCGCGGCCGAAATGGTTGTGCCGCGCCAGTGCCTCGAAATAACGCAACTGCTTCAGCGTCAGATTTGTCATAACGTCATCTTATCGCTGTAATCAGGAAATCCAACTTAAATTAATCAAGCGGCTTTGCTATAGGAGTCGCAACGAAGATGAGGAGCAGCCGGGACCGTCTGGTGAGGCGCATGCCCGCAGCAACAGGACATCCAACATATTCGGTCCGCGTATCGGGCATAGGTCATCGCGCCAGCCATGAAAACGGACCGCCTACAGGGACATTTTGTGTCCCTGTTCACGCAGCAGTTGAACAGCTCAACACAGCCACGATCGGAGAGAAGAACATGGACGCACAGACCGATGATCCCAGCGCCGGCAAATGCCCCGTTGCACACGGATCCTCCAGCAGGAGCAACCGTGACTGGTGGCCCAACCAACTCGATCTTGGCGTTCTCCATCAGCAATCGAACCTTTCGGATCCGATGGGCGAAAAGTTCGACTATGCCGAGGAATTCAAGTCGCTCGATCTCGATGCGGTGATCAAGGACCTGCACCATGTGATGACGGATTCGCAGGATTGGTGGCCGGCCGACTTCGGCCATTACGGGCCGCTGTTCATCCGCATGGCCTGGCACAGTGCCGGCACTTACCGCATCGGCGATGGCCGTGGCGGCGCCGGGGCAGGCCAGCAGCGTTTTGCTCCGCTCAACAGCTGGCCGGACAATGCCAATCTCGACAAGGCGCGCCGGCTGCTGTGGCCGGTCAAGCAGAAATATGGCCGTAAGATCTCCTGGGCCGACCTGCTGATCCTCACCGGCAACGTCGCGCTGGAATCGATGGGCTTCAAGACCTTCGGTTTCGCTGGCGGCCGCGCCGACGTCTGGGAACCCGAGCAGGACGTCGATTGGGGTTCGGAAACCAAGTGGCTCGACGACAAGCGCTACTCCGGCGACCGCGAACTCCAGGGCCATCTCGGCGCCGTCCAGATGGGACTGATCTATGTCAATCCGGAAGGGCCGAACGGCAAGCCGGATCCGCTGGCCTCGGCACGCGACATTCGCGAGACGTTCGGCCGCATGGCCATGAACGACGAGGAGACCGTGGCGCTGATCGCCGGCGGCCACACCTTCGGCAAAACCCACGGCGCCGGCGATGCCTCGCTGGTGGGTGCGGAGCCGGAAGGCGCCGGCATCGAAGCGCAGGGCCTCGGCTGGTCGAGCAAGCATGCCACGGGCATCGCAGGCGATGCCATCACCTCAGGCCTCGAGGTGACCTGGACCACGACGCCGACCAAGTGGAGCAACAACTTCTTCGACAATCTGTTCAACTTCGAATGGGAACTGACCACGAGCCCGGCGGGCGCGCATCAGTGGACGCCGAAGGGCGGCGCCGGCGCCGGAACCGTGCCGGATGCCCACGATCCGTCCAAGCGCCGCGCACCTGCCATGCTGACCACCGATCTCGCGCTGCGGGTCGATCCGGCCTATGAAAAGATCTCGCGGCGCTTCCATGAGCATCCGGACCAGTTCGCCGACGCGTTTGCCCGCGCCTGGTACAAGCTGACCCATCGCGACATGGGTCCGGTCGTTCGCTATCTCGGCCCGCTCGTGCCGAAGGAAGAGCTGATCTGGCAGGACCCGATCCCGGCGGTCGACCACGAACTGGTCGGCGAGCAGGACATCGCGTCGCTGAAGGCGAAGATCCTGGCATCGGGCCTGTCGGTCTCGGAATTGGTCTCGACGGCGTGGGCCTCGGCCTCGACGTTCCGCAATTCCGACAAGCGCGGTGGTGCCAATGGTGCACGTATCCGACTGGCACCGCAGAAGGATTGGGAGGTCAACCAGCCGGCGGAACTGTCGAGGGTGCTGGCGAAGCTGGAAGCCGTCCAGAAGGAGTTCAACGCGGCACAGACCGGCGGGAAAAAGATCTCGCTGGCCGACATCATCGTTCTCGGCGGTGTCGCCGCGGTCGAGAAGGCGGCGAAGGACGGCGGGCACGAGACCAAGGTGCCGTTCACGCCGGGTCGCATGGATGCTTCACAGGAACAGACGGATGTCCATTCCTTTGCCGCGCTCGAGCCGAAAGTCGATGGCTTCCGCAATTATGTCAGGGGCAGGCAGCCGATGTCGGTCGAGGCCATGCTGGTCGACCGGGCGCAATTGCTGTCGCTGACCGCACCCGAAATGACGGTGCTGGTCGGCGGTCTGCGGGTGCTGGGCGCCAACACGGCCAACTCGAAGCACGGCGTGTTCACCGACCGGCCTGGGACGTTGACCAATGACTTCTTCGTCAACCTGCTCAGCATGAACACGGTCTGGGATCCGGCCGCCGGCTCCGACGAAGTTTACGAGGCGCGTGACCGCAAGACCAAGGCGGTCAAGTGGACCGGCACCCGTGCCGACCTGATCTTTGGCTCGCACGCCCAATTGCGCGCACTTGCCGAGGTCTACGGCTCGGCGGACGCCAAGGCGAAATTCACCAGGGATTTCGTCGCGGCATGGACCAAGGTGATGAACGCCGACCGCTTCGACATCGCCTGAGATCGCTAAAGGTGCTCCGGCGCGGCCGCGCCGGAGCACCGGTCCTCCCAAGGACCCAACGCCAGGGCCGTGTTTCCAGTGATGGGAGCGCGGCCCTTGTCGTAAGAGACTGCGCTTTGGTGGACCGTGCCTTCCCGGGCAGGGATGCTATCTTGCCGATGTCGCGTCTGCGCCGGTGCACCATGATCGAAATCGTCAAACCCGCACTTGAACATCTGCCGTCCTACAAGGCGGCGCTCGAACGCGGCTGGTCACCGGACAATGTGCGGCTGATGGAGGCGACGCGCGAGCAGCTCGCGGCCATCGAAAAGGATCCCGTGGCCTTTCTTGCCGACCTCGACGATCCCCAGGGCAAGGGTGGCGCGATCAGCTTGCCCGACGGCAAGAAGGTGCCGCGCCTGCCGGGCTTCCGCCGCTGGATCTGGGATGGCGAGGCGTCGGGCTCGATCGGCTTTCGCTGGCAGAAGGGCACGTCGGAATTGCCGCCGCATGTGCTCGGCCATATCGGCTATGCGGTGGTGCCGTGGAAGCGGCGGCGCGGCTACGCCACCGAGGCGCTGCGGCTGATGCTGGACGAGGCGAGGGCGGTCGGCCTGGCTCACGTTGAGATCACCGCCAAGCCGGGTAATCCGGCTTCGCACAAGGTGATCCTGGCCAATGGCGGCAAGCTCGTCGAACGCTTCTTCGAGGACGCCGCCTATGGCGGGGCGGAAAGCTTGCGGTTCCGGATCGAGCTGTAGGATGTGTCTCAACCATGCTCATCGGCGCACAGCGCATGATCCGACAGCGCACGGATGACGTAGCAATCGCCGACCGTCTGGCCATTGCAGCACGTGGCGATGCGTTCGAGCTCGGCCTCGAGCCGCTTCAACTGGGCAATCTTTTCCCGCACCGAGATCAGTTGTTCCTCGGCGATCTTGTCGGCGTGGCCGCAGGGCTGCTCGGGGTGGCCGCTCAAACCGATCAGAGAGCGGATGTCCTCGACGGCGAAACCGAGATCGCGGGCGTGGCGGATGAAGGCCAACCGCTCCAGCTCCTGTCGGGAATAGCGGCGCTGGTTGCCTTCGGAGCGCTCGGGTGCGGCAACAAGGCCCATCTGCTCGTAGTAGCGGATGGTCGGCACCTTGACCCCGGTGCGGCGCGAGAGATCACCGATGGAAAACATGAATTTGCCTCTTGAAGCTCTAGTCACTAGAGCAATTACAATGCCTGACATCAGCATTCAAGACCCATGCGGCGACGCCGCGCGGGCAAGACAGGCAGGTGATGTGATGACGGCTCCCCTCAAGCAGGAAACAATCGGGCAGACACGGTTCAAGATCGGCGGCATGGACTGCGCCTCCTGCGCGGCCAAGATCGATACGGCGGTGCGTCGCCTCGATGGCGTCGCGGATGTCTCGGTTTCGGTGACCGGCGCCAGCATGACGGTCAGCCACGGCGGTTCGCTCAACGATAGCAAGGTGCTGCAGCAGGTGGCACGGCTCGGCTACGGCATCGTCAAGGCCGAGGCGCACGTATCGCCGATGCCAGACAAGGTGCACGCCGATCACGTCCACAAGGACCATGAAGACCACGATCATGCGGGCCATGATCATGGCCATGCCGAGCCGGGGCAGGCGTGGTGGCGTTCCCGCCGGACGGTGTTGACGCTGGCCTGCGCGGCAGCGCTTCTCGCCGCCTATGGCATCGGCCATCTGTTCCCAGTGGCGGAGCGCTGGGTGTTCCTGGCCGCGCTGCTGGTCGGCCTGGTGCCGATCGCGCGACGCGCGCTGATGGCGGCGCTGGCAGGCACGCCGTTCTCGATCGAGATGCTGATGACCATCGCGGCGATAGGCGCCGTGATGATCGGCGCCACGGAAGAGGCAGCCGCCGTGGTGGTGCTGTTCCTGATCGGCGAACTTCTGGAGGGTGTCGCCGCCGGCCGGGCGCGGGCGAGCATCCAGGGACTTGCCGATCTGGTGCCGAAGACAGCCTTGGTCGAGCGGGCGGGCGGCACATCAGAGGTTTCCGCCGAAGACCTTGCCGTCGGCGACGTCATCGTTGTGCGGCCGGGTGACCGCCTCCCTACCGATGGCGAGATCGTCGAAGGGGCTGGTGACGTCGACGAGGCGCCAGTGACCGGCGAGAGCACACCGAAGCGCAAGGGCGTTGCGGACGCCGTCTTTGCCGGCACGATCAGCACCGACGGCGTGCTCAAGGTGCGGGTGACGGCTGCCGCTTCCGACAACACCATCGCCCGGGTCGTGCGGCTTGTGGAGGAGGCGCAGGAAGCCAAGGCGCCGACTGAACGGTTCATCGACCGCTTCTCGCGCACCTACACTCCGGCCGTGCTGGCGGTCGGCGCGCTGGTAGCGCTGCTGCCGCCGCTGCTTGCCGGGGGCAACTGGAACGAATGGATCTACAAGGGCCTGGCGATCCTGCTGATCGGCTGCCCCTGCGCGCTGGTCATCTCGACGCCGGCGGCGATCGCCGCAGGGCTGGCGACCGGCGCGCGGCGTGGCCTGTTGATGAAAGGTGGTGCCGTGCTGGAAGGCTTTCGCCGGATCACGGCGGTGGCCTTCGACAAGACCGGCACGCTGACGGTAGGCAAACCTGTCGTAACCGACATCGTGGCCTATTATGGCCGCGATGAGCGCACCGTGCTGGCGCTGGCGGCATCCCTCGAGCAGGGCTCCAGCCATCCGCTGGCCTTAGCGATCCTGGAGAGGGCCAAGGCCGACAAGGCGCCGGTGCCGCCGGCCCTGGCGGCCAAGGCAATCTCGGGCAAGGGCGTCGAGGGCAGCGTCGGCGGCGTCGCTGTTTTCCTCGGCTCCGGTCCGGCGGCGGGCGAACGCGCTGACATGACCGAAGCGCAGCGCCTTGCCATCGACAGCCTCAACGGCCAGGGCAAGACCGTCTCTGTGCTGGTGGCCGATGGCGTGGTGGCAGCGCTGATCGCCATGCGCGACGAGCCGCGGCCGGATGCGGCAGCCGGGATCGCGGCGCTGAAGGCCGAGGGCATCCGCGCGGTGATGCTGACCGGTGACAACCGCCGCACCGCCGAAGCCATTGCCGCTTCGCTCGGCATCGAGGCGCGGGCGGAGCTGTTGCCGCAGGACAAGCAGCGCATCGTCGGTGAATTGCAGCGCGAGGGGTTCATGGTCGCCAAGGTCGGCGACGGCATCAACGATGCGCCGGCGCTCGCCGCCGCCGACATCGGCATCGCCATGGGCGGCGGCGCCGATGTGGCGCTGGAGACTGCGGACGCGGCGATCCTGCATGGCCGCGTCATGGACGTCGTGCGGATGGTGAAGCTGTCGCGGGCGGTGATGGCCAATATCGGCCAGAACATCAGCGTGGCGCTCGGGCTGAAGGCGGTGTTCCTGGTCACCACCATTTTGGGCATCACCGGCCTGTGGCCGGCGATCCTGGCCGACACCGGCGCCACCGTTCTGGTCACCGCCAACGCCATGCGCCTGCTGCGTTGGCGGGTGAGTGGTCTACTCCGCCGGGGCCGTCAGCGGCGGCGTGGCGTTGCTGCGCCCTTCCCAGACATAGGATGCCAGCGCCACCGCGACGGCGACCAGCATGGCGATTGCGCCGAGCAACGGCAGGCTGCGGTAGCCATAGCCGGCATTGAGCATGGCGGCGCCCAGCGACGCGGCAAGTGCGATGCCGACATTGAAGCCGGACGGAATGAGCGACGAAGCGAGGTTCGAGGCGTCGGCGGTCCAGGCCAGGATGCGGGTCTGGATCGGTGTGCCGATGGCGAAGTTGAGACCGCCCCAGATGACGATCGCGACAACCATCGGCAGGGGATAGGGGCTGACGGCATAGATGACGGCCAGCATCACCGCCTGCAGCGCCAGCATGGTGATCAGCGACGGCATCAGCTTCCAGTCGGAGAGCTTGCCGCCGAGGAAGACGCCGAGCGTGGCGCCGACGCCGTTGAGCAGCAGCACCCACGGCACCAGGTTCTCGTCGAGCCCGGTAACCTCCAGCAAGGTCGGCGTGATGTAGGTGAACAGGCCGAACTGGCCGATCATCAGCATCAGCATCAGGATCAGCGAGGTCCAGACTTGCTGGCGGGCCAGCACGCGAACCTCGCGGGCGAAACCGGCGGGCTTGGCCGATGATCCGGTGGTGCGCGGCAACAATGCCGCCATCGCAAGCGTCGCCGCCACGCCCAGCGCGCACATCACCCAGAAGGTGGCGCGCCAGCCCCAGATGTTGCCGATCGCGGTGCCCGCCGGCACGCCGATGACGTTGGAGACGGTGAGGCCGGACAGGATGACGGCGACAGCCATGCCGCGCTGGTCCTCGCGCACGAGACCGACGGCGACGACCATGGCGACGCCGAAATAGGCGCCATGCGCGACCGCCACGGCAATGCGCAACAGAAGCATCGAGGTGAAGTCGGGCGCCAGCGCGCAGGCCGCCTGGCCAATGGTGAAGGCGATGGCGAGGCCGAGCAGCAAGGTCTTGCGCGACAACGACTTGGTGGCGAGCGCCAGCAGCGGGCCGCCAATGGCGATGCCGCCGGCATAGCCGGACACGAGATAGCCGGCCGAGGGGACCGAGACGCCAAGACCTTGCGCCACTTGCGGCAGCACGCCGGCAATGACGAATTCGGTGGTGCCGAAGGCAAATGCGGCAATGAACAGGGCGATGAGCGGAAGCGACATGGCGGGAAGCCTTAGCTGGAAGGGCCTCAAACCACGGATGGGCGTCGCGGGCAATCCAGAAATTTTTGTCGCGAGTTTAGGTTTTCTTGAGTGGGGCGGCGATGAAGCGCCAATCTCCCTCCTTGTGGGGGAGATGGCCGGCAGGCCAGAGGGGGGCGCTGTCCCGCCAGCCTATCGAACTTTCTGCCGGAGCTGAAGCCGGTGACAAATCAAGCAAATCAAAGGGCGGTATCGGCCGCGCTCTACGGCGCCCCCTCTGTCCTGCCGGACATCTCCCCCACGAGGGGGGAGATCGGCCGCTTCTCAGCTCGCCTTCAACCGCGAGCCAGTGAGCAGACCGCGCTCCTCGAGCACCGGATAGGCCATCGAGGCCAGCAGCGAATTGATCTGCTTCAGGTCGCGGATGGTGTCGAGATGGATCGAGCTGGTCTCGACGCTCTTGGCGGTGCCGTCGCGCAGGCGAACAAAATGGCTGGCGCTGGTTTCCTTTTCGCGATCGCGAAGCCGGTCTTTTTCCAGCACCAACTGGCGGGCGGTCTCGGGATCGCGCGACACCAGAACGTTGAAGGCAAGCCGCGCATTGGCCAGCACCGAGCCATGGAAGGCGCACAGCTCGGCCCAGCCCTCGTCGGTGAATTCCAGCCCGCGCTCGAACTTCTTCTTCACATGCACCAGCATGTTGCGCACGATGATGTCGCCGACCTGCTCGAGCTTGACGCAGGCGCCGATCAGTTCCTGGCAGCGCAGCGCTTCGTCCTCGGTCAGCGGGTTCCTGGTCAACTTGGCGAGGTAGAGCTTGATCGCGGCGTGCTTGCGGTCGACGCGGTCGTCGAGTGCGGCCAGCGCCTTGATCTTGTCGGCGTCGGCACTTTCATAGAGTTCGATGATGCGCTTGAGCATGATCTCGATCGTCTCGCAGACCCGCACCACCTCGCGGGTGGCATTGGCCAGCGCCTGGCTCGGCACGTCGAGCGCGCTTTCGTTGAGCGCGGACAGCTCGACGACGTCAAGCGAGGCGGCCGGCACGGGCTTGGTGCCAAGTGCGACGATCTTCTCCGAAGCGCGGTAGACGAAGCCTGCCAGCGGCAGGCCGGCAAGCAGGATCAGCACATTGAACAGGATGTGGGCATTGACGATCTGGTCCGCCGCCGTCGAACCGAGAAAGGCGAAGTGCGGCCTGAAGATCATGACCAGGATCAGCATGACCAGCGAGCCAAGCCCGCGCATCAGGAGATTGCCGATCGGCACGACGCGAACTTCGGGGCTCGACGAGCGGGTCAGCATCGGCGCGATGATCGAGGAGCCGAGGTTGACGCCGAGGATGAGAACGACGCCAAGTTCGGGCGTGATCAGGCCACGGCCTGCCAGCGTCGCCATCAACAGCACCGCCGCGATGCTCGACTGGAACAGCCAGGTGATCAGTGCCGCCAGCAGATAGGCGGTGATGGAATCGGTC
Source organism: Mesorhizobium sp. M7A.F.Ca.US.006.01.1.1 (assembly GCF_003997935.1). Lineage (GTDB taxonomy): Bacteria > Pseudomonadota > Alphaproteobacteria > Rhizobiales > Rhizobiaceae > Mesorhizobium. Next base: position 35,977 of record NZ_RZQL01000009.1, read on the forward strand.
GAGAAGTAATTGATGATGACCGGCATGAGCTGGCTGTTGCGCAGCGGCTCCGATGCCTGGCCGATCATCTCCAGCGACAGGATCAAAAGGCCGATGCCGACCAGGATGCGGCCGGACTGGCGCCAGTCGCGCCGCTCGGTGGCCATGAACATGACCGTGCCGGTGATCAGGCACAGCGGCACCAGCAGGGTGAGGTCGAAGGTCAGCAGCTTGACCACCAGCGCCGAGCCGATCTCGGCGCCGCGCACTGCCAATTGGCCCGCGGCGCCCGAGACGATGCCAGAGCCGGCGAAGGAGCCGACCAGCAGCGTGACGGCGGTGGAGCTCTGCAGGGCGATGGCAAGGCCGGTGCCGGCCAGCACCGCCATGATCGGATTGCGCATGGTGGCGCGCAGGCGATGGCGCAGCACGTCGCCATAGGCGCGTTCGACACCGGTCTTCACCATGCGGGTGGCAAACAGCATCAGCGCCACGGCGCCGGCCAGATGCAGGAGGACGACGGACCCGCTCATTTCGCCCCCCGCATGCAAACAGGATGCGCGCCCTGTTTGGCGTGGCGATCAGAAGGGAAAACGAGGGTACGAATCATGTTCATGGCGGCGACTTATAATAACTCGAATATTTTAGCCGGGTAATAAAATCTTGTCGATTTCAAGGGCCGCTGCGGCGCGACAGGCAGTGTCGGAAAATGGACGGACGCGTAAATGGTTGCATTGCGGGGCGGGCGCGATGCGCCGGATAGGCCGAGTTTGCGATGTTACTGGCTGTTGCCTTTGCGGGCATGTTCAGCTTTTTTGTATAAATCAAGGAATTCATTACACAATTGTAATGCGTGTGTTCAGTTTCGGTTCATCGGTGGCCCGCTATTCCTCTGGCATCGACAACCAAGGAGTATCCCCACCATGAAGCGCTTTATCCTCTCTGTTCTCGCCGTCTCGATGCTGGCCGTGCCGACCATCCAGTCCGCCCAGGCCGCGTCCAACAATGCGCAGCAGGGGCAGTACACCCAGGATTGGAAGAACAAGCCCGGCAAGCCCGGTCGGCCTGGCAAGCCCGACAATCGGCGCGACTGGAACAAGCCCGGCAAGCCTGGCTACAACAAGAACCAGTGGCGGCATGGCCAGAAATATTCCGGCTGGAAGCGCCATCAGCCGATCCGCGACTATGGCCGCTACGGCCTGCATCGTCCCGGCCGCGGCCAGGAATGGATCCGCGTCGGCAACGACTATGTGCTGGTCGGCATCCTCTCCGGCGTCATCTTCGGCGCGCTTGCCGCGCATTAATCGGCACTTGCCGGACATTGAAAAGGGAGGCGGCCCGCTACGGCCGCCTTTCTTTTTGCCCTGTGGAAACCGGGTATGGCCCGTATTAGGGGTCGTCGGGCTTCCCAGGCATGATTATATGGTGGGGAAACGAGTTCCCCGATGCGCTTTCCACCCGCCTTCCTCGACGAGATACGCGACCGCGTGCCGATTTCATCGGTGATCGGCCAGCGCGTCGCGTGGGATCGCAAGAAGACCAACGCGCCGCGCGGCGACTATTGGGCGTGCTGCCCGTTCCATGGCGAGAAGAGCCCATCCTTCCACTGCGAGGACAAGAAGGGCCGCTATCATTGTTTCGGCTGTTCGGTCTCGGGCGATCACTTCAAGTTCCTCACGGAACTGGACGGGATGAGCTTTCCCGAAGCGGTGGAAAAAATCGCCGACATGGCCGGTGTACCGATGCCGGTTCGCGACGCGCAGGAGGAGCGGCGCGAAAAGGAACGCGCCAGCCTGACCGACGTCATGGAAATGGCGACCGCGTTCTTCCAGGAACGGCTGCAAGGGCCGGAAGGCGCCAAGGCGCGTGCCTATCTGCGCGACCGCGGACTGACGCCGGCGACGCAGCAATCGTTCCGGCTCGGTTTTGCGCCCGACAGCCGCAATGCGCTGAAGGAGCATCTCGCCGCCAAGGGCGTGCCGAAAGCCGATATCGAGGCCTGCGGACTGGTGCGCCACGGCGACGACATTCCGGTTTCCTATGACTGGTTCCGTGACCGCATCATGTTCCCGATCCCGGATTCCAGGGGGAAGATCATCGCCTTTGGCGGCCGTGCGCTGGCGCCCGATGCGCTGGCCAAATACATGAACTCGCCTGACACCGAGCTCTTCCACAAGGGCAACGTGCTCTATAATTTCGCCCGCGCCCGCAAGGCCTTGGCCAAGGACGGCACGGTCATTGCCGTCGAAGGCTATATGGACGTGATCGCGCTGGCACAGGCCGGCTTCGAGAATGTCGTGGCGCCGCTTGGCACCGCGCTTACCGAGAACCAGCTCGAGCTGCTGTGGCGCATGGCGCCGGAGCCGATGCTGTGCTTCGACGGCGACAAGGCCGGGCTGAAGGCAGCGTGGCGGGCCGCCGATATGGCGCTGCCGTCTGTGCAGGCCGGCCGCTCGGCGCGTTTCGCGCTGCTGCCGGAAGGCAAGGATCCCGACGATCTGGTCAAGGCCGAAGGACCGGATGCATTTCGTCGCGTTCTGGCCGAGGCGCGGCCGCTGGTCGACCTTTTGTGGATGCGTGAGACGGCGGGCGGCGTCTTCGATACGCCGGAGCGGCGGGCCGAGCTCGAGAAGACGCTGCGCGAACTGACCAGCCGCATCCGCGACGAAAGCCTGCGCTACCACTACCAGCAGGAGATGCGGGAGCGTGTGCTGAGCTTCTTCGGCTCGCAGCGCAGTGCCCGGCAAGGTCGGCAGGGGCAGGACTGGAAACAGGGCCAGGGCAAGACGGCCGCGCCCGGCGGGCAGTTCGCAAAGGCCGGCAGCGGCCGCATGGCGATCACCGAAAGCCTCGGCCAGTCGGCTTTGGTCAAACGTGGCGGCGAGGGGATGTCGGTGCGCGAGGCGACGATCATCGTCGCGTTGATCAACCATCCGGCGCTGATCGACGAGAATTTCGCCCATATCGAGTTCCTCGATCTCGCCAACTCCGATCTGAGGCGGCTGCATGCGGCAATCCTCGATGCAATGGCGCACGACATGGCCAATGACCGGCAGGCGGTGATTGCGACGATCGAACGCGCCGGCTGCGCCGAGATCTGGGAGCGGGCCGTCGGCCTGATCCGGCGAATGCGGCAATGGCCGGCGCTGGAGACCGCTGCCCTTGAAGATGCCCGCGATGCTTTCAGCCAGGCGCTGCACTTGCAGCGCAGCGCGCGCACCTTACATAAGGAACTGAAACAGGCGGAAGCGGCGCTCGCCACCGATCCCACAGACGAAAACTACCGGCACCTGATCGAAATTCAGGCGCAATTCCAGGATGTGCAGGCCACGGAAGCGCTGATCGAAGGGTTTGGCGTCTCCTCGGGCAGGGCAGGGCGAGCTTAGTTGGAAGCGAGTGAATTGAGAAAGCGTCGTTGCGCGTCCAAATGGCGCGTAACGGGCTAAGTCGGGTAATTGATTCGCTTTTTTCATGCGAATCATGCGAGAGGCGCTTGACCTTCTGGCAGATTGGCGGAATCAGGACGATTCGAAACGTTAACCCGAACCCGCGTCGACGGGAAATAAGCGATGTGAGGTACTGGTCACTGGACAGGCAGTCCGCCTGCCACAGATATCAGGGTTAATCTGGACTTAATGGATGTCGCCCAAAAGGGGGAAACCCGATTTGGGCAACGACATACACCAAACGAAACGAGTTGATGCAGTTACTGGCCCGGTGAAGCGCGTTTCATAAGCGAGCGCATCCGATTTGACTGGTCCGACAGCTTACGCGGCTTTGAAGTTCGGCCGCTAGGAGAAGATAAAAACTATGGCGACAAAGGAAAAGGAAGAGGTCGAAACCGAACGCGAAGGCGCCACCGATGGCCCTCTGCTCGACCTTTCCGATGATGCTGTCAAGAAGATGATCAAGGCCGCCAAGAAGCGCGGCTATGTCACCATGGACGAGCTGAATTCGGTGCTGCCCTCAGAGGAAGTGACCTCCGAGCAGATCGAGGACACGATGGCGATGCTGTCCGACATGGGCATCAACGTGGTCGAGGACGACGAGCAGGGCGAGGAGCCCGAGGCCGCCGACACCGCGGCCGATGCCGAGGAAGACGCCAACGAGCTGGCTGAACAGACCGGCACCGCGGTCGCCGCCACCACCACCAAGAAAGAACCGACCGATCGCACCGACGATCCGGTGCGCATGTATCTGCGCGAGATGGGCTCGGTCGAGCTGTTGTCGCGCGAGGGCGAAATTGCCATCGCCAAGCGCATCGAGGCCGGTCGCGAGACGATGATCGCGGGTCTGTGCGAAAGCCCGTTGACCTTCCAGGCCATCATCATCTGGCGCGACGAACTCAACGAATCCAAGATCCTGCTGCGCGAGATCATCGATCTCGAAGCCACCTATGCCGGCCCCGAGGCCAAGCAGGCGCCGGTGGTCGAGCGCGTCGAGGAAGCCAAGGTCGAGGACAAGCCGCGCCGTTCGCGCGACGACGAAGACGACATCACCAATGTCGGCGCCGATACGCGTGGGCTGACGGATGACGACGACGAAGACGAGGACGAAGCGAGCCTGTCGCTGGCCGCGATGGAAGCGGAACTCCGCCCGCAGGTGATGGAGACGCTCGACGTTATCGCCGACACCTACAAAAAGCTGCGCAAGCTGCAGGACCAGCAGGTCGAGAACAGGCTCGCCGCCGCGGGCACGCTGTCGCCCAGCCAGGATCGCCGGCTGAAGGAGCTGAAGGACCAGCTGATCAAGGCGGTGAAGTCGCTGTCGCTCAACACGGCGCGCATCGAGGCGCTGGTCGAGCAGCTCTATGACATCAACAAGCGCCTGGTGCAGAACGAAGGCAAGCTGCTCAGGCTGGCCGAAAGCTACGGCGTGCGCCGCGAAGAGTTCCTGAAGGAATATCAGGGTTCCGAGCTCGACCCGAACTGGACGCGCTCGATCGGCAATCTGACATCGCGCGGCTGGAAGGAATTCACCAAGAACGAGAAGGATGCGATCAAGGACCTGCGCGCCGAGATCCAGAACCTCGCCACCGAAACGGCGATCTCGATCCTGGAATTCCGCAAGATCGTCAACCAGGTGCAGAAGGGCGAGCGCGAAGCGGCGATCGCCAAGAAGGAAATGGTCGAAGCCAATCTGCGCCTCGTCATCTCCATCGCCAAGAAATATACCAATCGCGGCCTGCAGTTCCTCGACCTGATCCAGGAAGGCAATATCGGCCTGATGAAGGCGGTCGACAAATTCGAATACCGCCGTGGTTACAAGTTCTCGACCTACGCGACGTGGTGGATCCGGCAGGCGATCACGCGTTCGATCGCCGATCAGGCGCGCACCATCCGTATTCCGGTGCACATGATCGAGACGATCAACAAGATCGTGCGCACCTCGCGCCAGATGCTGCACGAGATCGGCCGCGAGCCGACGCCGGAAGAACTGGCTGAAAAACTCGCCATGCCGCTCGAAAAAGTGCGCAAGGTCTTGAAGATCGCCAAGGAGCCGATCTCGCTCGAAACGCCGGTCGGCGACGAGGAGGATTCGCATCTGGGCGATTTCATCGAGGACAAGATGGCGATCCTGCCGATCGACGCGGCGATCCAGGCCAATCTGCGCGAGACCACCACGCGCGTGCTGGCCTCGCTGACGCCGCGCGAGGAGCGCGTGCTCAGAATGCGCTTCGGTATCGGCATGAACACCGACCACACGCTGGAAGAAGTCGGCCAGCAGTTCTCGGTCACCCGCGAGCGTATCCGCCAGATCGAAGCCAAGGCGCTGCGCAAGCTCAAGCACCCGAGCAGGTCGCGCAAGCTGCGCAGCTTCCTGGATAGCTGAGACTTACCGATGCAAAGAGTTCAAGGGCGCCGATGGCGCCCTTTTTTGTTGTGGGACGCGCTCTTGCGGCGCGGGCCCTTCGGGAGGATAATTTCCGTGTCGGATGCATTTTCTGGGCGACAACCCGGATGCCCGCCCCGGTGAAGCCGCCGTGCTCCGTGGCCCCGGAGGAGGTGTGCCATGACAAGCTACATCGTGCTGATGAACTGGACGGAGCAGGGTGCCAGGAACGTGCGCGAGTCACCAAAGCGGCTCGACGCCGCCAGGAAGCAACTGGGAGACATGGGCGGATCGTTCAAGGCGTTTTACCTGACCATGGGCGAATACGACATGGTGGCGGTGGTCGAAGCGCCCGACGACGCGGTGCTGGCGCGTTTCTCGCTGATGCTGGCGGCGGCCGGCAATGTCAGGACGCGGACGCTGAAGGCGTTCCCCGAATTGGCCTACCGCGAGATCATCACCTCGCTCGGGTGAAGGAATCGGCAGAGTGTCTCGAAGGTGCTGGTTGGTGCCGGCTTGGTGGCGCTTTGCCGCAAGACGGGGCGTTTCGCCATGATAGAATGCGGCCGAGGGAGATCGCGATGAAAAAAGTTTCGATATTGGTCGCCAGTTTTGCTGCTTTGTCCTCGCTGCCGTTCTCCGCCAGCGCCAGCGCCCAAAAACCGGTCGGCATGGCCAATCCGGCATCCGTCCATTGTGGCGAGATCGGCGGGCGCCTGGTGATCAGGAAGGACAAGGCCGGCAACGAATATGGGTTTTGCCGCTTGCCCAATAGGCGCCTTTGCGAGGAGTGGGCGCTGTTTCGCGACAACAAGTGCGTCGGGCCAAAGATTGCCATGCGCCGCAAGTGACGCACCTGCCATGATAGGGTGAGATCATGTCCGAACCGCATTCCCATTCGCATCTGTGGCCCGGCGTGCCACTCGCGCTTGGCTCGGCCGTCCTGTTCGGGGCGACGCCACCGCTCAGCAAGCTGCTGCTCAATGGCGTCAATCCCTTCATGCTGGCCGGGCTGCTCTATCTCGGTGCCGGTCTTGGCCTCGCTCTGTACCGCCAGCTTCGGGGCAGGCAGGCCGCGGCCGGGGAGGCGCAACTGACCGCCGGGGATATTCCCTGGCTGGCGCTGGCGATCGGCATGGGCGGCGTCATCGCGCCGGTGCTGCTGATGTTCGGCTTGACCCTCAACACGGCGTCCAGTTCGGCGCTGCTGCTCAACCTGGAAGGGCTGGCGACGATGGCGATCGCCTGGCTCGTCTATCGCGAGAATGTCGACCGGCGCCTGCTGTTTGGCGCCTTCGCCATTCTGGCGGGCGCCGTTCTTCTGTCATGGCAAGGCGAGGGCGTAGCTTTCAACCGTGGCGCCTTGCTGGTGGCAGGGGCTTGTCTGGCCTGGGGGGTCGACAACAATTTCACGCGCAGGATCTCCGCCACCGACCCGGTGGTGATCGCCATGCTCAAGGGGCTAGTGGCGGGTGTCGTCAATGTCGGGCTGGCGCTTGCCGGCGGGGCTTTGTTTCCCCCGGCGTCGGTCATTGCAGCGACCGCCGCAGTCGGTTTCTTCGGCATTGGGGTCAGCCTGGTGATGTTCATCGTGGCGCTGCGTCATCTGGGCACCGCGCGGACAGGGGCCTATTACTCGCTCGCTCCCTTCATCGGCGCGTTGCTGGCAATCGTCCTCCTGGGTGACGCCGTCACGCTCAAGCTGGCTGTCGCCGGACTGCTGATGGGCGTTGGCCTGTGGCTGCATCTGTCGGAACGCCATGAGCACGAGCACGATCATGAGGAACTGGAACACGAACACAGCCATGTGCATGACGAGCACCACCAGCACCATCATGACGGGCCGGTGAGCGAGCCGCATTCGCACTGGCACCGGCATGCCCCGATGCGCCACCGGCATCCGCATTATCCCGACCTGCACCATAGGCATGGCCACGGATAGATGCTGACTGTCTGGTACAACACGCGCTGCCCGGTCTGCGATGCCGGGATCAGCCGGCAGAAGCGGCGGTTGGTCGAGGCGGTCAAGGCCGGGCAGATCGAATTCCGCGACATCAATTTTGAACCGGCAGCGCTTGCCGGACATGGCGCCGCGCTTGAGGATATCCGCCGCCGGCTGCACGCCACCGACGCGGCGGGCAGGCTGCTGGTCGGCGCCGACGTCGCCATCGCCGTGTGGAAGGTCACGCCGGGCGAGGGCTGGCTGGCGACTTTGTTCGGCAATCCGGTTGCCTTGCCGCTGACACGCTTTGCCTACGACCGCTTCGCCGATCTTCTCTATGCCTGGAACCGGCGCAAGGGTCGCTGGTAGCGCTTCGTGATTGACGACCGGAGCGCAAAGGTCCGGAGGACATCTCCGGACCTTTTCGTGCGATCTATCGGCTGGCCGGCTCGCACAGCGCGCCGACGATCCGGCGTACCACCGGCAGCACCAGCAGCAGCGTCGGAAACGCCACCAGCCAGGACAGGCCCCAGGCGGTCAGCCAGATGGACGGCAGGTCGGGGTGGAAGCCAAGGCTTTTCAACGTCGAGATGAGCGAGACGATGAAGGTCATCAACAGCGACAGCACCAACGGGCTGAGAACAGCGGCATAGCGGGCAGGCAGCTTTCTGCGCTGGCGTCTTGCAGTCATTTTGGGAGTTTCCCTGAAGTGTCCGGTCCGTCGCATTGCATCCATTCGCCGGTGATCGGCTGAATTGCCCGGAAAGACCGGGTTGGATGCGTTGCTTGACGGCAGACGCTTACGGAGCAGCCGAGGCGCTCGCGGGTCTTCTAGCGGCACGTTCCGGTGAAAGCAAGCCTCTGGCGTCGCATTCAGATACATCGTAAGATATATCTTGACTCCGTCGATTGGCTTGCCTAATTAAGATATATCGTAAGATACAACTCAAGGAGCAATCAATGCACAAACATTTTGGGAACAATCATTTCGGCGAACGCATGTTCATGCACATGGCCGGCAAATTCGGCGGCAGAGGGGGCGGCGGCTTTGGCCCGTTCGGCCACGGCGGCCACGGCGGCCGCGGCGGAGGACGCGGCGGCCCGGGCGACATGTTCCGCGCCGGGCGCATGTTGGCCGACGGCGACCTCAAGCTGATCACGCTGTCGCTGCTGGCCGAGGCACCGCGCCACGGCTACGACATCATCAAGGCCCTGGAAGAGCGCACCAGCGGCATCTACAGCCCGAGCCCGGGCGTGGTCTACCCGACGCTGACCTTCCTGGAAGAGGCCGGCTATGCCGCCTCCGCCGCCGACGGCAACAAGAAGGTGTTTTCGATCACCGAAGCGGGCCAGGCGCATCTCGCCGATAACCGCGAGATGATCGACGGCGTGCTCGACCATCTCGAGCGTTTCGGCCGCAAAATGGCCAAGGCGCGCGACTGGTTCGGCTGGAACGACGAGAGCGAAGAGGGCGGGCGTCGTGGCGGCCGGGGAGGCCGCGGGGATCGTTCGGAAGCGCGCGACGAATTCCGCGCAGTCCGCCACCGGCTGCGCACGGCTCTGGGCGACTTCGTCGACGCCCCGGCCGACAAACAGGCCGAGGCGATCGCCATCCTCGAAGCTGCCGCCGAGGCGCTGGAAGCGCTGTCGCACAAGTAAGCTCGTCCGGCCGATGGGACGCCGCCCTTGCCCGCCGGGCCAAGGACCGATAGTGAAATTCATCCCGCGTCGCTCTACATGATGCGGGATGAATGCTGTTGGAGGAAGTCCGATGTCTTTTCTGAAGCGTCTTTTCGGCGGTGGCGGCGGCGGAACCCAGACGGCCGAGCCGACGAGTGCAGCGCCAGCCAAGCAGGTCGAGCACAAGGGCTTCCTGGTCAGCGCCACGCCCTACAAGGCGGATGGCCAGTACCAGACGTGCGGCGTCGTCTCCAGGGAGATCGACGGCGTGGTGAAGGAACACAAATTCATCCGCGCCGACCGCTTCGCCGGGCTCGACGACGCCGTCGACATCTCGATCAAGAAGGGCATCCAACTGGTCGACGAACAGGGCGAGCGGATTTTCGGGTAGGGCCGAGGGCGGATCGTCGCCACCAGACTAACGCCTAACCACGCGGGCCTTGCGCCGCGATAAATCTATCGTTCAGGGATTGACGTGCGGCCGCCAGCGGATCAATTGGTCCTAGCGGGGTCGATCGTCATCAGGCGTGCCCTGGCCTCGATCAGGTGCCTTTGCGCGGCCCTTATCCGGCCGCACAATGCCAGATTAAGGGCGACGCCGCCTTCCTCGTCCAGCAAGTCATTGGCGCGCTTCAAAGAGTTCTCTGCTCTCCTTATGCGCAGTCTGGCGTTGGCCGCTTCGATGCTGTGAATTTCAATCATTGTGCCGCGTCCTTTGCGGTTCCGGTCCCTTCATGGACTAAACCGCCGATGATCCTATTGGTTCCGGCGCTGTGACTATGGCTGCAGTTTCGGCTATTTCGTTGTCGTGTTGAATTCACGGTTTGCCGCATAGTCGATAACGAAGGTGCCCTCGGGCGCGCGAACGCCCTGCTTCACATTTGAGATGGTCACCGTTGTGGTAAGTCCCTTCTCGTCGGTGAGGCTCCATCTGCGCAGATCGAGCGATTTTCTGTCGAACACCATGGAGATGTTCGAATTGCCGAAAGCCGATCTGTCGGCCAGCTTGACGGTAACTTGGGCGCCGTCTTCTCTGATGCTTTTGAGGCGACTGCCGGAGAAGTCGACCTTGTTGTCGAGCAGCAGCTTAAGCGGCGTCTTCGAGAGAGCATGCAGCCGCGACGTCTTCAGTCTCTTGTTATGAACCACCAGGGATTTGCCATCCGCAATCACGCTGATCCCAGATTGGCCTGCATAGTTGAACCGGATCTTGCCGGGGCGTTGTAGAAAAAACCTGCCACGGGTCCTTTCCGCATTTGGACCCGACTGGACGAAGTCCCCGGACATGGACCTTACCGACGAGAAGTGATCGGCAATCGTCTTGGCATCAACCGGCGCGGCGGAGATCGCGGCTGTGGATGCGACATATATTGCGGCGGCGCTGACAACGGCGAACCAGCAACCCAGCAGTTTTTTGATCCGATAGACCATTCGCTTATCTCCCTCCGGAGCAGGCGCGTGATCGAAAGAGATCACGCGCCTCGAGGTCAGTAACCCTCCGGGCATCGTGCAACGTAAACCCGGCCATACTGATCGCGATATCTGCACTGGCCGGTTTCGCTGGCGTGCCCGATGACGGCCCCGGCTATTGCGCCAACCGCACCGCCAACAACCGCCCCTTGCACAGGGTCGCCGGCCACCGCGGCGCCTACGGCCGCACCACCCAAGCCGCCGACGGCAGCGCCTTGTTCAGTCCGGGAGCACGCCGAGAGCGGAATGAGCAGGCTCAAAATGAGCAGCGTCTTTTTCATTGGTTCTCTCCTGGGCTACTATTAGCCAAAGCTTAAATGCTCAAGAAAGCTTTTCGATCCATCGTAGGTTGCCTGTCATTCAAGCGTCGGCCGGGCAGAGCCGGGTGCCCTCCGGCTTAAACGTCCGCAATCGCCAAAAGCCAGGCCAGGATATCAAGCAACAGGAACAGCAACGCAACCTGCAGCGCCTTCCGCAGCCGCTGGATAATTCGCCAGTTGCCGGCCATGTCCGCCTTGATGCGAAGGGCAAGCGCGCGGCGCATGTCCGACATCGTCGTCGGCCTGTCGCCGTCGACATATTGGTCAAGCAACTCTTCGGGATCGAAGCGGAATGTGTATTGGTGGTAGGGCCAAAGCATGAAGACGATCAGCCCGCCGATGCCGAACAGCAGGGCCACCGCAGTCCAGTCCCAAGGCCCAAGCCCGTTGGAAAGGGCTGCACCGCCAAGCAATGAGTTTGCGAATGCGGTGGCGAAGACGAGGCTGCCGGCGCGGCTGCTCATGTTCTCCACAAGGGTTTGCTGTTGCGTGAGACCTCTCACCGCTTCTTGATAAATGAATGCGAGACGCGGATCGTCGTCGGCAACAGCGCTCGCTGCAATTCTGTTGTTTTCTCTTCCACTAGGATGTTCGGCCATAAGGGTGCCCCTCACTGGTGTGGACAGGGTGCGCGAGGTCGGTCGTCGCTTGGTGCAAACGTTGGCCGTGGACTTCCGCACTCGCACAACGGGGAACGGATGAAACAGGGGACAGGATCCGCAGCGAACCAAACCGGCCAAGCTGATTGCGTGCCTGGCCAGCAAAGGTTTGGGAAATCGACCCGGACTAAGCCACTTGCAACTCCCTGCGCGGCAGTGGCGGGAACGCGATGGCGATGCCGACCGCGCCGAGCCCGATAAGAGCCGAGCCGATGAACAGCCAAGAATAGTTGGCGTAGGCGTCGAATACCATGCCGCCGGCAAGCGGTCCCAGCGCCATGCCGAGGCTGGACAGCATGGTGGCGGCGCCGAACACGGTGCCGAGGATGCGCTGGCCGAAATATTCGCGCGCCAGCACCGCATAGAGCGGCATGACGCCGCCATAGGTGGCACCGAAGATAACGGCCAGCATGTAGAACTGCTCAAGTCGGCTGATCGAGAGATAGGCGGCAATGACGATCGCCTGGATCGCCAGGCCCGCGATCAGCACCGGTTTGACGCCCAGCCGGTCGGCCAGCACGCCGTAGAAGAGCCGGCCGCCGAGGCCCGCCAGGCCTTCGACACTGTAGATCGAGACAGCTGCCATGGGGGCGACGCCACACAGCATGGCATAGCTGACCATATGGAATATCGGCCCGGAATGCGCTGCGCAGCAGGCAAAGAAGGTCAGCCCCAGCACGATGAACTGCGGTGAGCGCAGCGCCTGGCCGACCGTCAGGCCGGCACCTTCGGCAACCGGCGCGGAGCCGGTATCGGCCACGACGGGCTTCGGCGGCTGGCGCACCAGCAGCACCGCCGGCAACAGCAATACCCAGGCGGTAATGCCGATGTCGAACATGGCGGTGCGCCAGTCATAGGCCGAAATCAGCCAGCGGGCGAAGGGCGAAATCGTCATCGGCGCCACGCCCATGCCGGCCGAGACCAGCGAGACGGCAAGGCTGCGGTTGGTGTCGAACCAGCCCGTGGTCAGCGCGATCATCGGCGCGAAAAAGGCGCTTGCCGCGAGACCAACCAGCACGCCGTAGGTTATCTGGAAGCTCAACAGCGAACCGGCGCGGCTGGCCAGCACCAGCGCCAACCCAAGCAGAACCGCACCGATCATCACGACGATGCGGGCGCCAAAACGGTCCGATATCGCGCCCCAGGCGAAGCCGCCAAGGCCCATCACCAGGAAGTTGAGCGTCATGGCGCTCGAAATGCCGGCGCGCGACCAGTTGGTGTCGATCGCTATCGGCTCGAGAAAGATCGCCAGCGAAAACATCGTCCCGATGGCGACACAGGACATCAGCGCGCCAGCCGCGACGATGACCCAACGATAGGAAAGGCTCATTCAAATCTCCCATGCCAGAGGGCAGCGCTCAGCGCTGCTTGCATCCGAAGGACGCCGGCACCGAGGCCGATCCTACAATCCGGTTGCATTTTTTATCCAGTTTGAAAGGGCGCCGTTTTCGGTAGATCAGATCGGCAGTTCCGACGTGTATTTGATCGTCTGGCTGGGGACGTCTGTCTTGACGTTCTGCACGCCCTTGATGCGGCTCAAATGCTCCGACTGGAAACGGCGGTAATCGTCGATGCCGCCCGCCACGACGCGCACCATGGCGTCGCAATCGCCGAGCATCAAATAGCACTCCATCACCTGCGGAAGCTTGGCGACTTCGGTGGCGAAATGCTCGATCGTGTCCTCGTCCTGCGTCTTCAGCCAGATGCGGGTGAAGAAGGTCAGACCCTTGCCGATACTGGCCGGGTTGAGCACGGCGACGTAGCGGTCGATGACACCGGCCTCCTCCAGCAACTTCACGCGACGCAGGCAAGGCGATGGCGACAGCCCGACCTCATTGGCCAGATCGTTGTTGGCCATGCGGCCGTCGCGCTGCAGCGCCCGCAGTATCCGCTTGTCGATCTCATCAAGTTTCATGGCTTCGGATTCCATCTATTTATAACTTCGTGGCATCTGATGCCAAATTCTGATGAAATACAACAATCTTCGCAACCAAATTGTGAGCCGGTGCCGCTATGTTTGCGGCCGACATCACGGGAGTCCAGACGCAACCCGGAAGCGGCGGCCGCGAGGCGCGCCAGTGGAGACACATGAGCATTTCACAGGCAGTCGAGGCGATGGCAGATGGTTCGAAATCCGAATTCCGCCGTGGCGTGGCGTCCTGCGCGCCGGTGCTGTTCGGCACCATCCCCTATGCGCTGGTGCTTGGCGCCCAGGCCACGCAGAAAGGCTTGAGCACGGTTGAACTGTCCATGATGACAGGGCTGAACTTCGCCGGCGGCTCGGAATTCGCGGCCATCCAATTGTGGACGTCGCCGCCGCACATCGTGCTCATCGTCGCCATCACCTTCCTGGTCAACAGCCGCCATCTGCTGATGGGAGCGGCCCTGGCGCCATTCCTGCGCGACCTGCCACGGCGCAAGGTGTTTCCGGCGCTTTTCCTTATGTGCGATGAAAGCTGGGCGCTGGGCCTGGCCGATGCCAAACAGCGGGCCGCCGCCGGCATCACGCCGGCCTTCAGCCCGCGCTACTATATGGGCGCGGCGCTGGCGATGTATCTCACCTGGGTGGCCTTCACCACGCTCGGTGCCGTGCTCGGCCCGATGCTCGGCGACGTCGGGACCTATGGTTTCGACATGGCCTTCCCGGCTGTCTTCCTGGTGCTGATGCGCGGCATGTGGACAGGCATTGCGGCGGCGCGGCCCTGGCTGGGCAGCCTGGTCGTTGCAGCACTGTTCTATCTCTTCGTTCCCGGTGCCTGGTATGTCGCCGCGGGCGCCATGTCGGGACTGGTCGCGGCCTGGCTGATGGCGGGTGATGCATGATTGATGCCGTGACCCTTCTCACCATCGTGCTGATGGCCGGCGTCACTTATTTCACGCGCATCGGCGGCTATGTCGTGCTGCGCAACCGCACGCTCAGCGCCCGTGCCACGGCGGTGATGGAAGCGGCGCCCGGCTGCGTGCTGATCTCTGTCATCGCGCCCGCCTTTGTCTCGAGCAATCCGGCCGACCTTCTGGCGCTGGCCATTACCTTGATCGCAGCCACGCGATTTTCCATGCTGCCGACTGTGCTGATCGGGGTCGCTTCGGCGGGGTTGCTCAGGCATTTCATTGGCTAGAACGCAAAAGGCAGGCGCGCACGCCTGCCTTTCGATGCGGACAAATTTCGGCTCGTTACGCCGCAGCCGCGACACCCTGGCTGGCGGCCACCACGGCATCGACCTTGGCGGTCGCCTTGGCGAGCGCTGCGGTCACCGCGTCAGGGCCCATGCCGACGCCTTCGATGCGGATGACATCGACATCGGTCATGCCGAGGAAGCCGAGCACGCCGCGCAGGTAGGGAATGGCGTGATCGAACTGAACGGCAGCGCCTTCCGAATAGATGCCGCCCGAAGCCAGCACGATATAGACCTTCTTGCCGGTGACGAGGCCCTTGGGGCCGTTCTCGCCATAGGCAAAGCTCTTGCCGGAACGGGAGATGTGGTCGACCCAGGATTTCAGCGTCGAGGAAATGTTGAAGTTGATGAAGCCTGTGGCCAGGATCACCGTGTCGGCGGCAAACAGCTCGTCGAGTACAACATCGGAGACGCCGACGACTTCAGCCTGGCGCGGGGTGCGCGCTTCGGCTGGGGTATAGATGCCCGTCGCATAGTCGGCATCGATATGCGGCAACGGATTGGCGACGAGGTCGCGCACGACAAGCGTGTTCGACGGATCGGCCGCAACGAGCTTTTCGGCGAATTCGGTGGCGATGCGTGTCGAATGCGAGGCCGCGCCGCGCGGGCTTGAGGTGACAAGAAGAATGGACATTTTGGGCTCTCCAGCGGTTGAAATGATTTGTCCCGCCAGATATGGGGCTATCGATCCATTCGATAAACTGGTATATTTTCTATACGATCCATCCATTAAATGGATATGATGATGCAGCCCAATCCGACGCTCGATCAACTTCAGATCTTTGTGACGGTCGCTGATGCCGGCAGCTTCTCGGCCGCCGGCCGCAAGCTCAACAGGGCACAGTCCGTGATCAGCTACGGCATCGCCAATCTCGAGGCGCAGCTTGGGTTGAAACTGTTCGAGCGCGAGGGCACGCGCGAGCCGCAATTGACGGAGATCGGCCGGGCGATGCTGGAGGATGCGCGGCGCATGATCGGCGTGCTGCAGCGCATCCGCTCGCGCGTCGACGGCCATCATCAGGGGCTTGAGGCTGAAGTCGCACTGTCGGTCGATTCAGCGTTGCCGTCGCCGGTGCTGGTGCGGGTGCTGAAGGCGTTCGAGGCGCAGTTTCCGACCGTGATGCTGCGGCTACATATCGGCACGCTCGGCCTGATCCCCGACCATGTCGTCAGCGGCCAGGCCGACCTTGGCATTGGTGGCCTGCTGGGCGAGGTCAACGTGCATCTTGTGCGCATCGGCGTCATGTCGATCGTGCTGGCCGCCGCACCCAGCCACCCGCTGGCCTTGCTGCCGAAGCCGGTGGCGATCGAGGATGCGCGCGAACACACGCAGCTTGTCGTTACCGACCAGTCGGAGCGCACCAAGGGACGCGATTTCGGCGTCTTCGCCTACCGCACCTGGCGGCTGACGGATGTGCGCACCAAGCATATGCTGATGCGCGAGGGGCTGGGCTGGGGCGGGCTGCCGCGCTGGCTGATATCAGACGACCTGGCGAGTGGCCGGCTGGTCGAAATCGACCTCGAATCCTTCAGGGAGGTGAGCTCGCCGCTGTTTGCCATGCATCGCAACGATCGCAGCCCGAAGCCGGCGGCGGCCTGGCTCATCGACCAGTTCAAGCGCCAGCTCGGCTGCTTCAACGAGTTCGAGCCGGGCGAGGTGCCTGATGAGGAGCACGAGACAGTCCATCGATCAGCGCCATGAGCACGGCGCGGTAATCTTGCGCCGAGGCGCCGGCCTCGATGGCCAGGGCGGCACGGTCGAAGGCGGAGCCGAGCAGCGCGGTCAGCGCGTCGGCCGGCAACCTCGTCATCGTTTGCGCCCGCATGGCCGCGACCAGCCCCTCTCGCAGCGAGCGATTGCCGTGGCGATTGTCGATCGCGTCCATGGCGGCACGGCCAAGCACGGCCGGGCCGTCGAGCAGCAGCAGCCGCGTGCGGCCCGGTGCGCGCATGGCGGCGAGATAGGCGTCGGAGCCGGCAATCAGCGCGTCGTGGGCAAACAGCGATGGCGGCGAGGCGCGCTCGATCTCCTCGGCGACCGCTGCCGCCTCCTGCTCGACCACGGCGGCAAACAGCGCCTGCTTGTCGGCGAAGTGATGATAGAGCGCGCCGCGCGTCACGCCGGCGACGGCGACGATCTCTGGCGTGCCGGTCTCGGCATAGGATTTTTCGGTGAACAGCTTTCGCGCCGCGGCAATCAGGACGGCGCGCGTCGCTTCGGTGCGATCACGGTTGGAACGACGCGCGGAATCGTGTTGCATACATGCAGCCTGTATGTTAATTCGGTTTACATGCAGACTGTATGTTAATTGACGGGAGAAGGAAAGGATGAAGACGACGAGCTATTACCCGGTGCTGATGACCGGCGACGTCGCCGGCACGACAGCTTTTTATGTGAAGCATTTCCGCTTCCAGCCGCTGTTCGAAAGCGACTGGTATGTGCATCTGCAATCGGTGGAGGACAGAAGAGTCAATCTCGGCATCGTCCAGGGCGACCATGAGACAATCCCGGAAGAGGGGCGGGGCCGCACTTCGGGCCTGCTGATCAGTTTCGAGGTTCGCGACCCGGACGCCGTCTATGAGCGGGTCGTCACCGCCGGCCTGCCGATCCTGCGCTCTCTGCGCGACGAACCCTTCGGCCAGCGCCATTTCATCACCAAGGACCCCAATGGCGTGCTGATCGACGTCATCAAGCCGATCCCGCCGAGCGAGGCGTTTCTGGCGCAGTATACGGAAGGGGTGGCGGGAGCCTGAGCGCCCGCCTCAACTGGCCCTTGCCACCGGCGTCACCGTCACCTGGCTGACGCCGGTGCGGCGCACGACGGTGCACAGCGTCTCGCGGCCGATGCGTTCGGCGTCGAGGATGCGCACGAGGTCGTCGACGCCGGTGACGGGACGGCCGTCGATGGCGGCGATGATGTCGCCTTCTTTCAGGCCGGCCTTGGCCGCCGGGCCGTCCTTCTCGACGCTGCGCAGGCGAACCGCCGTGCTGGTCGAGACTTGCGACAACAAGGCGGCGCGGCGCGGCAAACTGGCGGTGTCGGCCGAGACGCCGATGAAGGCGCGGCGGACACGGCCGAACCGGATGATCTCCGAAATGACGAAATTGGCGGTGTTGGAGGCAACCGCGAAGGCGATGCCTTGCGCGCCATGGATCATGGCGGTGTTGACGCCGATGACCTCGCCGGCCGACGACACCAGCGGCCCGCCGGAATTGCCGGGGTTGAGCGCTGCGTCGGTCTGGATGACGTCATCGATCAGCCGGCCGGTCGAGGCGCGCATGGAGCGGCCAAGCGCCGAGACGACGCCGGAGGTGACGGTCCATTCGAAGCCGAGCGGATTGCCGATGGCGATGGCGATCTGGCCGCGCCGCAGCCGCTTGGAATCAGCGAGCGGTGCGATATCGGCAAAGCTTCCGTCGGCGCGCACCAGCGCGATGTCGGTGTCGGGGTCTCGGCCAAGCACGCGGCCTTCGCGGGAGGCGCCGTCCGGCATCGAGACACGCACTGTCCTGGCATCACCGACGACGTGGAAGTTGGTGACGACCAGCCCGTCCGGCGCGATGACGAAGCCGGAGCCATGGCCGCCCTGACCGCCGACGCGCTCGATGCGGCAGACAGCCGGGCCGATGCGGTCGACGGCATCGGCGACCGTCGTCGAATAGGCGTCGAGCAATATATCGTCAGGTTCGAATTTGGCTGCGGCGAGGGCCATGGAAGGGCTCCGTGTTTTCGGGCGAAAGGATGACTATATGTGCGGAGCGGGCCGAACCATCGCGACCTGACCAGATGGCCAGTCAAACCAGCAACTAGCCGTCAGGCGAGTACCTCCGGGCGCGCTGTCGAGCGATATCTGGGGCAGAGAAAACCCAGGAGATATTCATGAGCGATTTCAATCTGAGTGCGTTTTCGGAAGCCATCGCCGATCTCGCCGCCACGGCAGCGCCGGCGACGGCGAGTTTCGCCACGCATCATCATCGCACGGCCACCGCCTTTCACTGGCGCGACGGCTATTTCGTCACCGCCGAAGAGGCTGTCGAGGCCGGCGAGGAGATCGAGCTGGTGTTGACCTCGGGCGAGACGGTGAAGGCCGAACTGATTGGTCGCGATCCTTCAACGGGCGTCGCCCTGCTGAAGCCCGCTGACGCGACTACAGCGCCTGCGCTGGCCAAGGCGGATGCGGTGCGGCCGGGCAACATCGCCATTGCCATCGGCAACAGCCAGGGTTCCGCTTTGGCCGTCTCAGGTTCGGTCGGCGAAGTCGGTCCGGCCTGGCGCTCGATGCGCGGCGGCACCATCGACCGGCGCATCAATCTTGCCGTCGGCGCCGGCGGCCGTTTCGAGGGCGGCCCGGTTCTCGACGCCAAGGGTGCGCTGATCGGCATGCTGCTGTTCGGACCGCGCTACCGGGCGCTGGTCATGCCTTACGAGACGATCGAGCGGGCGGTTGCGACCCTCCGTGAGAAAGGCCATGTCGCGCGCGGCTATCTCGGCGCCGGCCTGCATCCGGTGCGCGACCGCAACGCGCACGGCGCGATGGTGATGAGTCTCGATGACGACGGTCCCGCCAAGGCCGCCGGTCTCTCTCTCGGCGATATCATCGTGGCGTGGAATGGCGAGGCGGTGCATGGCCCGCGTGACCTGATCCGCAGGCTCGGACCGGACAGTGCCGGCGCTTTGGTGACGCTCGGCCTGGTGCGCGGCGGCGAACGGCGCGATGTCGCGCTGACCATCGGCGAAAAGCCGCTGAGCTGAGGGCATCCATGGACACGCTCACCAGCGACCGGATCATGCATGACGGTGCCGTCTCGCGGCGGCTGGTGGTGCTGATTGCGCTTGGCGATGCGTCACGCGCCGAGCGCCTGGCGGCCTCGCTGGCCGCTAGCGACGACCTGTTGCCGGTGGTGGCCGGCAGGGCCGACGTCGCCATCGTTGACGACCGGAGCGGTGAGGCGGTGCCGGCCTCCATTCCAAGGGTGCTGCTGTCGGGACGCGGCGACGAGCGGCGTGAGGTGTTGGCCGTCATGCCGGTGGGCGCGGACGATCTGTTGATCGCTGCAGCAGTGCGGCTGGCCGCGGCCGGCTATCGGGTATCGGGCGAGCGCGGAATCGGACGTCATGAGGATTTCCGTGCCGGCGATGGCGAGCCGTTCGAAGATGAAACCTCCGACGAGCATGCCGTCCGGCCTTCGCTGTCGCCGCGCGAGGCGGAAGTGCTGGCGCTGCTGGCCGAGGGTGCGCCCAACAAGGTGATCGCGCGGCGGCTCAACATTTCCGTGCACACCGCGAAGTTTCATGTCGCCGCAATCCTGATCAAGCTCGGTGCCGCCAACCGCACCGACGCGATTGCCATTGCGATGCGGCAGGGGCTGGTGCTCGTTTAATCCTTAAACCCTACGCTGCGTAACTCGGTGTCCAGCGTGTCGGGTCTTGCGCTGTGGTCGCCTGCCGCGCAAAGCTTCGCGCCTGTTGTGTTGCAAGGGAGGCGCAAGGAAATGTCGCTCAAGGGAAAGACGCTGTTCATCTCCGGCGGATCGCGCGGCATCGGGCTGGCGATCGCGTTGCGCGCCGCGCGTGACGGCGCCAATGTGACGATCGCGGCCAAGACCGCCGAACCGCATCCGAAGCTGCCGGGCACGATCTATAGCGCTGCCGAAGAGATCGAGAAGGCCGGCGGCAATGCGCTGCCTGTTTTGTGCGACATCCGTGAGGAGGCACAGGTGGCCGAGGCGGTCGCCAGGACCGTGGAAAAGTTCGGCGGCATCGACATCTGCGTCAACAATGCCAGCGCCATCCAACTCACCGGCACGCTGGAGACCGACATGAAGCGCTACGACCTGATGCATCAGATCAACACGCGCGGTACCTTCCTGGTGTCCAAAATGTGCATTCCGCACCTGAAGTTGGACGGAAACCCTCACATCCTGAATCTGGCACCGCCGCTCGACATGAAGGCCAAGTGGTTCAAAAACCACGTCGCCTACACGATGGCCAAATTCGGCATGTCGATGTGCACGCTGGGCATGAGTGCGGAGTTCGCCAAGGACGGCATCGCGGTCAATTCGCTGTGGCCGATCTCGACCATCGACACGGCGGCGGTGCGCAATCTGCTCGGTGGGGCAACCGTAGCGGCGATGAGCCGTTTGCCCGACATCATGGCCGATGCCGCGCATGCCATTTTCATGCGGCCGGCGCGCGAAGCGACCGGCAATTTCTACATCGACGAAGAGGTGCTGCGCGCCGAGGGCGTCAGCGATTTCTCGATCTATGCGCCTGATGCGACCGGGCCACTAGCCGGCGACTTTTTTGTCCCTGACGAGGTGTTTGCGAATTCGACGACGAACGTCAAAGGCATCTACTAGCTGAATCAACCGCTGTCTGCGCCGCCCCTCATCCGCCTGCCGGCATCTTCTCCCCGTAAACGGCTACGGCATGTACACATCTCCAAGCAACTGGTCTTTGGCGATAGGGTTGCATGGCAGGTTGGCGCATGCATTGTCTTATGCGGCGCTGGTCGACCCCCACTCCGTCTCGGCTTTGCCGAGCCACCTCTCCCCCGATCGACGGGGTAGAGGAAAGGCGCCAAGCTTTTGCCGTCAGCGCTCGTCCAGCAACGCTCCTTTCCTTTCCCTCCGGAGGGGGAAAGGTGGCGCTGCGAAGCAGCGACGGATTGGGGGAACCACGTGGTAATCAGGCCTCGGGCCGATCAGTCACGCCAGTTGTGCATAGCGTAGACGTTTCACGGGGAGAAGGTGGCTGATCACGCCTCGTCCTTCTTGCCTTTGCTGAGGCCCATCAGCCGGTCGATATAGGCGAGCATGAGCGCCGAGACGACGAAGGCGAGATGGATGATGGTCAGCCACATCAACTGGTCGGTCGTGTAGG
Organism: Mesorhizobium sp. M7A.F.Ca.US.006.01.1.1; assembly: GCF_003997935.1. GTDB lineage: Bacteria > Pseudomonadota > Alphaproteobacteria > Rhizobiales > Rhizobiaceae > Mesorhizobium. The sequence goes on from NZ_RZQL01000009.1 coordinate 57,919, forward strand.
AGGACGAGTTCAAGAACACCTGCAAGAGGTGGATCGACGAGATGGCGACGATGGTCGAGGCAACCTTGACCTTCAGCGAACCGACATCGATGGTGCCCAGCCAGTGCACGCCGCCGTCCTGGTCATCGAAGCGGCTGACGAAATTCTCGTAGCCCGAGATGATGACCATCACCACCAGCGATGCGACCAGCGCGGCATCGATCAGGCCGAGCATCTTCAGGATGGTGTCGGTGTCACCGAGCGTGAACGCCAGGGTAATGAACTCATAAAGCTTCTTGCCGAAGGACAGCGCATAGACGGCCAATGCCAGGGCCAGGCCGATATAGAAGACGACGAGCAGCCAGCGTGAAGCGAGAATGATCGATTCGATGGCGAGTTCGAGACGCTTCATGGGATGATTCCGGCTGGTTATCTCTCAGACAATGGCCGTATTCGGCCAGGCCGCCACCGTTTGCAAGGCAAAAAACCCCGCCGAACAGGTCCGGCGGGGCTCAATGCGTCCCGCTGGAGTCGGGACGGGGCAGGGAACGCCCAGCACCGAATCTGGGGTGGCTGGGCTCGCGATTCAATGAGCCGTGTCTAATGCCCGTACAATTCTTGTTGAACCCGTCACATCCATCCACCCCCGGCGGTGCCGGGGATGGATGCTTCTCGTGCCGATTCCACAAACCGGGTCATGGTTTTGAAATCATGACCTAATTGTTGCTGGCCACCGGTGCCACCAGCGAGGTGATGCGGCGGATACCGACGCGCCGGTTCTCGCGGTTTGGCGCCGTCGTGTTGACCTTCAGATACTCCTCGCCATAACCCTGCGTCGTCAGGTTTTCCGGCGGGATGCCGAAGGCGTTGGTCAAGGCCTCCGCCACCGCTTCGGCGCGGCGGTCGGAAAGGGCCAGGTTAGCCTCCGGTGTACCGACCGCGTCGGTGTGACCTTCGATCAGGAAGGTCTCGGCCGGGTTCTTCTTCAACAGCTTCTCCATGGCCGTGGCGACGCCCTCGAGCTTCTGCACCTCGGTGTCGGAGATCGAGGCCGAGCCGAATTCGAAGTTGAGCGTGTCGAGATCGACGCGGCGTGCGATGTCGCGCACCCGGGCCGAACGCTTGACCTCGTCGATCGAGTAGAGGCGCTGGACCTTCTCGACCGGCGGCTGTTCGAGGAAAGTGTAGTAGTCGTCCGGATCCTCGACATCCTCGGAGTCCAGAATGTATTCCTCGCGCGGGATGGTCAGTCGCATCGGCGGCAGGTCATCGCCTGGATCGCGCCAGTCGTTGTCATCCTGATAGTGCCGCTCGTCGACATAGCTCAGCACATATTCGCGTCCATCCGGCGCAATGCGCGAACGCTGGATGACGTCGCCATAGCGGTTGCGGATGGTGACGATCTGGACACCGTTGTCACGCTCGACGATTTCCCGGGTGCGATTGCCCGAGAGATCCTCATAATAGACGTTCCTGGCGCCGCGGGTCATGCGCGGGGCGTCATTGCTCTCGACGAATGTCTGATTGTTGAACTGCAGGATGACGCGGTCGCCGAGTTCCCTGACGACGTCGACGCCTTTCGGACGCCGGCGGTCACGGACGTTCTCATCGGGCGCACGCTCTACGCGCGTGCCCTTTTCCTCAGTCACCGGCGCGATCTTCTCGGGCTTGATCTCCTGCTGTGCGGCCTTGTCGTCGGTCGGAGGCGGGCCCTGATCGACGGGAGCGACCGCGGGCTTGCGACCCTGATCGCCGCCTTGCTGGGCATTCTGCCCACCATCTTGCTGCTCGCCATTCTGCTGGCCGTTCTTGTCGCCCCGTTTCCGGCCGCCGCCCTTGCGCTCGGCATCCTTCTGGCTGTCCAGAATGGGAGCGGCGTTGGGATCGACCGGCGCTTCGCCCTGTACCGGGTTTTCACCCTGGACAGGTGCTGCCGTCTCACCATTGGCTGGTTGTTCGCCTGTGGCAGGCTGCTCGCCAACGGTTTTTCTGTCACGCTTCTTCGTCGTGTCCTGAGGTTGCTCGCCCTGGGCCGCAGGCTGTTGCCCGGCAGGTGCCGTCGCCTCCCCAGCAGGAGCTTCCTTCGGCGTCGGGGCAACTTCAGGTTCGGCCTGCTGGTTCTTCTTGCGCGGCTTGGCCTGCTCGGCGGGCTGGTTGTCGTTGGCCGGTTCTGCCTGGCCGGCCGGTGCCTGCTCGGTCTGCTGCTGCTGGTCGCGCTTCTTCCTGCGCGGCTGCTGTTCCTCGGCGGGTGCTGCCTGTTCGGCGGGCGCCTGCTCGGTCTGCTGCTGCTGGTCGCGCTTCTTCCTGCGCGGCTGCTGTTCCTCGACGGGTGCTCCCTGTTCAGCTGGCGCCTGCTCGGTCTGCTGCTGGTCGCGCTTCTTCCTGCGCGGCTGCTGTTCCTCGGCGGGTGCTGCCTGTTCGGCGGGCGCCTGCTCGGTCTGCTGCTGCTGGTCGCGCTTCTTCCTGCGCGGCTGCTGTTCTTCGGCGGGTGC